>DAOTXU010000024.1:0-11181 GCA_034435135.1 Anaerolineae bacterium | reverse complement strand
TCGCTCCGGCGCAAACATCTTCTGCGACATCCGCAGCTACATCTCGACGGTTCGCAAACAGGGTGTCAATGTCCTCCAGGCCCTGCATGATGCCCTACTCATGCGGCCCTTCGTCCCTGCCTGAGTAGTTACGGGAAATGGGTGAAAGAGGAATCTCAGGATAGTGTGGAGTACCTGAAAGTGGGTTATCGCGCTCGATTCTGAGCCAAACCGTCTCAGCCGGTGGGGTAGGACAAGGGGCTTAAGCCCCTCGTCCAGCCTCAGATAGGATGTTTTACATCGACCCGGGTATCCTGTGGAGCTATCTTGCAAAGAGGCAGCGCCCCATTCTATACATTTGCGCGTGGAGTGTCCGCTCCTAATTGGTCAAACAATGCCCAGGCCTGCCGGCGGATGGCGACCGCGCGCTGGTCATCTTGTGGGGTGTGGCGCGCGGCGTGCAGGTCAGCCATCGCCGACAGACAGCGGGCGGCTTCATAATCATGGCCCGCCGCTCGATACGCCTCATAAGCCTGCTGGTATCGTTCGAGCGCATCCTCCAGTCGATTTTGGGCAGCCTGGAGTTCACCGCGCGATTGTTTCGCCATGGCTACCCACATGCGGCTGGAGTACTGTTCCGCTGCAATTTCCAACCGCCGGCAAAACTGTTCCGCTTGTTGGATCTCCCCTTGCGCGATGCGTAGACTAACCGCGGCGGGCAGAAGCAGAGCGTCGCAGGTGGCGCAGTTCCCATGACGCTCGCTCATTTCCAATCCTAAAGAGAGGTAATGATCTGCTGCCTGAAAATCTCCTGCAATCAGGCGGTTGCGCGTCATCGAGGCATACAGGCGCGCCTGGCAGTGAGCGCGCATCACCGCGCGCTCGGCAGCCACGATCCCTTCTTCGAAAGAGATCATCGCTTCCTCGATCTGGCCTCGCGCGGTCTGCAAGACTCCCAGGCGCTGCCAGGCAAGGGCTTCACCCGAAGCGGTCCCCAGCTCCCGGTAAAGTTTGATCGACTCGTTCAGCGCAGCCTCCGCCGCGTCCCAGTGACCGGCCTGGTACTCCAATGCCCCATAGAAGCACTGGCAGAGCGCGATGGCGCGCGGAGCGCCCATACGCCTGGCCTGAGCTAGAGTGGTATCGACCGTTTGCCTGACTTCTTCGTAGCCTTTATCACCATACAGGTGATATTCCCATAGTCAAAGATGAACGTCAAAGGCATCGGTGACATCCAGGCCGGCCCCAGCCAACGCTGACCGCTGCTGCTCATAAGCGATCCCCGACTGCCATTCTCCTAAGGAATGGCAGGCCAGCGCTAACATCTCAAAGGCGCGGGCGACCGCATCGGGCTGATCCAGACGCTCGGCGATAGCCAGGCTGCGCTGGGCTGCCTCCATGGCTCGCTGGTAATCGTTCCGGTGCCAGTGAAGCTGGGCCAGGCTATACATCAAACGGGCGTATTCCGGTGCACCCTCTCGCTCGTCCACCTTCGTTAAGGCGGTTTGGAGGTGACCTTCTGCGGCATCCAAATCCCCAGCCGTAATCAGGGCAACCGCCGCTCCGTTATGCAGGCGGATGAGGTCTCGGCTGGCCGGCTGCCAATCTGACCCCTGGCCCAGAGCCAGGGCTTGCTCAAAATGGGCAACCGCTTTGGGAGTATCCGCTAAGATGGTGTGCCACCAGCCGAGCGATTCGAGCAGGCGCCAGCGGCGGGCTGGATCAGCCAGGCCAAGATCGTCCAGCAGGGAGAGTGCGCGCTCAAAGTAATCGATGGCGACTTCGAATGCATACACGCCAGCCGCGTTTTCTCCAGCCTGTATCAGATAAGGCAGGGCGCGGTCGCGCCGGTCGCTTGCATCGTTGTGGTAAGCCAGAGCCTCAATCTGCTGAGCAAGCCCGCCGGGTCGCAAGGTATATATAGCCTCAATGACCTCCGCCGTGCGAGTGTGTTGATTTGCCCGGCGTACACGGCTGAGGCTTTCGTAGAGCGCCTGGCGGATCAAGGGGTGGCGAAAGCGATACCCCACAGGCGTTTCTTCGATCAGGTGACCGTCCAGAGCAGCATCCAGCGCGCCCAGGATTTCTCCGTTTGAGAGAGCAGCCACGCCTCGTAAAATTTCGAAGCTAAACTCCCTACCGATCACCGCCGCGGCGGTCAGCGCAACTTCAACACTGTGTCCCAACCGCGAAGCTTTTTGGCGCAGCAAAGCGCTCAGGTTACCCGGCACGCTTAGCGCTTCTCCAGATTTCAGCGACCAACAGCCTTCACGCTGCTCCACCTTCCCAAGCTTGAGGAGGGCTTTCGCCATTTCTTGCGTAAAGAAGGGATTGCCGGCGGTTATCTCGTATACCGCCCGGCAGAGAGCATCGCTTACCTTTCCTTCAAAAATACCTTCCAGGATTTCCTGGACATCTTCTTGGGGCAAGGATTCCAGCATAATTGTCTCGCTCAAGCCTTCCCGATACAGGGCGCTCATCAGCGCGTCGAACTGGGTGCTTGTGGGCGAGTCAATCCGATAGGTAGCAATGAACACCACCGGCGCGGCGCGTGTCTGGCGGGCGAGGTAGTGGAAAAGCTGCAAGCTCGTCTCATCGGCGGCGTGCAAATCGTCCACCAGGAAGACCAGCGGAGAATCTCTGGCAATATCGAGGATGAAATTGACAGTTGCTCTAAACAGCGCCCAATGTTCCCGCTGCGGGTCCGGGGAATCCAGGCGTTTGAAGTGAGTGATCGGATTCTCGTTGGGAGAACGGCGTTGCTCAGCCAGGAAGTGGTCAAACGCTTCGATGAAGGGCTGGAAGGGCAGGCGACCCTCCTGCTCATACGCAGCGCCCAAGAGGGTCATCATGCCAGATTCGGCGGCCAGCTTCAAAGCTTCCATCGCCAGGCGAGTCTTACCCACGCCTGAGTCGCCGGCAATCAGAATCGTTCGACCCTGCCTGCGCCGGTCGATATGCAGCCATCGGCGCAGCGTTTCGAGTTCGGCGGCGCGCCCAACCAGCGGCTCGCTGCGCGCCACCTCCAGGACGACCGGCGTAGGGGGCATCCAGACGGGCTGAGCCGTAGCGGGAGCCGGGGCAAGCTCGCCGCTGAGAATCTGCGAATACAGCATGGCGGTTTCCGGCGCGGGCGGCACATCGAGTTCGGCGGCAAGTGCGTCCACACAAGCCTGATACTTACGCAGCGCCTCGTGGCGCTGGCCGTCCAGGGCGTAAAGGCGCATCAACTCACGATGCCCCAGCTCATCCGCCGGGTCGTGCGCCAGCAGGGGGGTGAGCAGCGCGATGGCGCCGGCGTAGTCGCGGGCGTCACGGCGATGGGCCGCGAGCGCCAGGCGGGCTTCGCGTTGGCGGCGGTAGAGCGCCTCGCGCGGGACCAACGTCCACTCAGCGTACCGGTCGTCGGGCAGGAGGTCGCCCTGGTAGAGGTCCAGCGCCTGTTCAAGATGGGCGGCGCGCTGCTCAGGGGGCACGGTCGGCGGCGTTGCGCACAGCCGCTCGAACTCCTGGACATCGACCCAGACCGACGGCGCAAGGCTCAGGACGCCATCTTCAAAGCTAAAGATCGCTGAAGCTGCGCCCTGGCCGAGAGCCGTGTCGAGGGTCTGGCGCAAAGTATGAAGTGTCTTGTACAGGTTGTTTGCAGCGGAAGCGGGGTCAGCTTCGGGCCAGAGGAACTCAATCGCCTGATCCTTCAAAAGGCGGCGTTCCAGGACCAGGCGCTTCAGCAGGGCAGCCGCTTTTTTCCGGGGCCAGGCATCCGCAGGTAAGACGCGATCTCCTCGCCCCACTTCGAAAGAACCCAACAAACGTATCTCTGCTAGCCGCTCTTGAGAGGATATCAAGAGTGCCTCCTGGAGCACGATCCCGAAAATAGACAGATCATGTCTACTTCCATTATACTTGATTCTCCTTCTCCACAGTAGATGTTTTGTCATCAGCCCAGGGGGGCATTCCGAGTTGGGGGCGAGATTTCAGGGTCGTGGCCGAAACCTCATCCGGCCTGAAGTCTACTCGGCGAACACATATCATGAGCGTCTATCTCATCAATACCCGTGTTCACCGCCGACCGCCACGCGGCCCAACACCTGCTTCATCGAACCCGCGATCTCCGGAAATCGCCATGATGAAACGCCCACCCTATTTTACGAAATCCTCACATTGAACACCTTTTGTACTCAGCGGGAGCTATGGGGATGGTTCGCTGCTGGACAAAAAGTGGTGCTGGTTCCTCCCCTCAGAACCTTTTGGGTAGGAATCCGTCTCAAGAAGATTGCTTGAGCCACTCTCGCTTTCTATCTACAATCGGGCATATGATCTGCTCGTTTTTTCATCTCTGCCTTCCGGCACTGGCAGCCATCCAGCAGGTTCTCGACCGGAGCGCTCTGCTCCAAGAAACGGCCTGATTCACAGACGGATGACACTATCGGCCCTCACACCGGATATTGGGGCTGCGCCCCGATATCCCTGCGCGGTAGAATAGGCTGCATCTCAATCAGGGGGAAACGATGGCACAACATACGGCACCTAACGAATCGCCGAGGCCAAGGGTCAACATCTATGGCGTCAATGCTATCGGCAAGCACATCGGGCAGGCTGTCTTCACGGCGGTCATGCTTTTCCTGGGCGCTGGCGCGCTGGATTGGGGATGGGGATGGGTCTTTGCCGTCGTCTACACCGCCTGCTGGATCGGTCTCAGCCTTGCCCTGGCCTTCGGTAACCCGGAACTGCTCAACCAGCGCGGTCAGCGCGTGAAACAGGCAACGGTCGGTGCCAAGAAATGGGACCTGGCGCTGCTTTCGATCTACTTCGTGCTGATCCTCGTCCAGCCGTTCGTCGCTGGCCTGGACTGGCGCAACGCCTGGTCCGTTCCCGTCTCGTCGCTCGTATGCGTTTTCGGTAACATCCTGATGATTCTGGGTTTCATCCTGCTGACCTGGTCGATGCTCGCCAACCGTTACTTCGACCCCAGTGTCCGCATCCAGGAATCGCACGGGCACCAGGTGGCGACCGGCGGCCCGTACCGATTCGTGCGCCATCCCGGCTACGCCGGCGTCATTCTGCAGTTCCTAGCTCTTCCGATTGCGCTGGGCGCGTGGGCAGCCCTCATCCCTGGCGCTATCGGCATCGTCGTCTTTACAATCCGCACTGCGATGGAGGATCGCACCCTGCATGAGGAACTCCCAGGTTACGCAGAGTACGCGCAACAGACCCGCTACCGCCTGATTCCGGGCCTGTGGTAGGCCGGAATTCTCGAAGAAGGCAACTGGCCCATAGAGGTCTGCTCGGAAAAGCGGCATGATTCACCGACGGATGGTATTTCCGGCCCTCACACCGGTCTCAGACAGAGAGGTTCGTCCGCGACATTCAGCCCTACGGGTGCCGTAGACCAGGCGTGAGCATCAAAACCCCTCTCCCAGGCTCCCCGCCCCCTAATTCAAATCCTGCACAGTGATCGTGAAGGACACGGTGTAATTGCCGGGGTTGCGGCTGCGCACGTTGTGCGACCCGCTGCTCCAGTTCTCGCCGCTGGTGAAGGTCGGATCGACGATGCCCATATTGTCGTGATCGTCGAACGTTGGGAAGACGGGATCATCCTCTTCCACGCCGGTGATGAAAATCGCCAGGCTTTGGCCTTCGGTCAGCGTGAGGGTGAACGTCTGGTTCACGGTCAGCACCGCCCCATTGGCGACGCTGCGCGTCCCGCTGGCCGGGAAGCGCGAGGTCTGCCCGCCGACGTTAATATTGAAACGCACCTCGCCGTTCCCCTTGTGGGGCGGCTCGGAGTTGTCGTGGATGGTGATCCGCGTGATGTTCACCGTCACGCGCGCCCGGCGTGGCGGCACCGGGCGTACCACGACGTTGCGGATGGTGCGGCTGTTGTTGTCCTCGCGCGACTCCTCAACCATGCCGTTGGGATCGACCGTCGATGTTGCGGATGGTGATGGTGGCGGTGACGCTGCGGCCCTGGGTGGGCGACGACGGGTTGATCGAGAAGCCGGTGACGGTCAGGTCGGGGGGCTGGGCTGGCGGCGGCGGATTCTCGATCTCCACCACGCCGCGCGGCCCTTCCGCGCCGTCGATCAGCAGCACCACGTCGAACACACCGTTGACCAGCGTCAGGCCCGCGACGTTGAGGGCGACTTCCTTATCGGTCGAGGCGGTGATGGGCACATCGCGCGCGCCGATTTTCGCCGTGATCGTCTTGCCTTCAGGCCGCAGGCCGACGCCGAAGAGGGAAATGCTGCTGGTCGTGCCGATCACAATCTTGCGCGGCTGCACGCCACCGATCTCCGGGCGCTGCTCTGTCACCCGGTCGAGCCGTTTTTCCAGCTCCAGCCCGGTGGCGTCCATGACGGCGGCGCGCACCGGCGGCACGAAGGCCAGCGCGCCGAACACCACGACGAACAGGCCCATCAGCCCCAGCACCACCACGCGCAGACCGCCCTCCGGCAGCCGTTTGGTGAAGAACAGCCAGATGAAGATCAGCACCCCGACCCCCAGCAGCACCAGCGACAGGATCAAAATGATGTTAAAGACGGTCTTGTCCAGCACGAAGACCACGCTTTCAGTGGCGACGATGACAAGGTTGGTGAGGCGCTGTTCCAGGTCGGCAGTGATGCGGTTGATTTCCAACCCGGCGGTAGTGATGACGTTGCGCGTTTCCTCGCTGATCAGCCGGATGTCCGCTCGATGGTCAGGAACAGAAAGTTGCCCCCTTGATCTCGCTAGACTGGCGTCTCTTGACCATTTTCGGGGGAAGCTACAGTTTGCTCCCATCAACACGCCTCGCTATAATAGTTAACCGGCTAACTGTATACAGGTGAAGCAATGCCCTCAATCGCCTATAAGGACCTGGGCCGGCTATTGGTCAGCGTCTGCCGGCTCCATCACACCCGGGCCGATCAGTCAGTGGACAAGATCGGGCTATACCGCGGCCAGGCCTTCCTGTTGATGGCTCTGTCGGAACAGGACGGCATGACCCATTCGGAGATCGCCGAAAAGCTGGAAATCTCGCCTGCGGCTGCGACCAAGGTGATTAAGCGCATGGAACAGGCGCACTATGTGCAGCGCCGGGCCGACCCCGCGGACGAGCGGGTGTCACGGGTGTACCTGCAGGCGCAAGGTCATGCGCTCATCGCCGAGATCCACAGCGCGTTCGGCAGGCTCGATCGGATGATGCTCGACGGGCTGTCCGAGCCGGACCTGGACCGGTTGCACGACCTGCTGACGCGGATGCAGGCCAACCTGCTGCGTTTTCAGCCATAACCCTCACTTCCGTTTCACTAAGGAGCCACCGTTGATCAAAAAGCTGGCTGGCTACGTAGGCCGGTACAGGCGTGAGATTCTCCTGGTGCCCATCTTTGTGCTGCTCGATGTCATCGCTGAGCTGAGTATGCCGCTGCTCATGTCGAGAATCGTTGATGTCGGCATAGCAGGCCAGGATGTGGCGTACATCGCCAGGATCGGGCTTTACATGGTGCTGCTGGCCCTTGCGGCCATGGGGTGCGGCATCACCATGATGCGACTCTCCATGGTCGGCAGCATGGGTTTCGGCGCCAACCTGCGCGACGCGCTCTTTGCCAAGGTGCAGCAGTTCTCCTTCACCAACATCGACTCCTTCAGCACGGCGTCCCTGGTGACCCGGCTGACCAACGACGTCAACAACCTGCAGCTCACCTTCATGATGGCGCTGCGCATCTTGTTGCGCGCGCCGATGATGCTCGTCATTGCCTTCTTGCTGGCCTACAACATCAACGCCGAGCTCTCCGTCGTTCTCGCCGTCGCCCTCCCCCTGCTGGTTGTGGGCGTGGCGGCCATCCTCAGGACGGCCACCAGACGCTTTGCTGTCGTGCAGGAGCGCATCGATGGCCTCAACAGCGCGCTCCAGGAGAACCTGATCGGCCAGCGCGTGGTCAAGGCCTTCGTCCGGGCCGATTTCGAGATCGGCAAGTTCCAACGGTCCAACGACGCTTTGACCGACGCCTTCATTCGCGCGGTCTCCATTGCTATCTTGAACATGCCGATGATGATGTTCGTCATGAACGGCGCAACCCTCGCGATCATCTGGTTTGGCGGCGATATGGTCTTCGCCGGCACGCTGGGCGCGGGCGGGTTGATCAGCTTCATCAGCTATGTGTTCCAAATCCTGATGAGCGTCATGATGATCTCGATGGTCTTCATCATGGCGGCGCGCGCGCAGGCCAGCGGACGCCGGGTGCTGGAGGTCTTGGAGGTCGAGGTGGACATCGTCAACAAGCCTTTGGCGGCCGCGCGCGCGGCCTTTCCGCAGGTCACCGCGGGCAAGGTCGAGTTCCGGGACGTTGCATTCAAGTACAGCCCCACCGGCGGCGGCGAAGAGGTGCTATCCGGGATCAGCTTCACCGTGGAACCCGGCGAGGTGGTCGCCATCGTGGGCGGCACCGGCTCCGGCAAGTCCACCCTCGTCAACCTGATCCCCAGGCTGTACGACGTCTCGGCAGGCGCGGTCCTGGTGGACGATTGCGATGTGCGGGACTACCCGCTTGAGACTCTACGCGGCAGCATTGGGGTTGTGCTGCAAAACGACACCCTCTTCTCCGGCACCATCCGCGAAAACCTGCTGTGGGGTCGGGAGGGCGCGACCCAGGCGGAGATCGAAGCCGCCTGCCAGGATGCCCAGGCCCACGAGTTCATCGCGTCCTTTCCCCAGGGCTACGACACCGAGCTTGGTCAGGGCGGGGTGAACCTGTCAGGCGGGCAGAAGCAGCGGCTGTGCATCGCCCGCGCCATCCTCAAACGACCCAAGCTTCTCATCCTCGACGACAGCACCAGCGCGATGGACTCGGCGACCGAGGCCTCCATCCGCGAGTGCTTTGACCGCCACCTAGCGCAGACCACGGTCTTTATTATCGCCCAGCGGGTCAGCTCGGTGCGCAGCGCTGACAAGATCGTCGTCCTCGACGACGGCAAGGTGATCGGCGTCGGCACGCACCACTCCTTGCTCGCCACCAACGCGGTCTACCAGGAGATCAACCAGTCACAGCAGGAAGGGGTTCTGGCCCAATGAGCGACACCAGGCGTACTCCAATTCGGAAGGTGGAACGCCCCATGCGCGGGCCGGGTGCGTTGTGCAGCTACGAAAAGCCCAAGGACGCGAGGAAGGTCATCCTGCGCCTGTTAGGCTATCTGCGGCGGCGCAAGCTGGTGCTGCTGGCGGTGATGATCTTGATGTTGCTCAGCTCGGCGTCGATGTTGGCCGGCAACTACCTTTTGAAACCGCTGATTAACGACTACATCCTGCCGGGCGATTTCGCCGGCCTGGCGCGCGCGCTGCTGGTGCTGGCCGGGATCTATCTGGTCGGCGCGGCTGCATCCTACGGCCAAAGCCGGCTCATGGTGCACGTGGCCCAGCGCACCTCCAACACCCTGCGCCGCGACCTCTTTGCCAAGATGCAGAGCTTGCCTCTCACTTATTTCGACCGCCACACCCATGGCGAACTGATGAGCCGCTACACCAACGACATCGACAATGTGCAGATGGCTTTCGAGATGAGCCTGGTTCAGCTCGTTTCCAGCACGATCAACCTGGTCGGCGCGATCGTCATGATGTTTCTGCTCAGCCCCATTCTGCTTCTCGTCACCCTCGCCGTCCTGGCCTTGATGGTCTCTGTCATGCGCAAGATCGGCGGGAAGAGCCGGACCTACTTCCAGGCGCAGCAACAGAACCTGGGCAACCTCAACGGCTACATCGAGGAGATGGTGGAGGGCTTGAAGGTGGTCAAGGTGTTCAGCCGCGAGCGCTCGGCGGTCGCCGAGTTTCAGAAACGCAACGAGGCCTACCGCCAGGCGGCCACCAACGCCAACTTCTATGCCGCCATCGCGCTCCCCATTGTGGGCAACCTGAGCAATATCGCCTACGCGGCCACCGCCCTGGTGGGCGGGCTGCTCACCGTGTGGGGCCGCTTCGACATCGGCTCGCTGGCCGCCTATCTGCAATATTCGCGGCAGGTGGGCATGCCGGTGCAGCAGATCACCAACCAGTTCAACACCGTGCTGGCGGCGCTGGCCGGCGCCGAACGTGTCTTCGAGGTGATGGATCAGGCGCCTGAGGTGGACGCGGGAGACGTCGCCCTGGTTGGCGTGACCCAGCAGGCGGACGGCAGCATCGAAGTGAAGCGCAACGGCTCGCACCCGACGCTCTGGGCCTGGCGATGTCCGCAGCCGGATGGCCCGCCGACCTACACGGAGGTCAAGGGCGACGTCCGGTTCCATAATGTCACGTTCGGTTACGCCCCGGACAAGACGGTGCTGCAAGGCATTTCGTTGTACGCGAAACCCGGCCAGAAGATTGCCTTTGTCGGGTCAACCGGCGCCGGCAAGACCACCATCACGAACCTGATCACCCGCTTCTATGAAATCGACCATGGCCGGATCACCTTCGACGGGATCGACATCAAGCACATCCGCAAGGATAGCCTGCGGAACTCAATCGGCATGGTGCTGCAAGATACGCACCTGTTCACCGGGACCGTGATGGAGAACATCCGCTATGGCCGGCTCGATGCCACCGATGCCGAATGCGTGCAAGCGGCCCGCCAGGCCAACGCCGATTCGTTCGTCAAGCGCTTGCCCGAAGGCTACGAGACCCGGATCACCGCGGATGGCGCAAACCTGTCGCAAGGCCAGCGCCAGCTCCTGGCTATCGCACGCGCCGCAGTGGCCGACCCGCCAGTGATGATCCTGGACGAGGCGACCAGCTCCATCGACACCCGCACCGAGCGCCTGATCGAGAAGGGGTTGGACGTGCTGATGCGGAATCGAACCGTGTTCGTCATCGCGCACCGGCTTTCGACGGTGCGGAACGCCGACGCGATTCTGGTCATCGAAGACGGCCAGATCATCGAGCGCGGCGACCACGACGACCTGCTGGCCCAGCGGGGCCGGTACTACCAACTCTATACGGGTCAGTTTGAGCTGGACTAGAGGAGGCGGCCTTGCTCAGCCGCACCGTTTCGGCGCTACTCGATTTGGCTTGCCTCCAATCAGTAGCCTCCACAAGGGTTTCATCTTCTCGCTTTTGCGATCTTGATGCTGAAGTGATTCAAGCTTTTGAGCCATCGACCCCGGTACGTGTGGTGCTTGTCGTGGTGGCGGACACCTCACCCCCCGTCCCCCTCTCCGCAAGCGGAGAGGGGGTGTCGAGCCGCAGGCGAGACG
>DAOTXU010000023.1:0-26105 GCA_034435135.1 Anaerolineae bacterium | reverse complement strand
TCACTTCAACCGAAGGGTAGCTAGGGTTCCGCTGACGGCGTTTGCGCTGTAGTGGACTGGACCGAGCGCTACAGAAAACCGCGCAGAGTGCGCGCGGCAGGCACCTTGAGGAATAAAAGCCCGGAGGGGGTAGGTTGATGCACTTTTGTGCGTCGCTATCCCCTCTTACTTTGACTCGGAGGTGCTGAAATGCGCAAAGTGCGTACTTCGGTCCATCTGCGCGCGGCGTTCCAGGCGCTGTTGGTGACGTTCCTCTGGTCCACGTCCTGGGTATTCATCAAAATCGGCCTGAAAGACATCCCCGCCCTGGCCTTCGCGGGGTTGCGTTATGCGCTGGCTTTCCTGTGCCTGCTGCCCTTCACCTTGCGCCCCGCGCACCGAGCTGCGCTGCGTGACCTGACCCGTTGGCAGTGGATGCAATTGATTGCCCTCGGCCTGATGTTCTACGCCCTCACCCAGGGCGCGATGTTCCTCGGCCTGACCTATCTGCCGGCGGTCAGCGCCAGCATCATTCTGAATTTCACGCCGGTGGTTGTGGCGCTGCTGGGGATTCTGCTCCTGGGCGAGCACCCGGCCCTCCTCCAATGGGGCGGCGTCTTCATGTCGGTGTTCGGCGCGCTGGTCTATTTCTACCCCGGCGGACTCGCGGCGGGCGACCCCTTCGGATACGTCGTCGTGGCCGCCGGCTTGCTCGCCAACGCGGGGGCGTCCATCTTGGGGCGGCGGGTCAACCGCGCCAGCGACCTTCCCCCCTCGGTCGTGACGGCGGTCAGCATGGGAGTCGGCGCGGTCGTGCTCTTGATCGTTGGGCTGTCCATCCAGGGACTCCCGCCGCTCAACCTGACTCACTGGGCCATCATCGCCTGGCTCGCGGTCGTGAACACCGCCTTCGCCTTCACGCTCTGGAACCACACGCTGCGCACGCTCCCGGCGATGGAATCGAGCCTCATCAACAACACCATGCTGGTTCAAATCGCGATTCTGGCCTGGCTGTTCTTGAATGAGCCGCTCACTGCTCAGGGAGCCGTTGGGCTGGTCATGGCCGGGCTTGGCGTGCTGGTTGTGCAGCTTGCGCGGCGGGAATAAGCTGCGCACGCTTCCCCTGATAGCATGTCGGCAGCCGGCGGCGTGGTGGATTTCTGATACGTCGAAAAACGTAATGCCGTCTTCTGGGATGCATCGCCATTTTCGCTTTTGACCGCAGTCGTGACCGATTTCATGCGCAGCCCGGCTAAGAACCTATCCGAAAAACCGTCTCAAACGACCTGTACAAGGGGCTTAAGCCCCTTGTCCAACGCTATTCGGATAGGCTCTAAGCTGGCGCTTCCGCCAGCACGTGATGCTCGCTCCACGTGTGCGCAAAGTTGGTGATGACTGCGCCGCCCGCGTTCAGGTCGCGGCAGGTGTAGCCCCACCGGTTCAGCACGTGGAGCACCTGGCGCGGGTCCTCGCCGCCGGCCAACTCGCGGTGCACCTCGACCACCAGCGCCGGCTTCCAGCGGCGGATCACTTCCTGCATCCCCAGCAAGACGCGCAACTCCTCCCCCTCCACGTCGATCTTGACCAAATCCACGCGGCGTACATTTTCGCGCCGGGCGAAGCTGTCCAGGCTCACGGTCTCGACGCGGGCGGCCCCGATCACGCCCTCGCCTTCGCGCACGTAGAAGCGCGCGTTATCGCGCAGCCGGCACATGCTCGACGCCGAGGTGAGGCTGAGCACGTCCACGCCGTCACTGGCCGAGACGGCGAAGGGAAAGACCGCCGCGTTGTTGACGCGGTTGTGCGCCAGGGTGTGGGTCAACGCGCGGAAGTTGGCCGGCGACGGCTCAAAAGCGTAGATATGCGCGACCCGCTCGGCCAGCAGCAACGTGAAGTAGCCGAAGTGCGCGCCCACGTCAAAGGCGACCATGCCGGGCTGCGCCAGGTCGCAGAGCGCGCGCGCGACAACCGGCTCGTAGTCGCCGGCGGCGTAGATCGAGCGCCGCAACGACCGGCGCACCGCGAGCACCCTGCCCGCCAGCGGCCCGCCCTCGATGCGAACGAGTCCAGGCCCCAGCGCGTCGGCGGCGCGGCGATACGCCGCGTATAGCCAGCGGTGCGAACGCAGAGGCCTTAACCATCGGCGCAGGCTCATCGTTTTGGCTCAGATAAGCAAACGGCTGAGCCGATGTTCAGCTCAGCCGTCCGTTTGACCTTCATCCGCGCCGGCGGGCTAACCGCCGGCTTCTTCCAGCTCTTCTTGTTGAAGCGCGCCGTGTCGGCGGTGACGATAGACGATGCGGCCACGAGTCAGGTCGTAAGGCGAGAGTTCCACCCGGACCCGATCCCCCAGCAAGATGCGGATGTAATATTTGCGCATTTTGCCGGAGAGGTAGGCCAGGACCTCGTGCCCGTTGTCCATCCGGACTTTGAACTGGGTGCTGGGCAACGCTTCAACGACCGTGCCCTCGACCTCGATCTTTTCGTCCTTCTTAGCCATTCACTCCCATCCAGAGCCGGCCCGGCGCTTGCGGTCGGCGGCTACGTTGTCATCAGAGGCGCAGACAGTGGGCTTAGGCGCGCTGTCTGCACATGGGCCTATTCGACGCCGGCTGCCAATTGTACTGCATCCGCCGGTTCCATGCCAGCGTCGGCTTCATCTTCTTCGTCGCCTTCCTCTTCTTCAAGATCGGCTTCTTCAAAATCGGCCTCTTCGACCTGGTGCGAGGCGCGCCAGCGCGCAATCTCCTCTTGCGAGACTTCCTTGAGGCTCAGGCCGAGGCGCTGGCGGTGGCTCTCGATACTGATGATGCGCATCAACAGCCGTTGTCCCTCATGGAGGATTTCCGACGGGTCGGCGGGCGGCGGGTCGGCAATCTGGCTGTTGTGCAGCAGCGCCTCGATGCCGGGTTCCAGACTGACGAACGCGCCGAACTGCGTCACGCGCGAGACCTCGCCCTCGACCAGTTGCCCCACGTGGTACAGGTCATCGACCAGCATCCAGGGGTTGGGTTGCAGGCGCTTCAGGCTCAGGCCGATGCGCTTGCCCTCTTGATCCAGGCGCAGCACGTAGACCTCGACCCTGTCGCCCACCTTGAGCACTTCGCTGGGATGCCGCACGCGGTGCCAGGCCAGTTCGGAGATGTGGATCAGGCCGTCGGCCCCGCCCAGGTCCACGAATGCGCCGAAGTCGCGCAGGCCGCTCACCACGCCCGTGCGAATCTCGCCCTCAGTGAGTTCTTCCAGCAGGATTTCCTTGCGCTGGTCGCGCCGCCCGCGCTGCGCTTCGCGCTGCGAGAGGACCAGCCGCCGCCGCCGCCGGTTCACCTCGATAACCTTGACGGTGATGGTCTGGCCGACCATGCCCGTCAGGTGCGCCTTGCGCCCGGCTTCATCCAGCCCGCGCGGCAGGTCCATGACGTGCGAGGCCGGCACAAAGCCGCGCAGGTTGCCAAAGGGCACAATCAGGCCGCCCCGGTTGGCGTCGGCGACGACGCCCTCCCAGACCTCCTGGTTGTCCAGCAAGGCCTCGGCCCGGGTCCAGTCTTCGCTCTGGCGCGCCTGCGACACCGAGACGATCAGGTTGCCTTCATGGTCTTCGGGCTGCAAGACCATGACCGGGATTTCTTCGCCCACCTTGAAGGTCACGCCGGGTTCGAGTTTTTCCAGGTCGTGCCGGGGCACGACGCCGTCGCGTTTCAGCCCTACGTCAACGATGATCCCGTAGTCGTCTATGGCTAAGACGACGCCGTTGATGATGTCGCCGCGTTCGGGCTGTTCGAACGCAAACCACTCGTCGAGCAACGTCGTGAAATCGGCCTCGCCATCGTACACGGTTGAAGCATCCATGAGCTTTATGCCCCCCTGAGGATATGATTTGGTCGGCCCAAACTAAAACTCGGCGGAATCCCCCCCTCGCTTTGATGGTTTGGTAAAGGGGCGCCGAGTTGTTGAGCCAGGGTCTTTTGGAGACAGCCAACCGCGCACCTCGGAAAGAGGCGACACAGCCGACTTCGTGTTGGATTGGTTAGCACAGTTCAGAGGACCGGTTTCGATCTTGAAAGGGCAGCAGCAATGATCTCCGGTCTTTCCCCCGTGAAAATGTGCACTAATTATAAGTGTTGGTATTTTGTTTGTCAAACCACCTATGGGGTAACAATCCTCACCAGCGGGGGTGACAATCCTCACTCATCGCTGTTCGCCGCCGAGCCAGTCCAGGATGCGCGCCAGCAAGCCCTTTTCTTCGGCTTTTTGAGGCGTCACCTCGTGTCCCAGGGTGCGGCTCAACTCTTCAAAGAGGCGGCGCTGCTCTTCGGTGAGATTGGTGGGCGTGGCGACCTCGATGATGACCAACTGGTCGCCGCGCCCGGCGCTGCTGCCATCGGAGCGCAGGCGCGGCACCCCCAGGCCGCGCATCCGCATCACTTTCCCGGACTGGGTGCCGGCGGGGATGATGAGTTCCTGTTCGCCGTCGAGGGTGGGCACTTTGATCTTATCGCCCAGCGCGGCCTGGGCGACGTTGATGGACAGTTCGAGCATAAGGTCGTGGTTGCGCCGCTGGAAAAAGGGATGCGGGCGCACCCGGACATCGACGTACAGGTCGCCGCTGCGCACGCTCGGATCGCCCGGCTCGCCCTCGCCGGTGAGCCGCACCTGCATCCCGTCGTCGATGCCGGGGGGGATGGTGACATGGAGGCGGCGGGTGACGCGCGCGCGCCCGCTGCCGTTGCAATGCCGACAGGGCGTATCGATGACTTCGCCCCGGCCCTGGCAGCGCGGGCACGTGTTGGCGTAGATCATGGAGCCGAGCAACGTCTGGCGGACCTGCTGCACTTCGCCGACGCCGTTGCATTCGGGACAGCGGCGAGGCGAGGTGCCCGGCTCGGCCCCGCTGCCGCCGCAGACCGGGCAGGTCTCCTGGCGCGTGATTTCAATCTCTTTCTTGACCCCGAAGACCGCCTCTTCAAAGTCGATGGTCACGCTGGTTTGCAGGTCGCGCCCACGCCGCCGCCGCGCGCGGCGCGTGGTGGTGCGAAAGCCGCCGAAGAAGTCGGCGAAGATTTCCTCGAAGCCGGGGAACCCGCCTGTGAACCCGATGGAGTCGTCAACGCCAGCATGGCCGAAGCGGTCGTAGCGCGCGCGTTGCTCGTCGTCGCTAAGCACGCTGTAAGCTTCGTTGATCTCTTTGAAACGCGCCTCGGCGTCGGGTTCTTTACTCACGTCCGGGTGATACTTGCGCGCCAACTGCCGGAAGGCTTTCTTGACGTCTTCCTTGCTGGCTGCGCGCGGCACGCCGAGGATGTCGTAGTAGTCGCGTTTGGACGCCATGTCGTGCAGGTTCCCGCCAGGATTGCCGGCTGACTTCTGACCCAACAGACTATACCACCGAGACACGGAGATTGCTTCCCTGGCTCTCCGTTACCCTAATACTCTAGGCTCCCAGGGAGCTTGAAACTCCCTGGGAGCTACGAACCGTGTCACGGCGGTTGAGCCTATTCGCCTACGCCTCGGTGTATTCACCTTCAACCACGTCGTCGCCGCTGCGTCGTTCGCCCTCATCGGGGCCGGCTGCGCCGAACGGCGCGGACTGCGGCGCACCGTACATCGACGCGCCCAGGGTTTGCAGGTGTTGCTGGAGCGCCTCGGTCGTGCGCCGGATGGCGTTGGTGTCTTTGCCGTCCAGGGCGCGGCGCACCGCTTCGACCTTTTCGTCGGCGATCTTCTTCATGTCCTCAGGCAGCTTGTCGCCATACTCGCGGATGAACTTCTCAGTGGTGTAGACGGCGCTGTCAGCGGCGTTGCGGGCTTCGATCTCCTGCCGGCGCTTGGTGTCCTCGGCGGCATGAAGCTCCCCCTCTTTGACCATGCGCTCGACCTCTGCCTCTGAAAGGCCGCTGGAGGCGGTGATGGTGATGTGCTGCTGCCGCCCGGTGGCCTTGTCGCGCGCGGTAACTTTGAGGATGCCGTCGGCGTCGATGTCGAAAGTGACCTCAATCTGCGGGACGCCGCGCGGCGCGGGGGGGATGCCGTCCAGGATGAACTTGCCCAGCGACTTGTTGTCGGCGGCCATGGGGCGCTCGCCCTGAACCACGTGGATCTCGACCTGGGTCTGGCCGTCAGTGGCGGTGGAGAAGACCTGGCTCTTGGTGACCGGGATGGTGGTGTTGCGCTCGATGAGGGGCGAAGCCACGCCGCCCAGCGTCTCCACGCTGAGCGTGAGCGGGGTCACGTCGAGCAGCAGGATGTCCTTCACCTCGCCGCCGAGCACGCCCGCCTGAATCGCCGCGCCGATGCCGACCACCTCGTCAGGGTTGACGCTCTTGTTCGGCTCTTTGCTGAAGAATTTCCTGACCGCTTCCTGAACTGCCGGCATCCGTGTCATGCCGCCGACCAGCACCACCTGGTCCACCTCTTGCGGTTGCAGCCCGGCGTCCTTAAGCGCCTGGCGGCACGGGCCGATGGTGCGCTCGATCAGGTCGCCAGTGAGCTGTTCGAGCTTGGCGCGGGTGAGATTCATGTTCAGGTGCTTGGGGCCGGAAGCGTCGGCGGTGATGAAGGGCAGGTTGATCTCGGTCTGCGTCGTGGACGAGAGTTCAATCTTCGCCTTCTCGGCGGCTTCCTTGAGCCGCTGGAGCGCCTGCCGGTCCTGGCGCAAATCGATGCCCTGCTCTTTCTTGAATTCGTCGGCGACCCAGTCGATGACGCGCTGGTCGAAGTCGTCGCCGCCGAGATAGGTGTCGCCGTTGGTGGAGCGGACCTCGAACACACCCTCGCCCACGTCGAGGATAGAAATGTCGAAGGTGCCGCCGCCCAGGTCATACACGGCAATGGTCTCGTCCTTGCGCTTATCCAGGCCGTAAGCCAGCGAAGAGGCGGTCGGCTCGTTGATGATGCGCAACACTTCCAGCCCGGCGATTTTGCCAGCGTCTTTGGTGGCCTGGCGCTGGCTGTCGTTGAAGTAGGCCGGCACGGTGATGACCGCCTGCGTGATCGACTCGCGCAGGTAGGCCTCGGCGTCGGTCTTGATCTTTTGCAGGATCATAGCTGAGATTTCGGGCGGCGAATACTCGCGCCCGCCCATGAAAACGCGCACGTCCCCGTTGGGCGCGGCGCCGACTTTGTAGGGCACCAGCTTCGTGGCGCGCTGGACTTCGGGGTCGTCGAACTTGCGCCCCATGAAGCGCTTGATGGAGAAGATGGTGTTCTCAGGATTGACGACCGCCTGCCGGCGGGCGACCTGCCCCACGAGCCGTTCGCCGCTCTTGGGATTGACGGCGACAACGGAGGGAAACAGGCGCGAACCTTCCGACGAAGGGACGACGACCGGCTCGCCACCCTGCATCACGGCGCACACGGAGTTCGTGGTGCCCAGGTCGATTCCGATAATCTTACCCATGGATTGGTAGCTCCTATATCTATGCTGTAGTGACGGTTAACGCGCGACGCGGACCAAGGCCGGTCGCAGGACGCGGTCGCCGTAGCGATAACCCTTCTGTAAAACTTCGATCACGTGATCGGACTCGAACGAGTCGTTCTCGTCCTGGCTGATGGCTTCGTGCAGGTTGGGGTCGAAGGGTTTGCCCAGGGCGTCGATCGCGACGATTCCTTCGGCTTCCAGGATGCTTTGCAGTTTGCGGTAGATCAACGTGACGCCGTTGACCCACTCGTGAGGGCGCGCGTCTTCCGGGATGGCGTTCAGCGCGCGCTCAAAGTCGTCGAGCACGGGCAGGAAGCGGGTGGTCACGTCGACCCTGGCGTTCTGGTAGATTTCCGTCCGCTCGCGCTCGACGCGCTTGCGGTAGTTCGCCAGCTCGGCGCGCTCGCGCTGCCAGCCTTCCAGATATTCGGCAGCCCTGGCCTCGGCCTCGGCCAGTTGCGCCGCCAGCGACGACGCTTCGCCTTCGGCGGCGGCCGCGGCGGGCGCTTGCGCTGCGACTGCTTCAGCGATGGTTTCCTCAGTGACGTTCGGTTCTTCGCTCAATGTACTCCCCCGCTATGTTTTTTCCGTTGCAATCCGCGTGCCAGTTTAACAGACCAACAATAGAATTCCGTTAACGTTCCTCGTTCACTTCGCCGTACACATCGAGCAGCAGGTCGCTCATCAGGCCGGCCACGTAGCGCACCGCCGACACCGCGCGGCCATAGCGCATCCGAATCGGCCCCAGCACACCCAGCGCGCCGGTGGCCTGCCCGGAGATGCCGTAGCGCGAGAGCACCATGCTGCAATGGCTCAACTCCTGCCAACGGCCCTCGCCGGCGATGACCACGCGCACGCCGCCGATATTCGGGCCCAGCGCCTCGCTTAAAACGCCGTCGAGAAAGCTGTACTCTTCGATGAGGCGCATGGCTTGCAGCGCGCCGGTGTTCTCCTCCTTAAAGGATGCAAGCATCTCGCTCAGCCCGTGATGGTAGACGTAGCGCGTGGGGTGTTCGTCGGCGCGCGCAACAATGTCAGCAGCCACCTCGGCGACTTCGCGCTCTAGCACGGGCATCTGCGCCGTCTTGGCGCGAACCTCCTCGACGGTGAGGCCGGCGCACAGGTCGTTGATGCGCGCGGCGGCCTGGCTGAGCACTTCCTGCGGCACCGGCTCGGCGAGGGTAAGCATTTCCTGGCGCACGTCGCCTCGGCGCAGCACCAGCACCATCAGCACCAGCCGCCCCTGGGTGTGGATCAGTTCCAGGTGTTGAAAGCGGTTGGTCTCCGCGTGCGGTGACGTGACCAGCGACGCGCCCTGGGTCGTCCGCGCCAGGACCGTCGCCGCCAGGCGCATCCACTGCTCGATGTCGAACCGGGCCTGGTGAAACTGGTGGCGGATCATGCGTCGCTCGTCTACCGGCAACTCGCTTTCGCCGCTGAGGTGCTGCACGAAGTAGCGGTAGCCTTCCTCGGTGGGCACCCGCCCGGCGGAAGTGTGCGGCGCGAAGAGGTAGCCGAGCGCCTCCAGGTAGGCCATCTCGTTGCGTACTGTAGCTGAACTGACGCCCAGGCTGTAGTCTTCCACCAGTTGTTTGGAACTCACCGGCTCGTCTGAGTTGATGAATTCCCGCACAATCAAACTGAGGATGTGCTCCTGGCGCGGGGTCAACGGTTTGGGTGAAGTCTGCGCATTGTCTGTCATAGTTGTTTCCCTGTTTTAGCACTCGCGCACCGGGAGTGCTAAAACTCGATATTTACGATACTAACATGCTCCCGTTTCCGCGTCAAGGCACGGCGTTTGGAACCAGGCTAGCTTCCAGGAAGCTTTTTACGCATTTCTTTTAAAGGAGTGGCTTGGGCTGTTATATAATTGGCTTGATGACAGGGTCAGTTTCGCGTTGGATATGGAGTAGAGTGATGCAGAACAAACCGGCTGGACAACAACCTCGCGGCGGCGACAACGACGAAAGCCGCCGCCCGCAATGGGGACAGCAAATCGGCTGCTCCCTGGGTTACCTTCTGATCGGCTTCGTAGCAATCTGGCTGTTTCAGGCGTTTATCCTGCGCCCGCTGGCGTTCAGCGCCACCGAGATTCCTTACAGTGCGTTCAAGCAGCGCCTTGCCGAAGGCCAGGTTGCGCAGGTCGTCATCGGCCAGAGCACCATCACCGGCACAACGAAAGACGGACGGACCTTCACAACGATACGGGTGGAGGACGCTGATCTGGTTTCACTGCTTGATGAGCAGAGGATCGCCTACACCGGTGAGCCGCCTGAAAGCGGCCTGGGGAGCTTTCTGCTCTCGTGGATTTTCCCCATCGCGCTGATCGGGTTGATGTGGTACTTCCTGTTCTTTCGGCGCGGCGGGGTCATGGGCGGCGCGGGCGGCATCTTCAGCGTAGGCCGCAGCCGCGCCAAGAAGGTGCAAAGCGAACAGGTTCAGGTCACCTACAAGGACGTGGGGGGCGTGGACGAGGCCATCGAGGAGCTACAGGAGATCATCCAGTTTCTTAAGAATCCCCAGGAATTCCAGGCTTTGGGCGGCAAAATCCCTAAAGGCGTGCTCCTGGTCGGGCCGCCCGGCACCGGCAAGACATTGATCGCCAAAGCGACCGCCGGCGAGGCGGGCGTGCCGTTCTTCGAGACCAGCGGCTCCGAGTTCGTCGAGATGTTTGTAGGCGTGGGCGCGGCGCGCGTGCGCGACCTGTTCGAGCAGGCGCGGCAAGAGGCTCCGGCGATCATCTTCATCGACGAGATCGACGCCATCGGGCGCAGCCGGGGCGGGCTTGGCTCCATCGCGGTCAACGACGAGCGCGAGCAGACGCTCAACCAGCTCCTGGCCGAGATCGACGGCTTCGATACCGCGCGCGACAAGCCGGTCATCATCATGGCCGCCACCAACCGCCCGGAGGTGCTCGACCCGGCGCTCATGCGCGCGGGGCGCTTCGACCGGCAGGTGGTGATTAACCGGCCCGACCTGGAAGGGCGCAAGCAAATCCTGCGCATCCACGCGCGCAACATCCGGCTCGCGCCGGACTTTGACATCGACCGGGCGGCGCGCATCACGCCGGGCTTCTCTGGCGCCGATATAGAGAACGTGGTTAACCAGGCGGCGTTGCTGGCGGCGCGGCGCAAGGCTGCCGCCGTGGAGACGAAGGACTTCGAGGAGGCCATTGAGCGCGTGGTCGCAGGGCTGGAGCGCCGCACCACCGTGATGAACGACCTGGAGCGGCAGACCGTCGCCTATCATGAGGCGGGACACGCGCTGGTGGCCGAGAGTGTGCCTACCGGCGACCCGGTCGCCAAAGTGAGCATCATCCCGCGCGGCAAGGGCGCGCTCGGTTACACGCTGCAAATGCCCACCGAAGACCGCTACCTGCTCACGCAAGAGGAGCTGCTCGACCGCGTGGCGATCATGCTCGGTGGGCGCGCCGCCGAGGAGGTTGTCTTCGGGCGGATCAGCACCGGGGCGGTGGACGACATTCAGCGCGCGACCGAACTGGCACGCCGCATGGTCACCGAGTTTGGCATGAGTGAGAAGCTCGGCCTGGTGCGCTACGCGCCGGAGGGCGCGCAATTCCTCAGCACGCCCTTCTTTGAGAGCGACGGCAACCTCAGTTCGGAGACGCGGAGCCTCATCGAGGGGGAGGTGCGCCGCATAGTGGACGAGCAATACGAACGCGCCAAACGCATCCTCGGTGAGTGCCGCGATGTGCTGGACAAGGTCGCCAACACGCTGCTAGAGCGGGAGGTGATCGGCGCGGAGGAGATTCACGGGTTGTTCGAGCGTCGCGTCTGCCTGGAGCCGAGGCTGGAACCGGAGCGAAAAGCGGCGGCAGGGATGGTCGATTAGCTGCCCGCCGAGACCAAGCGCTCAAAGACGGCCTGGGCGAACGCTTCAAAGTCGCCCAGGTCTGGTTTATAAGTGGCGTTAGACAACGGCGTCGTCAGTTTTCAGAGGCCATTTGAGAAGTCCGGCCATGGAAGTTTATTCAGGTTCCGCCGACTAAAGTCGGCGGCTAATCGCCGGAAAGCCAGGCACGGGGGGAATTCACCCCCGGCTTTAGCCGGGGGAACCCTCAAACGGCTTCTCAGGCAGCATTGCCCAAGCCCACACAGATGTCGATGGGCGCGATTCGGTCGTAGTCAACACGATCACCCCGCCGCGCGCGCCCTTCTCACGGCGCCGCCCGCCGGCAGATCAGCGCCACCCAGTCCTCGATCTGGCGCGTCTCCACCACCGGCAGGCCGGCCTGTCCCAGTGCGGCGCGCACCTCGCCCGCCTGCTCCTCGATGACGCCCGCCGCGACCAGCACGCCGCCCGGCCTCACGGTCGCGCCCAACCCCTGCTCGCAGAACGCGATGATGATCTTCGCCAGGATGTTGACCAGAACCAGGTCAAAGCGCCGCGCCGACCCCAACACGCTCTCCAGGCTGCCCGGTTCCACGGCGACCCGGTTCGCCACGCCGTTATGGACTGCGTTCTCCTGCGTGGCGCGCACGGCGACCGGGTCGATGTCCAGCGCCAGGACGCCCGGCGCGCCCAGCTTGGCCGCCGCGATTGCCAGAATGCCCGACCCACATCCCAGGTCGAGCACGCGCGCCCCGGCGGGCAGGTAGTCCTCCAGCGCGGCCAGGCAGAGTTGGGTGCTGGGGTGTGTCCCGGTTCCGAACGCCATACCGGGGTCCATCGAAATCACCACGTCGCCCGGTTCCGGCTTCACCTCGCGCCACCGTGGGATGATGAGGATGCGCCGCCCCACGCGGATGGGGTGGTAGTGCGCTTTCCAGGCGTCGGCCCAATCTTCCTCCTCCACCAGGCGATAGGTTGGCTGGGGCATCGGATAGAGTTGACTCAGGTGCCATAGCCCTTCCTCAATGTGGGCGCGGGATTCCTCGGTGCGTTCGTCAAGGGGGAGGTACGCGCGCACGGTCAACGGCTGGGCGCGCAGAAGGGAGGGCAGGTCTTCGGGCCAGGCATCCAGGTTCGGCCCGGCGGCTTCGATCACCACGCCCTGATAAGCATAATGCTGCAACAGGTCGGCGGCAGCCTCGGCGGCCTCGCCGTCAGCAACGAGTGCGACTTCCAGCCAGATCATAACACCAGTTTAACACCGCGCGGCGATTATTCACGTTCTTTTCGTGCCATTTATCGCAGGATATTGGTAGAATATTCTCTAACGGGGCTGAGCGGTTACATTGACGCCTCACCGTTGCCGTATCGCAGCCACACCTCGATCAACTGTGCACTTGCATCGCAGCCCCATTGCAAACTCAGCCCCGTTAAACTGACCAGTAGCTCCCTGGGAGTTTGAAGCTCCCAGGGAGCTTTGTTGGGACCCAACCTCCGAGAGCCGATAGACTCAGTCCGCAACATGACCGACTACACCCTTGACGAACTGCCGGTGGTCTGTATCGCGCGCCAGGTGGAGGACGGCGCGCTTGTGGTGCAGGGCATCGCCACGCCGATGGTGGCTGGCGGGCTGGTGCTCGCCAAGCTGACGCACGCTCCCGACGTCTACTGCGCGTCGGCCATCGGCCAGGCGCTTTGCCCCGGCTGGGCGTCGCTGGGCGTGGCGCGCGGGGCGCTGTGGATCGGGCAGACCAATCAGCCCTCACCCCCTGGCGCTGACTCTTTACAAAACTCAACGGTCGTGATAATATAGGGCACGCTTCATAAGCCTGATTGGCATGCCGGGTTAGTCCCGGCGTTTGCATTACGAGGGGATCGCCTGAAAGGCGGTCTCTTCCTATCAAGGGGACCCGATGCGTGGGGGGCTTCGGATACCCGCTCACGGGCTTGTCAACGCCGGTAGGGAGTAAGATGACCAATCAAGAACAAGTTGTTTACGTAACGCCGGATGGTCTAAAGGAATTGGAGGAACGCCTGGAATATTTCCGCAACACCCGCCGCCGCGAGGTCGCCGAGCGCCTGCGCCTGGCCCTGGACGAGGGCGGCGAACTGGTCGAAAACGCTGAGTACGAGGACGCCAAAAACGAGCAGGCGTTCGTTGAGGGCGAGATTATTCGCCTGGAAACCCTCCTGAGCAATGTCCAGGTGATCGTGGAGGAGGGCGACCGCGATGTCGTGAACCTGGGCGCGCGCGTGACCGTCGTCGAGGAAGGGGTTGGGGAGCCGGAGACTTACACAGTGGTCGGCGCCGCCGAGGCCAACCCCAGCGAGGGGCGCATCTCCAACGCCAGCCCCATGGGGAAGGCGCTGATCGGGCATAAAGTGGGCGATAGGGTCACCGTCAACGCCCCGGATGGGCGTTTCACGGTCATCATTAAGAAGATTGACTGAAGCGCGTTCGCCAGACAGGAAAACCCGCCCGTGCCGGGCGACTGTCCGGCGCGGGCTTTCTTTTGTGTTGTGCGTGAAGGTTGAGAGGGCATATGACCTGGCAACCAAGCAACCAGCTCGAATCCGAACGGCACGAGAAACTCCAACGCCTGCGCGCGGAGGGTGTCGAACCTTTCCCCAACCGCGTCGCTCGTACCCACGCCGCCGCGCAGGCCATTGCCGCGTTTGAGGCAGCCGAGGCGGCGGGGGGTGAGCCGCCGCAGGTGACCGTGTGCGGGCGTGTCGTGCGCGTCAACATCATGGGCAAGGCGTCGTTTATGCACGTTGAGGACAGCACGGGCCGGCTGCAACTCTTTCTCAAGCAGGACCATCTCGGCGAGGCCGTATACGACTGGATCAAGAGCAAAACCATCGCGCTTGGCGACTTCGTGCAGGCGACCGGCTCCATGATGCGCACGCGCACCGGCGAGGTCAGCGTGATGACGCATGAATTGGTGGTGTTGGCGAAGGCGCTCAGCCCGCTCCCGGTGATTAAGGAGCAGGTTACCGAGGAGGGCGTGCAGCGCTACGGAGCTTTCTCCGACCCGGAGGAGCGCTATCGCCAGCGCTACGCTGATCTGGCGGTCAACCCCGACGTGCGCGAGGTCTTCCGCGTGCGGGCGCGCACGGTGGCAGCGCTCCGCCGCTTCCTGGACAACGAAGGCTTCTTAGAGGTCGAGACGCCGATCTTGCAACCCCTGTACGGCGGCGCGGCGGCGCGCCCCTTCACCACGCATCACAACCAATTGCGCCAAGACCTCTACCTGCGCATCAGCTTTGAGCTATACCTCAAGCGGCTGCTGGTGGGGATGTACGACGCGGTGTACGAGATCGGGCGCGACTTCCGCAACGAGGGCGTGAGCCGCAAGCACAACCCGGAGTTCACCCAGATCGAGTTTTACAAGGCGTACACCGACTACGTGGGCGTGATGGACCTGACGGAACGGCTGGTAGCCTCTGTCGCCGAGGCGGTGACCGGGAGCACGCGCATCACCTTTCAGGGCAACGCGATCGAACTCGCCCCGCCCTGGCGGCGCGTGACGTTGCGCGACGCCATTCTGGAGCGCACCGGCGTGGACTACATCGCGCACCCCGACGCCAACGCGCTGCGCGCGGCCATGCGCGCCGCCGGCCTCACCCCCGACTCTGGGGCGACCTGGGGCCATCTCGTCGATGAGATGCTCGGCGACTGCGTGGAGCCGCACCTGATCCAGCCCACGTTTGTCATCGATTACCCGCGCGACATCTCGCCCCTGGCGAAGATGAAACCCGGCCATCCCAACCTGGTGGAGCGCTTCGAGTTTTTCATCGGCGGGCTGGAGATGGGCAACGCCTTCACCGAGATCAACGACCCGCTCGACCAGGAGCAGCGCTTCCTGGAGATGGGGCGGTTGTACGAAGCCGACTCCGAGGAGGCGCACCCGGTAGACGAGGACTATCTGCGCGCGATGCGTTACGGGATGCCGCCCAACGGCGGCTTTGGCATGGGCGTGGACCGACTGGTGATGTTGCTGACCGACCGGCCCAACATCCGCGAGGTGATCCTCTTCCCGCACCTGCGCGACCCGGACCGGAACGAAGGGAATCAGTAGGGGCGAACGTCCCTGCGGTCCGGTTCGCCCCTGCTGGACGGCGCGGCGACAACCTCAGCGTTGCGGGTAAAGCGGTGAGGCGGCCTCGGCGCGGGAGGGGCGCTTAAGATGCACCTGGCCTTCCGGCCCGATGCCGAACGGCTCCCAGCCCGCCGTTAACAGCCCCACCAGCGCGCCAGCGTAGTCAGTGATGCGCTCAACGCGGTAGCCATCGGAGCCGTAGTAGGTGAGCTGGTTCGTGTCGATGATGCATAATTCCCACATGGCGCTTTCCTGATAGGACGATGTTCGCGGTTGTTGCCAACAGTGCAGCCGATCACGCAATTGCCTGAACTGCATTATAGGTCGGTCGGGGGGATCGGGCAAACGCCGCCGCTTCGTGACGACCGCACGCGCCATGCGCAGCAGAAAGGGTGTTGACCATGCGCATCGAGAAGGCCGACCCGGCAGTTGAGAAAGGCTGGTATGCTGGCCCCTGGAACACGGATTTGACCGTCTCGGTCGGGTACGCCAACGCCGGCATCGACGAGCCGCATCTTCACGGACAGGTCACGGAGATTTACCTCGTGGCGCGCGGCGCGGCGCAGGTGCGCGTCGAGGGGCGGACCGTCACCCTGGAGGCGGGCGACATGCTCATCGTCGAACCCGGCGAGGCGCACACGTTCTTGTCCAGCTCTCCAGATTATTTTCACTTCGTCATTCACACGCCCGGTCTCTCAGGCGAGGAAGCGCGCGCCGATAAGCGCCCGGTTCCGCGGTCACGCCTGGGGCTGTGACAACTCACGCCGATTGTGTGATGGTTGTCACTTTCAACTCCCCATCAGGTAAAATAAGATATACTCGATCTGAAAGCAGAGACCCGCTCACAAGGAGTTGTTGATGCGCCTCTTCCCCATTTTCACCCCCGCCCGCCGCTGGCAGCCTGTCTTTTATCCCTTCAGGAACCCGCCTTTATCCGAGCGCTTGCTCATCTGGACAGAGCGCATGATTAAGGGGCCGATGTTCGGCTGCCGTATGTGCGGGAACTGCTTGCTGCAAGAGACCGCTTTCATCTGCCCGATGGAATGCCCGAAGGGCGCGCGCAACGGCCCGTGCGGCGGCTCGACGCCGGAGCATTGCTACGTCGATGAGACCCGCCCCTGCGTGTGGTATCGCATCTACCAGCGCGCCGAGGCGATGGGCCGCGAGGAGAAGCTGCTGGAGGTCCTGCCGCCGCTCGATTGGAGCAAGACCGGCGGCGAGACCTGGGGCGATGTGTATCACCAGGTGAAAAAGCTGGGCTTTGGCAACGTGGCGAAGGGCCTGATTAACGTGGATGCTGCCCAACGCGCACAGACATGGGACGCGATCTTCCGGCCCGTGCGCCAGCCCGATTGGTGGCAGGGCGACGCCGAGTATCACGCGCCGGCCTACACCGAACCCATCTCCGGGCTGGAGGCGGCGTTCGTCGCGGGCGAGTTCGTGGTCACCTCCGAGGTCGCCCCGCCGATGAGCACCGCCACCGGGCAACTCCGCAGGAACATCCAGATGATTAAACCTTACGTCCACGCGATCAACTTCACCGACAACCCCTCCGCCACCCCGCGCATGTCCAGCCTGGCGTGCAGCCTGATCGCGCTGGAAGAGGGCGCGGAGCCGGTGATGCAGATCGCGGCGCGCGACCGGACGCGCATGGGCCTCCAGGCGGAGATCATCGGCGCGACCGCGATGGGCATCCGCAACATCCTGTGCCTCTCCGGCGACCACTCGCGCATGGGGCCGGGGCCGCAGGGGCGCATGGACATCCTCGACATCGACTCGGTGCAGATGCTCTGGATTCTGCGCCGGATGCGCGACGAGGGCCACTACCTGGATGGACGCAACCTCAAGAACCCGCCGCAGATGTTCATCGGCGCGGCGGCGTCGCCGTTCGCGTCGCTGCCGCGCTTCCAGGCGATCCGCGAGCACAAGAAAGTCAACGCCGGCGCGCAATTCTTCCAGACCAACCTGGTCTACGACCCCGCCGGCCTGGACGTGTGGCTGAACCAGCTCGGCGAGCGCGGCGTGCTCGACAAGGTGTACATCCTGGTCGGCGTCACCCCGCTCAAGAGCCTGAGCATGGCGAAGTACATGCACGAGGAAGTGCCCGGCGTGAGCATCCCCGCGCCGCTCATGGCGCGCATGGAGAAGGCCGCCGCGCAGGGCAAGGAAGCCGAGCAGGAAGAGGGCGTCCAGATCGCGCTCGAACTGATCGACGCGATCAAGGGTAAGCCGGGCGTCCGGGGCGTCCACCTGATGGCGGTCGGCTGGGAGAGCATCGTCCCGCGCCTGGTCGAGGAAGCCGGCCTGGTCCCGGCCATGAAGCACGCCGTAGCAGCCCAAAAGAAGGTCGAAGCTTAAGCTTAGAAACTGTGCGGACAAGGGGGTTAAGCCCCTTGTCCCTGACCGCGCACCATCTCCTTCAGCGGCGGCGTCCCTGCAAGCGCGGGGACGCCGCTTGCTTTTTCTATCTCCCCTCGTTTCTCTGCCGGGGGCTGCACCAGGGCAAGCCGCTGTTTTGAGGAAGCATAGCCAGGCGCGTATACTACGACCCAATATAATCTATCAGGGCGGCGGCTCAGGCCGTCACCTTGTTCACATCAGGGGGCACTGTGCATCGACGCCTTTACCACATCGTCGCCGCGCTGATCCGGCAAAGCGACGAGGTGTTGCTTGTTCACCAACAAGGGCCAGGCGACCGGGGGACGACATGGGGGCTGCCAGGAGGCGTGGCTGAGCCGGGCGAACTGCTCACCGAGGCGCTGGCGCGCGAGGTCCGCGAGGAGACCGGGCTGGCGGTCCGCAGTCCGGGGCGGCTGGTCTACGTCGCACAGCTTGATAACCCCGACGAGGGCTACCAAGCGACGGCGTTCGTCTTCGAGGTCGGCGCGTGGGAGGGTCAAACGCGCGCCGACGACCCCGACGGGCTGGTTTCGACGGCGTGCTTCCTGCCCATGGCTGACGCCATCGACCGGCTGGAGCGGTTGCCCTGGCGGGTCTACCGCGAGCCGGCGGTCGCTTACCTGCGCGGCGACGTGGCCTCCGGCGCGATGTGGTTCTATCGGCGCGCCGAAGGGGAAGATCGACTGGTCACGTTGCTGGCCGGCGGCGCTCCCGACGAGGAGGAGTGAATGAGCCAATCCATGCAGGAATTCATGGACTCGAACCGGGCGCTGTGGGACGAGTGGACCGGCATCCACGCGAAGTCCAGGTTCTATGACCTGGAAGGTTTCAAAGCCGGGAAACTCTCGCTCGGCAGGGTCGAGCGCGAAGGGCTGGGCGACGTGGCGGGCAAGACGCTGCTGCACCTGCAATGCCACTTTGGGATGGACACGCTCTCGTGGGCGCGGTTGGGCGCAACCGTGACCGGCGTCGATTTCTCCGAAAAGGCGATTGCGCTGGCAAGGGCGCTGAGCTCGGAGTTGAACCTCCCCGCGACGTTCGTCTGCGCGAACATCTACGACCTGCCCGACGCGCTCGACGGCGCGTTTGACATCGTGTTCACCTCCGGCGGCGTGCTGTACTGGCTCCCTGACCTGCAGCGCTGGGGGGAGATTGTCGCCCATTTCCTCAAGCCGGGCGGGGTGTTCTTCGTCGCCGATTCCCATCCCTTCCTGATGGTTTATGAGGAGAAGCCCGAAACGGGGCGGCTGGAGATCACGTACCCCTACTTTCATCAGTCTGCACCGATGCAGTGGGAGGTGCATGGCTCTTACGCCGACCCGGACGCGCACGTCGAGCACGATGTCGAATATGGCTGGCAGCACAGCCTGAGCGAGATCATCAACGCGCTGACGCGCGTCGGGCTGCGGGTTGAGTGGCTGCGCGAGTACCCGTTCTTGGGTTGGGCGCAGTTCCCGTCGCTGATGGAACAGGGCGAAGATGGGTACTGGCGCTTTAAAGACCCCCGTATCAGCCTCCCGTTGACGTTCGCGCTGAAGGCGACGAAGTAGACCCCTCGTATCGAAAATCGGGAAGCGGTACAATAGCGTGGCCACAGCCGGGCTGACGTGGGCGCGGGGCATGGAACCTGTCCAGAGAGTCTCGGACAGGGGCTTAAGCCCCCTGTCCGAAGCAAAAGACCGTGGTCCGATAGGCTCTTTAACCTCTTGTCCCGGCGAGATCCGGCGTTGCTTGTGCGTATCAGAGGCCATTTGAGAAGTCCGGTCATGGAAGTTTATTCAGGTTCCGCCGACTAAAGTCGGCGGCTAATCGCCGGAAAGCCAGGCACGGGGGGGAATTCACCCCCGGCTGAAGCCGGGGGAACCCTTTTCAAACGGCTTCTCAGAGAAGGAAGTGATTCAAGCTTTTGAGCCAACGCCCCCGGTGCGTGTGGTGCTTGTCGTGTTTGCGGGCACCTCACCCCCCGTCCCCCTCTCCCCGCTACGCCGGCCTATAGCCGCAAGCGGAGAGGGGGTGTCGAGCCGCAGGCGAGACGGGGGTGAGGTAGAGAAAGGCCTTAGCACGGCCACCGGTTGGCGTAAGTTTGAATCAGTTCAAGGAGAATACGATGGCTGGACCCAACGTCGCCCCTTACGGTTCGTGGAAGTCGCCCATCACCGCCGACCTGATTGCCTCGAAGTCGATAGGGCTTGTCGAGGCCGCCTTCGACGGCGACAACATCTATTGGATCGAGAGCCGCCCGCTCGAAGGGGGGCGCTACGTGATCGTGCGCCGGACGCCCGACGGCCAGACGGTTGACCTCACGCCGCCCCCGCTCAACACGCGCACGCGCGTCCACGAGTACGGCGGCGCGGCGTTCCTGGTCGTCGATGGCACGGTGTTCTTCTCGCACTTCAGCGACAACCGCCTCTATCGGCAGGATCCCGGCGCGGAGCCGCGCCCGATTACCCCGGAGGCGGACCTGCGCTACGCCGATATGATCTTCGACCGGGCGCGGAACCGGATTATCTGTGTGCGCGAGGATCACACGGGGGCGGGCGAGGCGGTCAACACGCTGGTGGGCCTCGACCCCGAAGGTCGAGCGGACGCGCAAGTGCTCGTCTATGGCGACAACTTCTACTCGACGCCCCGCCTCAGCGGCGCGCGCCTGGCGTGGCTGGCGTGGAATCACCCGAATATGCCCTGGGACGGCACCGAGTTGTGGGTCGGCGAGATCGGCGCGGACGGGGCGATCCTGAACCGGCGGCGCGTGGCCGGCGGCCTGCAAGAGTCGGTTTTCCAGCCCGAATGGTCGCCGGATGGGATGCTATACTTTGTCTCCGACCCGAAAGGCTGGTGGAACCTGTACCGCTGGCAGGGCGGCGCGGTCGAGGCGGTGGTCGAGATGGAGGCCGAGTTCGGCGCGCCGCAGTGGGTGTTCGGCATGTCCACCTATGCATTCGCGTCGGCGGAGCAGGTGATCTGTGTGTACAACCACAGCGGGACATGGAAACTCGCCAGCCTGGGCACACGCACGCGCACCCTCGAACCCATCAAGACGCCGTACACCTCCATCCGGGACATACGGGCTACATCAGGGCGCGCGCTGTTCTTTGCCGCGTCGCCCACCGAGCCGACTGCGCTCGTCCTGATGAACCTGGCTGCCGGCGCGCTTGAGGTCCTGCGCCGCGCCAGCGACATCACGGTTGACCCTGGCTACCTCTCCATGCCGGAGGCGATTGAGTTTCCCACCGAGAACGGCCTGACTGCACACGCTTTCTTCTATCCGCCCAGGAACCGCGACTATGTTGCACCCGCTAACGAGCGCCCGCCGCTGATCGTCATCAGTCACGGCGGGCCAACCGGGTCAACGAGCAGCACGTTCAACCCGCAGATTCAGTACTGGACCAGCCGGGGCTTCGCGGTCGTGGATGTCAACTACGGCGGCAGCGCCGGCTATGGCCGCGCCTACCGCGAGCGGCTCAACGGCCAGTGGGGCGTGGTGGATGTGGACGACTGCGTGAACGCCGCCCGCTACCTGGTCAGGCGCGGCGACGTGAACGGCGACCGGCTCATCATCCGGGGCGGGAGCGCGGGCGGCTACACGACGCTGTGCGCGCTCGCTTTCCGCAAGGTGTTCAAGGCCGGCGCAAGCTATTACGGCATCGGCGACCTGAACGTGTTCGTGGGCGACACGCACAAGTTCGAGTCGCGCTACCTCGACAGCCTGATCGGCCCCTACCCGGAACGCGCCGATTTGTACAAAGAACGCTCGGCGATTAACTACCTGAACCAACTCTCGTGCCCGGTGATTTTCTTCCAGGGGCTTGAAGACATGATCGTGCCGCCCAACCAGGCCGAGATGATGTTCGCGGCGTTGCAGAAAAAGGGCATTCCAGTGGCCTATCTACCGTTCGAGGGCGAGCAACATGGTTTCCGCCGCGCCGAGAACATCAAGCGCGCGCTGGAGGCCGAGCTTTACTTCTACGCGCGGGTCTTCGGCTTTGCGCTGGCCGATTCGGTGGAGCCGGTGGAGATCGAAAATCTGTAAGCGGCGACACTTTTCTGGTCACGACGACGACTAAAAGACGGGATCATGTCGGCGGCGGAGGCGCACGGCCTGGCTCCGACAAGGCTGGCGAAGCGCGTGCTGCGCCTTTGCGCCTCAAGTGATGGGGGTGGCAGCGGTAAGCAGGCCACTGCTGCTGAATGGGTGAGAATCTCGACGGCGTCCCCGGTTTGGGGAGATGCGCGGGCGGGCAGATGGAGCCTGTTATCATCATCGATTACGACCCGGCGTGGCCGGCCCTGTACGAGGGGGAGAAACAGGCCCTCCTCGATCTGCTCGGTGACGCCATCATCGCCATCGAACACGTCGGGAGCACGGCGGTGCCGGGCCTCGGCGCAAAGCCGATCATCGACATCATGGCCGGCGTACACTGCATCGACGACGCGATGGCGTTCATCGAGCCGCTCAAGCGCCTGGACTACGAGTATCACCCGGAGTTTGAAGCGGTCATCCCCGAACGACGCTTCTTTATCAAAGTGGGGCCGGGCGACCAGCGCACGCACCACCTTCATATTGTGGAGCCGACCACCGAGTTCTGGGAGTTGCACATCCTGTTCCGCGATTACCTGCGCGCGCACCCCGACGTCGCCAAAGAGTACGAGGCTCTCAAGCGCCAGTTGGCGGCGCAGTTTGCGTTCAACCGCCCGGCCTACCAGGACGCCAAGACCGATTTCATCAAAGCGGTGGAGGTGAAAGCCCGCGCCGAGAAGGTCGCTGATCGTCATTATAGAAGAAGTGATTCAAGCTTTTGAGCCAACGACCGCGGTGCGTGTGGTGCTTGTCGTGTTGGCGGACACCTCACCCCCCATCCCCCTCTCCCGGCTACGCCGGACTATAGCCGCTTGCGGAGAGGGGGTGTCGAGCCGCAGGCGAGACGGGGGTGAGGTAGAGAAAGGCCTTAGCACGGCTAGCTGTTGGCGTAAGTTTGAATCAGTTCAAAGCTAAAACAGGGCATGGCGTTGCCGTGTTCCTGCCTCCCCGCTAGGGGCGATGACGCCCGCGCGCAAGGTTAATCATATCGGCCAGCATCCCGTAGGCGGTGGTGCGCGGCGTGGGGTTGTGCTCGATGAGAGTCAGATCAGGGAGCACATCGGTCTGGAAGCTCACGATGCTGGTGGTGCCGCGCACCTGGGCCATCGGGTCGTTGGCGGGCAGGCGCACAGGCCGCACCGACGCGCGCACCTCGTCGTTCTCGCGCCAGGCTTCACACAACAGCTTAAAGTGATCGTCCGCCTGGGCCGCGCGCCGCACCGTCTGCGGGTCCAGCCCTCGGATGCCCTCGCGCCGCACGTCGGCGGGACGCAAATCTGCGCCCATCGCCACGTTAGCGAGCACCACGATCTTCACCGCCGAGTCCCAGCCGTCCACATCCAGGGTGGGGTCGGCTTCGGCCATGCCGGCGGCCTGCATCTCGGCAAGCGCCGCCTCGTAGGAAAGGCCCTCCTCCATGCGGCAGAGCATGGCGTTGGTGGTGCTGTTGAGCACTCCCCGGATGCGCCGGACGCGGCAACCGGGCAGCCCCTCGCGGATGACGCCCAACACCGGCGCGCCGTCCATCACCGTGCTTTCAAAAAAGAAGCCCACCCCGCGCGCTTGGGCCAGGTCGCGCAGCTCACGGAAGGCGAACGCCACCGGCCCCTTGTTCGCCGTCACCACGTGCCGGCCCGCGTCCAGCGCGGCGCGGAGGTAATCGATGGCGGGCTGGCCGCTGTTCGGGTCCAACCAGGTGGTCTCGAAGATCAGGTGCGCCGGGCACGACCGGATGAACGCGAGCGCGCCATCAGGCGGCGGGGGCGCGCCGCCGGGCAAGACTGCAAGCGAGGAGCCGGTTCCCGCCAGGCTCAGCGCGCGCTCCAGGTTCACCCCGCGCGCGTCGATGGCCTGTCCCCGGCTGCGTGTGGCGATGCCGGTTACGGTGAAAGTGAGGTTGAATTCCGCCTCCAGCGTGGGCGCTTTCTCCATCAGCAGACGCGCCAGCGCGCGCCCTACATTTCCAAACCCCAGCAAGGCCACGTCCAGGTGCATGGTGTACCCCCCTCCGATTCGCGCGGAAATTGAGATACGATTGTTATACACGAGAAGCCGCGTTTCGCATATAATGAAGTCGCCCCAATCAGAAGGGTCTTTTGCAGAAAATCCTCCTCTCTCTACTTCCGGCGACGCCCTCCCCCACCAGGGCGTCGTCGGCCTTTTTGTCCTTGTGTAACGCGCTGTTTGTCCCGAACAGCGAAATCGCTTAGCAGGGCTTTCAGACTCATCGGGTAAAACGGTATAATGAGCGCCGGTTCGGTCGATGAAGGGGAAACGAGATGCCCGCCAAACGAATCGCAGTGATGACGAGCGGCGGCGACTCGCCGGGCATGAACGCAGCGGTACGCGCGGTGGTGCGGGCCGGCATCGCGCTGGACTGCGAAGTGTATGGCATCCGCCAGGCTTACACCGGCCTGCTCAATGGCGACATTGAGCGCATGACCACGCGCGACGTGAGCGGGATCATCCAGCAAGGCGGGACCATCTTACAGACCGCGCGCAACCTGGAGTTCAAGACCCCCCAGGGCCAAAAGCGCGGCCTGCGCCGGCTCAACGAGCACGGTATTGAAGGGCTGGTGACAATCGGAGGTGACGGCAGCCTGCGCGGCGCGCTCGCGCTGCACAATCTGGGCTTTCCAGTGATCGGCGTGCCGGGGTCGATTGACAACGACATCTGGGGCACAGACATGTCCATCGGCGTCGATACGGCGCTCAACGCCATTCTGGAAGCGCTCGACCGGCTGCGCGACACAGCTTCTTCGCACGAGCGCGCTTTCATCGTGGAGACAATGGGGCGCAACTGCGGCTACCTGGCGGTGGTGGGCGGCATCCTGGGCGGCGCGGAGAGGGTGCTGATCCCCGAAGAGCCGTATCAGATGGACGACGTCGTTTCGACGATTGAAGACGCTTACGTGCGGGGGAAGAACCACTGCATCATCGTGGCGGCTGAGGGCGCCAAACCCGCGTGCCGCGAGGTGTACGATTTCCTCAACCAGCATGAGACCGGTTTCGAGATCCGTCTTACCGTGCTGGGTCACCTGCAACGCGGCGGTCGCCCGACCGCGTTTGACCGTTTGCTCGCCACGCGCATGGGCGTCCACGCGGTCAAGATGTTGCTGAGCGGTGCGAGCGGCGAAATGGTCACTCTGGATGGGCGGGAGATCAAGAGCATCCCGATTGAGCTGGCGGTGAGCAAGCAGCGCACGGTGAATAAAGAGTATATTGAACTGGCGAAAATGCTCGACTGACTTGACATTGCATCGAGCTTCTCATGGCAGCATTTGCTATTTTTAAGGAGGTAGAAACCTATGCGCATCGGTATTCTCACGGGCGGCGGCGACGTTCCGGGCCTGAACCCGTGCATCAAAGCCATCGTCAACCGGGCGGTTGACAACGGCTTTGAAGTCCTGGGCATTCGCCGGGGCTGGGCCGGCCTGCTGGACTACAACATCCACGATGACAAAGACGCGGACAAGCGGTCGAAGTGGGTCATCCCGCTGGATAAGCAGGCGGTCCGCCGTGTGGACCGCACCGGGGGCACCTTCCTGCATACTTCGCGCACCAACCCCAGCAACGTCTCGCCCAGCCGCACCCCTGACTTCCTGCGCGACTCCAGCGCGCCGCAGCCGAACGGCCCGCAGGACTTCACACCCTATGTGCTGAAGGTGATCGAGCACTTGAAGCTGGACGCGCTGATCCCCATCGGCGGCGACGACACGCTCAGTTACGGCGAGCGCCTGCACCGCGAAGGGGTGCCGGTGGTGGCGATCCCCAAGACGATGGACAACGACGTGTACGGGACCGACTACTGCATCGGCTTCTCGACCGCGGTAACGCGCAGCGTGGAGTTTATCCACAACCTGCGCACCAGCGCCGGCTCGCATGAGCGCATCGCCGTGATCGAGCTTTTCGGGCGCAACTCCGGCGAGACCTCGCTGGTGGCGGCGTACCTGGCCGGCGTGGACCGCGCGATCATCTCCGAAATCCCTTTCGACCCGGAACGCCTGGCGAAGCTGGTCCTGAAGGACAAGCACACCAACCCCAGCAACTACGCGATGGTGACCATCTCCGAGGGGGCGCGCCTGGTTGAAGGCGAGATCGTGCAGCGGGGCGAGGTCGACGCCTACGGCCATCAGAAGCTCGGCGGCATCGGGATGGTGTGCGCGGAGGTGCTCAAGGAGCTAACCGGCGAGAACACCCTCTACCAGCAAATTGCCTACCTGATGCGCTCCGGCGCGCCCGACTCGCTGGACCTGATGGTCTCGGCCAACTACGC
>DAOTXU010000022.1:0-10807 GCA_034435135.1 Anaerolineae bacterium | reverse complement strand
AATCACGGATATTCTCAATTCCCGATGCTGGTTGATGCTTTCGAAACCTATTTGAACGAGACGCCTTTTGAGACCGATTTCATGCAGCAATATGCACCTGCCTTTTTATGCGAGTTCTAATTGTTTTCTCCATAAGAGCCTATCGGAGCAGTCTCGGACAGGGGGTTTAAGCCCCTGTCCGCCCCCACCAGAGTGGGTTTTGCGGATAGGCTCTCACTCCATGACGCAACGGGCTAGCGGTTTTCCGCTATCGAACGAAACGCCTCGCTGAGCGTTTGTTGCCAGCCGATGTATCGCTCGGCAAGTTGCGCATAGACAGCCGACACTTCGGGGCGATTTGCAACTGGGGAGCCATCCGGCGCGGTCGTCTCCATAGCCGCTTCGGCCAGATCGTTATACAGGCCGACCGCGTACCCGGCGATAAGCGCGCAACCCCATGTGGCAAACTCAGCCCGTTTGAGCCGCTGATAGGGCACGCCCAAAACATCGGCTTTGATCTGATTCCAGGCTGCGCTTTTCGCTCCCCCGCCGATCACCCGCGCCTCGGTGAGGTTAAGGTCTGGGATGAGGTGGCGCAGAATGCCCAGGTAAAAAGCGTATTCGAACGCAATGCTTTCCAGAATGGCGCGAACGAAGTGATCTTGCGTGTGTCCCCATGAGAACCCCACCCACGCGCCACGCATGGCCGGCTCTGCCGGGCAGATTCGCCCGCCCAGGTGCGGAGAGAAGAACAAGCCGTCTGCGCCGGGTGGAAGGTTGGCGGCGCGCTCGGTCATCATATCGTAGACATCCCTGTCCCTGACGCCCACCTTGAAGAACTCGTCGCGGAACCAGCGCAGCGCCAGCCCGCCGCCGGCAATGTAGGCGAGGGGGTTCCACAAGCCGGGAATCACCGAGCGCATCACGAGCAGCGCCCGGTGCTGCTCGTCGGGGACATACCGATCGGTGCAGCCGGCGAACACCGACGCCGTGCCGGCGGTGTCGAGCAGCATACCGGGGCGCACAATGCCGGCTCCTAACGCGCCCGCCGCCGTGTCGCCCGCGCCGGCTGCAATCAGAACGCCCGGCGCAAGAGCGAAATCCTTCGCCGCCTCCGGCTGCACTTCGCCGATGATTTCCCAGGGCGCGACGATCCGGGGGAGCTTCTGGGGGTCAACCCCCAACCGCCCGCACAGCTCGCTGGACCACTCGCCGGCCTGCGCGTCACTCAGGGCTGAGAAGTGGACGAAGGTGTAGTCGATAAACGCCTCCTCGCCACGCAGCCCGGCCATCTTCCCGGCGACATAGCAGGCGGGCATGAGAAATTTGGCGACTTTGGCATAGGCTTCGGGGCGCTCCTCCTTCCACCACAGGATTTTCGGCCCGTGGTTGCAGGTCGGCGCACAGCCTGTCAGGCGGGTAATCAGGTCCCCGTGGTCGCGCGCAAGCTGCTCGATATAGGGCTGACAACGCATGTCAAGCCACGAGTCGAAGCGGATGGCCGGGTTAAACGCTTCATCGACAGCGCCCACGCCAGCCATCTGGCTATCGAAGGCAATCGCCGCCACAGCGCGCGGGTCGATGCCGCTCGCGCTCATGCATTGCCTGACGGTCTGGGCGGCGGATCGGTAGAAGTCCTCGTTTTCCTGCTCGACGACGCCCGGCTTTGGATAATATAAAGGAACCTCGGCGCCTGCTTCAGCGACAATCTCGCCGTCGGATCGATACAAGACGGCCTTGGTGGCGCTGGTGCCGAGGTCAACGCCAATCAGGTATCTGCCTGCCATAATCGTGCCTCTTCCTCTGTGTGATAGGGAACAGCGCCGAACGCATTTTCTCGGTCCTCGCTGGTATACCTGTGATGTCGCTCGTCGCGCGGCGGCGACAGAGGTGGGGGATATAGAGCACGAATCGTAACGAAATTAAAGAGTCGCCCCAAACTCCTAACGCATCCCGAAATACATCGCCTATTCTTTGTTTTTACTATAGGGTAAAATGAATTATATCCAGCGCCAAGAAGATAACAAACAGGTTGCTTGTTCAGATCGAGCCGGTCGGATACTTGCCAGCAAGCCTGTGCAGCCTTGAGCGTTTGGGGATTGAGAGTGCTCCGTTTCATCTATCACTGGTATCACTGGGCCTTCCTAACACACCTACAGATCGATCGCATCGTCTGGATCGAAAGAACCATCAAGACCTGTCTGAATATCACTTGCAGGCGCGGCCAAGTTAAAGGAGTAGAGCACAATGGACCTGGGTCTCAAGGGCAGAGTTGCGGCCATTACCGGTGGAAGCACCGGTATTGGATGGGCAATAGCGCAAGGGCTGGCTGCGGAAGATGTGCACTTGGCGCTCTGTGCGCGCGGCGCGGCGCGCGTGGTCGAGGCAGCCAGGGCGCTTTCAGCCCAATACGGCGTCAGGGCGATTGGCGTCACAGCCGATGTCAGCAAGCCTGACGAGATCGCCCACTTCGTTGGTGAAGTCGAAAAGGCGTTCGGCGGCGCCGACATCCTCATTAACAACGCGGGCACAGGCAGTGAAGAGACCATCATGGACGCGCCCGATGAGAAGTGGCAGTATTATTGGAACCTTCATGTGATGGCCGCTGTACGATTGTCGCGGGCGCTTGCGCCTTTGATGCGCGCGCGCGGCGGAGGGGTGATTCTGAACAATGCGTCCATCTGCGCGACTCAGCCGTTGGGCTACGAACCCATTTACAACGTTACCAAAGCGGCGTTGGTTATGTTCTCCAAATGCCTGGCAAACGAGCTGATCCCCTACAACATCCGTGTCAACGCGATCAACCCCGGTCTGGTGATGACGCTCGACTGGCAGAAGACGGCCAAGCTGCTCACTGAAGGCAAAGAGATGACCTGGGAAGCATACCTCGACCAGATCGCAAAGGAGAACGCGCCCATTGGGCGCTTTGCATCTCCTGAGGAGATCGCGAATCTCTTTGTCTTTCTGTGCTCGCCCCGCGCCAGCTATTGCGTCGGTTCGACCTACTACATTGACGGCGGGTGGCTGAAGGTCATCACGTGAGCGCCACAGGCTGCTATCGGGCGCGATCCGCCGCCGGTAAACCCGGTATGCACCTGCCGCCGGAAAAGCGAATCACCAATCACCCGCCGACGGCCAGCAAGACCGCGCGCTGCGCCAGGTCCAGGAAGAACGCGGGCGCGACGCCCAGGATAAATGTGCCGAGCGCGGTCAGCCCGACCGCCACGCCCAGGTAGGAGCGCGCCGGTTGCGCCTCGCCGGGGCCGTCGCGCAGGTACATGTTGACCACGACGCGCAGGTAGTAGAACGCGCTCACCAAGCTGGTGACCACGCCGATCAGCGCCAGCCAGGCCATGTCCGCGTCGATGGCCGCCTGGAACAGGAAGATTTTCCCCACCACGCCCGCCGTCGGCGGGATGCCGGTCAGGCTGAGCATGAACAGCGCCATCGCCAGCGCCAGGCCAGGATGGGTTTTGCTCAACCCGCAGAAGTCGTCGAGCTGCACGCTGTGCGCGTCGTCCTTCTCGACGGCGATGGTGACGGCGAACGCGCCCAGGTTGGTGAAGGCGTAGGCGAGCAGGTAGAACAACACCGCGCCGACGGCGAAATCGGCCACTTCGGGCGTGCCCGCCGCCGCGGCGCCCATCATCAGGTAGCCGGCGTGCGCGATGCTGGAATAGCCGAGCATCCGTTTCATGTCGCGCTGCGCGATGGCGACGATGTTGCCCAGGATCATGGTCAGCGCGGCGAGGAGCGCCAGCGTGTCCTGCCAGCCCACCGCTGCGCCGCTCCCCGCGATGGCCGGCAGCGCGATCAGGAACACGCGCATCAAGCCGGCGAACCCGCCCTGTTTGGCGTCCACGCTCATGTACGCGGTGACGGCAGTGGGCGCGCCCTGGTACACGTCGGGCACCCACATGTGGAACGGCACGGCGGCCACCTTGAAGCCCAGCCCGACCAGGAGCAGCCCGCCGCCGACCAAAATCAAGTTCTGGTCCAGGAAAAGCCCGGCGTTGATCCGGTGGAAGATTTCGCTCAGGTTAGTCGTCCCCACCGCGCCGTAGACGAGCGCGACGCCGTAGGTCATAAACGCCGACGAGAACGCCCCCAGCAGGAAGTACTTGAGCGCGCTCTCCTCCGAGTCTTGCCGTGGACGGCGGAAGCCCGACAGCACGTACAGCGGGATGGAAAGCAATTCGATGGCGACGAGGAGGATGACCAGATCGGCGGCGGCGGCCATCAGCATTGTGCCGCTGGTGGAGATCAGCAGCAGCGGGTAATATTCGGCCCGCTCCGCGCCGGTGCGCTTGAGGTACTCGTAGGCCATCAACAAAGCCAGGAACGTCGTCGCCAGCGAGACCATGTTCACGAACGCGGTGAAGTTGTCGGCGCGGAACATGCCGCCGAACGCGGTCTGTTGATCCTCCGGCAGGTTGAACAGCGTGAAGTTGTAGAGGAACAAGACGGCGATGCCGGCCAGGCTCAGGATCAGGTTCCAGCGCATCTGGCGCTGCGGCAGGAACAGGCCGATCACGAGCACCACGCACGCCCACAGCGAGATGCCCACCGGGGGCAGCGTCACGCCGAGGTTCAGGTCCGCAAGGGTTAGTGTTTCCATAGATTACAAACCTTCAAGCAGCGCACTGGAAACCAAGCATATCCGACAAGGGGCTTAAGCCCCTTGTCGGATTTAATAGCCCGGAGCCGGGTGCACAGCAACGGGGGTCAACGCGCCGCCCGCAACCGGCGCAGGAGCCAGGGCCGGCGCGGTTGCCGTCTCGCCGGAACCGCCGGCGTAAGGCGTCACCAGCGCGTTGACCGAGTTGTCCATCACGCCAAAGAAGGGCGCCGGGTACAGGCCGATCCAGAAAATCATGATAATCAACGGAACCAGCACCGCGACCTCTTTCCAGTTGAGTTGGGGGAGATTCTCATTCTCACGGTGGATCACCGGCCCCATGTACACCTTCTGGAACATGTAGAGCATGTAAATCGCGGCCAGGATGATGCCCAGCGCAGCGAAGACGGTGAAGCTGAGGGTGAGGAAGTTCGACCCCATCGAACCGAGCAGGATGGTGAACTCGCCGACGAAACCGTTCAGCCCCGGCAGGCCCATGCTGGAGAGCACGATCATCAGGCTGAACGCGCCGAAGAGGGGCATCACCTTCCAGATGCCGCCGAAGTCGGCCATGAGCTTGGAGTGCCGCCGCTCGTAGAGCATCCCGACGAGCAAGAACAGGCCGCCCGTGCTCAGGCCGTGATTGACCATCTGCAAGATGCCGCCCTGGAGGCCCTGCGCGTTGAGCGCGAAGACGCCCAGCATCACAAACCCCAGGTGACTCACGCTGGAGTAGGCGACAAGCTTCTTCACGTCCTTCTGCGCGTAGCTCACCCACGCCCCGTACACGATGCCGATCACGGCCAGGGTCGCCACGAGCGGGGCCAGGTCTTTGCTCGCCTGCGGGAAGAGCGGCAGGTTGAAGCGCACAAAGCCGTAGGTGCCCAGCTTCAGGAGCACGCCGGCCAGGATCACGCTGCCGGCGGTGGGCGCTTCGTAGTGCGCGTCGGGCAGCCATGAGTGGAACGGCCACAGCGGGACTTTCACGGCGAACGCCGCGAAGAAGCCGAGGAAGAGCAGCACTTCCGTCCCTTCGGGGAAGGCCAGTTCGCCGGCGGCGAGCTTTTGCAGCAACGTCGGCAGGTTGAAGGTCCCGCCGTTCACGCCCAGCCACAGGATCGCCAGCAACATGAGGATGCTGCCCGCCATCGTGTAGAGGAAGAACTTCACGGCGGCGTACACCCGGTTCTCCGAACCCCAGATGCCGATGAGGAAGTACATCGGCACTAGGGTGAACTCCCAGAAGATGTAGAAGAGGAACAGGTCTTGCGCCACGAAGACGCCGAGCATGGCGGTCTCGATCAGCAGCATCATGGTGTAGTAGAGCTTGACCCGCTCTTTGATCGGGTCGAACGACGCCAGGATCGCCAGCGGCATGATGAACGTGGTCAGCAGCACCAGCAACATGCTCAGGCCGTCCACCGCCACGTGGTAGCTGATGTTGAAGCCGGGTATCCAGTTGTACACCGTCTCCATCTGCAAGCCGGGGTTCCCCGCGTCGAAGGCGAGGAGCATCCCCACCGACGCCAGGAACGTGACGAGCGACGCGCCGAACGTCACCCAGCGGATGGAATCCTCGCGCTCGCGCGGGATGAAGAGCAGGATGACCAGCCCGGCGATGGGCAGGAAGGTGACAATCGTTGTAAGGGAAATTGGTGTGTTTTCCATGTGCCCCCCTCAAAGGTTGGCGGGACAAGGGGCTTAAGCCCCTTGTCCATTCGGATCAGCGCTTACTGCCCGAAGAGGACGGGCAGCAGCAGGATCAAGAGAACAATCAGCGCCCCAAACAACACGCTCAGGGCGTAGTTGCGCACGTAACCGGTCTGGATATGGCGCAGCAGGCCCGCAAGCCGCTGCGTCACCCGGCCAAGACCGTTGACTATCCCATCGATGACGCCCAGGTCGAAGTCCCCGCCGATGAAGTCCGAGACGCGGTTGAACGCCCGGTAAAGGCCCTGGTCGAGCGCATCGCGCAGGTATCGCACATCCAGGCCCCCCAGGATTTGCGCTGTCGCGTTGAAGGGACGGACGACCAGATTGTGGTAAGCCTCGTCCCACAGCCACCTGCGGTGCAGGAAGGTCCAGACCGGGCCGAGCGGTCGCTGGAGCGGGTCAAGGCCCTCGGCGGTGAGCGCCGGGCGCTGGCAGTAGATCACGTAGGCGACCCCGATGGCGACGCCCGCAACTGCCAGCGCGACGAGCGCCAGCAGGGGGTTGAACTCGGCGGTGTGCGCGTGGACGACGCTCTGCTCCAGCCACGTCCCGAATGCGTGCAGCCCCGGCAGGTTGAGCGCGCCGCCCAGCAGGCTCAGCGCCGCCAGGATCACCAGCGGCCCGGTCATGATGCGCGGGCTTTCGCTCGCGTGGCCGGCGGCCTGGGTGCGCGGCGCGCCGAAGAAGATCATGAACACCTGCCGGCCCATGTAAAACGCGGTGAACGCCGCTGCGCCGATAAGCAGGATCAGCGCGAACCAACCGGTGGGGTCGCCGTTCCCGGAGCCGCGCAGGAAGGCGTCGAGCAGAATCTCGTCTTTGGACCAGAAGCCCGCGAACGGGAAGATGCCCGCCAGCGCCAGCGCGCCGACCGCATAGACCCGGAACGTGACCGGCATCCGCTGGCGCAGGCCGCCCATGTTGCGCATATCCTGCGGGTCGAGCACCCCTTCACGATAGCCAAAGGTGCGGCGCTCATGTTCCCCATGCGCGTGAGCGTGGTGCGCGCCGTGCTCGACGCCGTGGATCACCGAACCGGCGCTCAGGAACAACAGCGCCTTGAAGAAGGCGTGCGTGGTCAGGTGGAACATGCCCGCCACATAGCCGCCCAGCCCCACCGCCGCGATCATGAACCCAAGCTGGCTGATGGTGCTGTACGCCAGCACGCGCTTGATGTCCCACTGCGCGACGGCGATGGTGCCGGCCATGAACGCCGTCGCTGCGCCGATAAGGGTCACGACCCCCGGCGAGGTGAGGCCAAACGGCAGCACACTCACCCCGCGCGCCGCTTCATAGAGCGGGTTGCTGCGCGTAATCATATACACGCCGGCCGTGACCATCGTGGCGGCGTGGATCAGCGCGCTGACGGGCGTGGGGCCGGCCATCGCATCGGGCAACCAGACAAGGAGCGGGATTTGCGCGCTCTTGCCGGTCGCGCCCACCAGCATCAGCAGCGTGACCACAGTCACCAGCGTGCCGATGGGGACCTGCATCCCGCCAAGCTCCACATTACACCCGGCGGCCATGAACGCCTCGACCATCGGGAAGACGCCCTCGCCGGCCGGCCGGCACACGCCCTCCGGCGACACGGGCGCGATGGCCTCACGCTCAGGCGCGGCTTCGGGGGCAGGCTCGCCCTCGTGAACCGCGCCCGCCGCTGCTTCTTCGGCGTGCGCTGCGCCGGCGATTGGCCCGTAGTCGAGCGTGCCGAACGTCCACCAGATCAGGAACAGCGCCAGGATGAAGCCGAAGTCGCCCACGCGGTTGACGATGAACGCTTTCTTGGCCGCGTTTGAGTTCTTGATGCCGGCGATGATGCCGGTCTCCGGGTCGGGCGTGTCGCGGTGCAGCCAGAAGCCGATGAGCAGGAACGAGCACAGGCCCACCAGCTCCCAACCGACGAACAGCACCAGGAAGTTGTTGCCGGTCACCAGCACGAGCATCGACGCCAGGAACAGGTTCATGTAGATGAAGAAGCGCCCGAAGCGCTCGTCGCCGTGCATGTAGCCGACCGCGTAGATGTGAATCAGCGTGCCCACGCCGGTCACGACCAGCATCATGGTCACGCTGAGGGTGTCCACGCGCATCGCCCAGGGGATGTCCACGCCCACCGACGGGAGCTTGATCCAGTCGATCACGGGCACGATCTTCCCGCCGGGGTCGCTCAGCAGCCCCAGGCCGAGCAGCGCCGCGACCGCAAACGACAGGCCCGCCGCGCCGCAGGCGATCCACGCGAGGCCGCGCTCGCTCAGGTTCCTGCCGATCCAGGCGTTGAGCAGCAGGCCCGCAATTGGGATGAAGACAATCAGCGGTACGAAGTCGAATACTTCCATGCAGAATACCCTTTCGGTATGCTCTGCGCGATGGGCGTTAGGTGGCTTACCGGGCGCGCGCGTGAAGAACCGTCACGCCAACCAGTTGATCGCCACGGTAATGGTAGATGTTGCCGTCGTCCTCCATGATGCTGTCATCGGCCTGCTGCGGCTTTCGGAAGCTGATGTACAGCATGTCAGCCTCGGCGTCATACTCGACCCATGCGCGCGGTGATGGCAAATCCAGCAAACGAGCGACCAATGCCCGATTAACGCGAAAAGGTGTCCCCTTCATTCCTTACAACATTCATTCCTTCAACATGCTCATCTCGTCGATCACGATGCTGTGCCGCGTGCGGAAGATCACCACGATCAGCGCCAGGCCGACGGCGACCTCGGCGGCGGCGATGGTCATGATGAAGAACACGATGATCTGGCCGTCAAGCTGGTTGTAGTGGCGCGCAAACGCGATCAGCGCCAGGTTGGCGGCGTTGAGCATCAACTCCACCGACATGAAGACCAGAATCGCGTTGCGGCGGATGAGCACGCCGAGCGCCCCCATTGTGAACAGGATGACGCTCAGTACCAGATAAGCCCCGGTGCTCACAGGAGCAGGTTCCATAGCGCGCTCCTCTCTTGAACTAATCGCCGGTGACTTTGGCGCGGGTCGGCTCGGCTTCGGGAGTCGGTTCGGCCTTCGGCGCTGGCCCCGGCTCCTGAGACGACTCGATAGCGCCGATCATGTCGCGCAGTTCCCGGATCCGCGCCATCTGCGCGCGCTTGCTGCGCTTCTCCGGGATCACGTCGCGCGCCAGCACCACCGCGCCGATGGTCGCCGCCAGCAAGAGAATGGCGACCATCTCCAGCGGCAGCAGGTACTTGGTGTATAGCAGCGTCCCGACCTCGGCGGGACCGCCGTAAGAAAGGGTTTCCACCTCGCTTACCGGCTCCGGCGCGGGGATTTGTCCGCCGATGACCGCCGCAACCACCGTCACGACGAAAAGGATCGTCAACGCAAACGCCAGCGGCGTCTGATAAGGCAAGCGGCGTTCGGTCAACCCCAGGCCCACGCGCTCGGCGCCCAGGAGCATAATCACGAACAAGAAGAGCACCATGATCGCGCCGGCGTACACCGTGATCTGCACCATCGCCATAAAGGGTGCGCTGAGCATCAGGTAGAAGAACGCCACGCACCCCAGGTTCAGAATGAGGAACAGCGCGGCGTGCACGGCGCTCTTGCTGAAGAGCATCCCCGCCGCCGCTGCCACGGCAATCGCGCCCACGACGATAAAGAGAACCGTTTCCAGTCCCATATGGACTCCTGCCTTGCTCTGCTGGTCAGACAGCAGCCTTAAGCCCACTGGCTGACGCCTCGGCCTGCTCCCTCAGACAAGGGGCTTAAGCCCCTTGTCTGGGCCAACCCGCCCTACTTCGGGTCCTGCATCACCGGGATGGCCCGGTCAAACATGCCCATCGGCACTCTTTGGGGCGTGTCCTTGCCGCCCGTCGGCACCGGTTCGAGCAGCTTTTCTTTCGTGTAAATCGCATCCGCGCGCGAGGTGAACGACAGCTCGTACTCCTTCCCCATCGTGATCGCCTCGGTGGGGCAGGCGTCCTCACAATACCCGCAGAAGATACAGCGCAGGTAGTTGATCTCATAGGTCTTGGCGTAGCGCTCGCCGGGGCTGTAGCGCGCGTCGTCGGTGTTGTCCGCCGCCTCGACCCAGATCGCCTCCACCGGGCAGGCCGCCGCGCACAGCGAACAGCCGATGCACTTCTCCAGGCCGTTGTCATAGCGGTGCAACCAGTGCCGCCCCTTGAAGCGCGGCTGGAGCGGACGCTTGACCTCCGGGTACTGGATGGTCACCGGCTTTTGAATCACGTGCTTGATCGTCGTCAGCAAGCCACGAACCATGTCGCCGATCATTGGTCTCTACCTCGTCAAACTCACCTTACCGACCATCGTTCTTTCTACCGCCGAGACACGGAGTGCGCCGGGAAGACGTTTTTCTCTGTGATCTCCATGTCTCCGTGGTGAGACATAGAACTGATTCAAACTTTTGCCAACAGCTGGCCGTGCTAAGCGTTTCTCTACTCACCCCCGTCTCGCCTGCGGCTCGACACCCCCTCTCCGCAAGCGGAGAGGGGGACGCAAAAGCTTGAATCACTTCATACAAAAACCCAA
>DAOTXU010000021.1:0-3480 GCA_034435135.1 Anaerolineae bacterium | reverse complement strand
TGTGGTGCTTGTCGTGTTGGCGGGCACCTCACCCCCCGTCCTCCTCTCCCGGCTACGCCGGACTATAGCCGCAAGCGGAGAGGGGGTGTCGAGCCGCAGGCGAGACGGGGGTGAGGTAGAGAAAGGCCTTAGCACGGCCAGCTGTTGGCGTAAGTTTGAATCAGTTCAAGCAGGATTTCTATGAGAGAGTTTAGGGTATTTTCTGCAACTTGTCAAGATAGTTTTAATCTTTTTTCATCTCTTTGCAGAAACATCTGGGAAATCTTCGTAAACCGCTGGCGGCAGCGGTCCTCTCTTGGAGAAATCTCCGGGACCGTTTTTTCGTCAAGCGGTTGGTTCAAGCGGCGGAAGTTGCCCAACGATACTGTTGAACGGGGAGATATGCAGGCAAGAGCGCCTGGGGTGCAAAATTCGATTAGCGGCCCCCTGCCGAGCAATCTTCCAGCGGGCAGGGGTGGCAAGCGTTGAGGATTTGCGCCGGTTTGCACGCCGGGTTGTGGAGCGCCATCGCATAGCACCGCAGCAACGCCGCGCAGCGCTGGTCGCGCTGGCGGGTGGCGGGGTCCTCGCGTGTGTTCGCCAGCTCAAAAAGCGCGTGCGCCGCGTTCATCGGGAACAGCAGCCATTCGATGGGAATCAGGTCGTCCTGCACCGCGCAGAGTCGATCCACCATCTGAAGCAACATTTCCGCCCGTCGCTCAAAAGCCTCGCCGTCCCAGCCGCTGGTGTGCACCCAGCGCTCGACAACGGCGCGGGCGTCGTCCAGGCTGGGCCGGGCGTCCGGGTCGGCGCGGCAGGCCGCGAACGGCAGGCACTTGCGCGTCAGCGCAAGCGCGCACTCATCAAGTGTTTGCGTAGAGATAGCGCGCTCTCCTGGCAGAAATCGCTTACCTCACCACCTAAGGTTACACGATTTCCTCACGTTCGCGTATCACAAACGTATCTCAGTTGTGTTTCAGTCGTCGTAATCACGCACCGTGAAATCAAGCGGCGCGCTCTCAAGCTCGGTCCCATCGCGCAGGGTCGCGCGGGCGATCAGTTCGTGCTCGCCGGGCGCGAGCATCCACCACATCTCCCAAGGCGGCCCGTCGAGTGTGACCAGCGGCGCGCCGTCCAATAAGAAGGTGAGGCGCGCGGTCTCCGAGGGGGCGAGCGCGGCGAAGCGGATCCGCTGCGTCTCGGCAGGCGAGCGCCGCGAGCACCGGAATATGGTGTATGCGTCGGGGGCGGTCACTTGCAGCGGGGAGGCATCAGTTTCCGCGCTGGCAAGCGTCGCGCCCGGCTCTGCCGGACTATTGCCCGGCTCTGCCGGACTATAGCCCGGCTCTGCCGGACTATAGCCCGGCGGCGGCGCAGGGATGCCGGCGCGCCGCGCCCAGTCGCGCGCTTCGGATGGGAGCGCTAAGTACACGCGCTCGACGCGGCGCGCGGGCGGCGTGTTTTCGTCGGCGAGCAAGCCCGTCGCCGCGTCGATGGTGAAGCGCTGGTACAGGTTGTCGTACTCGGTGGGGACCGTGCCCTCGATGAACCAGTCCACGACGCGAAGTTCGCAGTCCTCGGTGGGCAGCAGCCCGGAGAGCGCGCACACTTCCGCCTGCACCAACCCGTCCGGGCGCGCGAAGGCAAGTTCCGGCTGGCCCCGCAACACCGTCCGCATGAACTCGTGCCAGATCGGACCCGCGCCGCTGATGCCCGTGACCATGACCATCGGTGAATTGTCTGCATTGCCCACCCACACGCCGGCCACGAGGTTGGGCGTGTAGCCGACCGTCCAGTTGTCGCGGTAATCGGTGGTCGTGCCGGTCTTGGCGGCGGCAGGCCGCCCGATGTTGAGCGGGCTGTGCTCCCCGAACGAGGGCGCGCGCGCCTGGTTGTCCGCCAGGATGTCGGTGATGAGCCACGCCACGCGCGGGTCGATGACCTGCTGGCCCTCGCTCTGCGTCCACTCGTACAGCACGTCGCCCGTCGCGTGATCGCGCACCTCCAGCACCAGCGCCGGCGCGACGCGCCGGCCCCCGTTGGCGAGCGCGCCATACGCGGCGGTCAGTTCGAGCAGGCGCACCTCCCCGCCGCCGAGCGTCACCGCCAGGTCGAAGCGGTCCGGGTCGGTCAGTGTGGTGATGCCCAGGTCGTGCAACAGCGTCGCCAGCGCCTCCAGGCCGATGTGGTCGAGCGCGATCACCGCCGGGATGTTATACGACGACGCCAGCGCGGTGCGAATCCGCACCGGGCCGTGCTCGTCGAGGCTGATGTTGGCCGGCACGAAGCTCTCCAGCTTCTTGGTGACGAACGCGGTGCGGATGTCCCACAGCACCGTCGCCGGCGACCAGGGATCGGGACGGGTTGGGTCGAACGCGGCGGCGTAGGTGAAGGGCTTCAGCGCCGAGCCGGGCTGGCGCGGGGCGAGCGCCAGGTTCACCGCGCCGCTGATGCGCGCGCTGAAGTAATCCGGGCTGCCGAGCATGGCGAGCACCTGCCCGGTGTGCGGGTCCAGCGCCACGAGCGCGGCGTTATTGGCGTTGTGCGCGGGTTCGTCCGCCCTCGGCGTGTTGAGCCGCCCCAGGTGCCGCCGCGCGATGGCCTCCGCCGCGCGCTGCCAGTCGAGATCGAGCGTGGTGATGACATCCAGCCCGCCGGCGTAGAGCGGTTCGGAGAAGGCGCGCTGGAGCCGCTCCCATACCGCAGCCACGAAGTGCGGCGCTTCGATGGGGAAGGGCGCGGCGGCGAACTGAAGCGGCTCGGCGGCGGCGCGGTCGGCTTCTTCTTGCGCGATAGCGCCGTGCTTCTCCATCAAGTCGAGCACCACGCGCTGCCGCGCCTGCGCCGCGCCGGGGTCGGTGAGCGGGTCGTAGACGGCGGGGGCCTGCGGCAGCCCGGCGAGCAGCGCGCACTGCGCCAGGTCAAGCTCGCTCACGCCGCGCCCGAAGTAGACGCGCGCCGCCGCCTCGACGCCGTAGGCCAGGTTGCCGTAGTAGGTCTGGTTCAGGTACAGGCGCAGGATGTCGTCTTTGGAATACGTCTGCGCGAGCCGGATGGCGAGGATGCTCTCGCGCAGCTTGCGCGTGAGCGTGCGCTCGGCGCGCTGTTCGGGGTCGAGCAGGAGGTTGCGCGCCACCTGCTGCGTGATCGTGCTGCCGCCGGCGAGCACCTCGCCGCCGCGCAGGTTGGTAAGCAGCGCGCGGACGACCCCGACCGGGTCCACGCCAGGGTTGCTGTAGAAGCTGGCGTCCTCGGTGGCGACGGTGGCATCGATGCACGCCTGCGGGATGGCGTCGAGCGGCACGGCGCGGTGCAGGCCGCCGCTCGCGCCGGCGGGGAGAACCTGAAACAGCAGCCGCCCCTGCCGGTCGTAGATGCGCGTGTCCGGCAGCGCCAGGCCCGCCTCGATGTCCCCGATGTCCGGCAGGCCGGCGAACAGCCACGCATACACGCCGACGCCGCCGAGAAGGAGGGCGGCGGCGAGGAGGAGGGCGAGTTTGT
>DAOTXU010000020.1:0-31238 GCA_034435135.1 Anaerolineae bacterium | reverse complement strand
CCCACTACTTCTGGGGGGGGCGCTTCTCAAAACGGCAATCTATCGACGCCCTGATCCTGCTCGTGGCGGTGGTCTCGACTATCGGATATGTGATCGGCTCCGGCGGCGCGGGCTTCCCGCTCGACGACGGGTGGATTCACCAGGTCTACGCGCGCAACCTGGCCGAGCGCGGCGAGTGGGCCTTTGCGCCGGGCGCGCCCAGCGCCGGCTCGACCGCGCCGTTGTGGACGGCCATGATCGCGGTCGGGTACTGGCTGGGCCTGCCGTACCGCGCGTGGACGCTGGCGCTCGGCGCGCTCTGCCTCGCGGCGACCGGGATGCTCGGCGCGCGCGCAGCGGGACGGCTCTTTCCCGGCGTGCGACACGTCGGCGCGCTGACCGGGCTGGGCATCGCACTGGAGTGGCATCTCGTGTGGGCGGCGGCCTCTGGCATGGAGACGGCGCTGTTCTGCGCGCTGTCGATGGGGGTGATTTCCCTCACCCCGGCTGCGCCGGACCGTGGCCCCTTGCCCCCTCTCCCTTTGAGGGAGGGGGAAGCGCAGCGCACACAAGCGGTGCGCGGTCTGGCTTTAGGGTTGGCCGGCGCGGCGCTGACCGCGACGCGACCGGAAGGCGTGTTGCTCGTCGGGTTGGCTGGCGCGCTGACCCTGGTCGCGCAACGTCGGCAAGCGCTGATCTGGCTCGGCGGCGTCGCTATCGGCTGGCTGATCGGCGTCGCGCCCGTCGCGTTACTCAACCTGAGCCTGAGCGGGAGCGTGCTGCCCAACACGTCGGCGGCGAAGCAGGCCGAGTACGCCGCGCTGCTTGCTCAGCCGTACCTGTCGCGCGTGATCGATGTGACGACGCCACTGCTCGCAGGGGTGGCACTCCCGCTGCTGCCAGGACTGATCTGGGCGGCGTTCGTAGGGGCGCGGCAACTTGTTCTCGTTCAAGAGGATGCCGCGCCCCTACCCCAATCTCATAAGCTTCCGGGAAGTTATGCAGGGCTTCTCCCGCTCCTCTGGGCGCTGGCGCTGCTGATGCTCTACGCGGCGCGGCTGCCGGCCACGTACCAGCACGGGCGCTACGTGATCCCTGCGCTGCCGGGCGTGATCGCCCTCGGCGTGGGCGGGACGCTGCTGCTGGTTGAGGCCGGGGCGCGGAGCCTGCCGGGCCGCGTGTTGAGCCGCGCGCTGGCGATCACGGCGGCGGCCTTGTTGCTCATGTTCTGGATCATCGGCTGGCGCACCTACAGCGTTGACGTGGCGATCATCCAGACCGAAATGGTCGCCGCCGCGCGCTTCATCGCCGAGAACATCCCGCCCGACAAACTGCTCGCCGTGCACGACATCGGCGCAGTGGGCTACTTCGCGCCGCGCCCGTTCCTCGATCTGGCCGGCCTGGTCAGCCCGGAAGTGATCCCGATTATCCGCGACGAGGCGGCGCTGCTGGCGCTGATGGAAGCGCGCGGCGCAGCGTACCTGATGACCTTCCCCGGTTGGTACCCGCGCATCGTCGGCGACCCGCGCGTGCAATTGATCTACCAGACCGGCGGGACCGCGCCTGCTTCCGGCGGCGAAAATATGGCGATTTATCGACTGGTGTGGGACGGTGAGTAATGGCATGGGATTATTCCCATCCGCTCCCTTTTTCACAAAATAGTGTATGATGGTCTTTAGAATCGCCACTCTCACAAGGAGGAGTCAGATGCGCGAGCGGAAGCTCTTGGCGTTTTGGGGTCTATTGGCCCTCGTTCTGGCCGGTTGGGGCGGCGCGACCGCTCAGGAAGAGGAACCAATCAGCATCATCTTCATGCACCACTCGACCGGCGCGAACCTGATCGCGCAGGGCAGCGTGCGCGAGGGGTTCACCGAGTTGGGGTATGCGTTCTGGGATCATGGTTACAACGATGAAGGGCTGGTCGATCCCGAAGGCAACTGGCTTGGGGTCAACTGGGACGTGCCCGATGACAACACCGACCCCGACGGCTGGTACAACGTTTTCAACCAGCCGGTCACCGACCCGCCGGCCAACACGTTCAGCCATATGCTGCAACACGATGTCATCATCTTCAAAAGCTGCTTCCCCTCATCGGACATCCAGAGCGAGGAGCAGTTCCGCGACTATCAGCGCTACTTCCTCAGCATCCGCGACGCGATTGACCAGCACCCGGACAAGCTATTCATCCCCTTCACCACGCCGCCGCTGGTGCCCAACTCCACCAGCCCCGAAGCCGCCACGCGCGCCCGGCAGTGGGCCGAGTACCTGACCTCGGATGAGTACCTGGAAGGGCATCCCAATATCTTCGTGTTCGACATCTTCACCCTCTTGGCGGATGAGGACGGGTATCTGCGAGAAGAGTACCGCCCCGACGAGTGGGACAGCCATCCCAATGAGTTTGCCAACCAGACCGCCGGGCCGGTCTTGGTGGCGTTTGTGGATGAGGCGATACGCAGTTTTACTCCCGGCGCGGCTGCGCCGGAGGCCGGGCCAGAGGAGCCGGGAGTCGAAGCGCCGACGACAGAAGCCGGGGCGGTGATCGACGACTTCGAGGAGGGCGACCTCGCCGACCGCTGGTGGGTGTGGGTTGACGAAGGCGGGTCGCTCACGTGCGCGGGGGGTGGACCAGGCTACGAGAGCGAACAGGCGCTGCAACTCGTGCTTGACACCGGCCCCGAAGTGTACGGCGGTTGCGGTCGAGAAGTAGACGCCGAGGGCTGGGGCGAGGCGGCGGGCCTGCGCTTCATATGGCGGAGCGACACGCCGGGCCTGGGATTCGCCATCGTGCTGATGGCTGACGAGACGCCGTTCGTGGCCTCACTCGAAACCGCCGATGAGGAGTGGATGCTGGTCACGCTGACCTGGGATGCGTTCACCAAGCCGGATTGGGCCGGCGAAGAAGGCCCGGATATGTTGGACCCCGCGCGCGTGACTGAAATCGACTTCGACATCGGCCACTGGGAGCAGCCTCAGCGCGGCGCGATCTGGGTTGACGATTTGCAGCTTATCACCGAAGCAGAGGAGGCCGGCGCGCGACCTGTGGACACCATGGCTCTGTCCCAGGTCGGCGCTGGCCGGTTTCGACAAGTTCGCCCTGTGGGTTGACGGTCCGCACCTGCGCGGCGCGAACATCTGGCAGCGCGTGGTCGTCCCCGACCTGGACGGGCCGGAGTTCCTCGGCGGCGAGCACGTCGGGCCGCCTTTCACACAAGAGGACTTCGACCGGCTGGCAGCGCTCGGCGCGAACTACGTCAATCTCTCCGGTCCCGGCCTGTTCACCGAGAGGCCGCCCTATGTGCTCGATGATGCGGTGCAGGCGAACCTGGACCGCCTGCTCGACATGGCCGCCCAGGCCGACCTGTTCGCGGTGATGACCTTCCGCACCGGGCCGGGGCGCAGCGACTTCACGTTCTACCGCGACGGCGCGGGCGACTGGTTCGATCCCGACCTGCTGATCGAGTCGGTGTGGACCGACCAGGCGGCGCAGGACGCCTGGGTCGAGATGTGGCGCTATGCGGCGGAACGCTACCGCGACAACCCGGTCGTCGCCGGCTACGACCTGATGTGCGAGCCGAACGCCGAGAGCGTCGCGCTGGAGATTTGGGATCCGGGCGCGTTTTACCCCCAGTATGCAGGTTCGCTCTATGACTGGAACCAGTTCTACCCGCGCATCGTCGAGGCTATCCGAGAAGTAGACCCCGACACGCCGATCCTGGTCGGCGCGATGGGGTGGAGCAACGTGTACTGGCTGCCCTATCTGGAACCGACCGGCGACGCGCGCACGGTCTACGCGGTGCACCAATATGAGCCGCACGACTATACGCACCAGGAGGCGCCGGCTGTGTACACCTATCCAGGTACGCTCGACCTGAACTGGGACGGCGCGCCCGACGAGTTCAGCCGCGCATGGCTCGACGAGTTGCTGACCGTCGTGGACGACTTCAAGGCAGAGCACGGCGCGCCGGTCGCGGTGAACGAGTTCGGCGTGGTGAGGTACACTCCCGGCGCGGCGGCGTTCATGGATGACCAGATAAGCCTGTTCGAGGCGCGCGGGTTGAACTACGCGCTGTGGGCGTTCAATCCAGGGTGGCAACCCTACGCCGGGTCAGTGGATGGTATGGACTACCTGCACGGCCCCGACCCCGATCACCACACCGATCTTGAGGACAACGATTTGATCGCGGTCATCCGCGCCTACTGGAGCCGTAACACGGCGCGCCCGTCGAATGTGGGGCGGTAGGGTGGTAGCACAACAGGATAGCGTGAACCAGGGAAAGCGCCCCACTTGAGGCCTGGAAATGAGGTCAACATCGGTTATGTGTGGCCCGCGCGGAAAATGTACTCTTGACATTATCTCCATAGTGCGTTATCCTGTTCACAATTCCAGCAGACGTGCAATGCGCGCGATGGATCATCTAACCACTACTAACATCCGTGATCGTCGTCCGAACCCCGCCCGGCCCCGGAAAGGCCCGGCGTGGCGCGCGTGCACCTGCTGACCGACGCATACTCACGGCGCACCAGCCCCCCGGACCATACCGGGGGGCTTTTCGTTTTATCGTCGCCTTGCAGCACCGGTCCGCAGCGGGGCAACCTAACCAAGAGGAGTTCGTCACATGAGCGCCTATCCATCGATGAGCGGCAGTTGGTCCCCTTTCCAGGCCGACGCACATCTTGCGCCGGGAGTCGCACCGGTTCTCGCCGTGCGCACCGCGCGCCCGGTTGACGTGGTGGACATCCTGGCCCTGATCAGCCCACATGTCGCGGTCGGCAACCTGTTGCCGCGCGACACCGACCAAATTCTGAGCACGCTTGACCACTGGGCGGTAGCGGAGCGCGCCGACAGCATCCTTGTGGGCTGCGGCTCGTTGGTGCTATACAACCCGGCGCTGGCCGAGTTGCGCTCGCTGGTGGTCGCACCGTCGTATCACGGCAAGGGCATCGGGACGGAGATCGTCTCGGCCTTGCTGCGGCAGGCGCGCGCGCTGGGGCTGCGGGAGGTCTTCACGCTGACGCGCGTCGGCGCGTTCTTCACCCGGCTGGGTTTCGCGCCGGCCCGCCTGGACCAGTTCCCGGAAAAGGCGCGGCAGGACTGTACGCTCTGCCCCCGGCAGCATTGCTGCGATGAAGAGGCGTTCGTCTCCTATCTCGACCCGCTGCAATAGAGGATACACCGTCGGCTTGGCCGGCGGCTTTTTTGTAAAAGCATTGATTATAAGGAGAGACAAGATCGTGACCGACCAACCCATCAAAAAGGTGGTGCTCGCCTACAGCGGCGGCCTCGACACTTCTATCATTGTGCCCTGGCTGCGTGAGACCTACGGCTGCGAGGTGATCTGCTTCTGCGCCGACCTGGGCCAGGAAGAGGAACTCAACGGCCTGGAGGCGAAAGCGCTCGCCTCCGGCGCGAGCAAACTCTACCTGGAAGACCTGCGCGAGGAGTTCCTGGTGAACTACGTCTACCCCACCATGCAGGCCGGCGCGCTTTACGAGCGCAAGTACCTGCTCGGCACCAGCATGGCGCGCCCGCTCATCGCCAGGCGGCAGGTCGAGATCGCCGAGAAGGAAGGCGCGGACGCCATCGCACACGGATGCACCGGCAAGGGCAATGACCAGGTGCGTTTTGAGCTGACCGCGATGGCGCTTAACCCGCACCTCAAAGTCATCGCTCCCTGGCGCATGTGGCCCATCCGCAGCCGCGAGGACGCTCTGGAGTACGCGCGCGCGCATAACGTCCCGGTCGCAGCCACGTTGAGGAGCATCTACAGCCGCGACCGCAACCTGTTCCACATCAGCCACGAGGGCGGGCCGCTGGAAGACCCCTGGTTGGAGCCGGAAGAGAGCATGTACGTGCTCACCAACAGCGCCGAATATGCGCCGGACGAGCCAGCGGTCGTCGAGATCGCATTCGAGCAGGGCGCGCCGGTCGCGCTGGACGGGGAGAAGCTGGCTCCCGTGCCGCTGTTTGAAAAACTCAACGATCTGGGCTGCATACACGGCATCGGTCGTGTGGATCTCGTCGAGAACCGGCTGGTGGGTATGAAGTCGCACGGCGTATACGAGACGCCCGGCGGGACCATCCTCTTCGCCGCGCACCGCGAGTTGGAGACCATCTGTCTGGACAAAGCCACCATGCACTACAAGGACAAGATGGCGCTCGATTACGCCGATCTGGTGTACAACGGCATGTGGTTTACCCCATTGCGCGAGGCGATGGATGCGTTCGTGCAGGTCACACAACGCCAGGTGACCGGCACGGTGCGCCTGAAGCTCTACAAGGGCAACGTGATCGTGGTCGGGCGCAAATCGCCGTACAGCCTGTACCGCGAGGACTATGCCTCGTTCGGGCACATGGATGTGTATGACCAGCGCGACGCCCAGGGCTTCATCAACCTGATCGGGCTGCCGCTCAAGGTTGGGGCGTTGGTTGACATCGAGGGCGGCGGGGAGAGCCGCTACCGCGCGCCTGACTACTTCAAATTCAAGCGCGACTGAACCGCGCCTCTCAGCGCTTGGTTCTCGTTACCCGAAGCTGGATGCTGGAAACGAGAGGTTGGAATCCCCAACCAGCTTCCAATATCCAGCTTCTCGCTTCGAGCTACTTGTTCCTGATACCACACCGCCGTCGCTCAGTAAAGGCGGTTGCCAGACCGTCCACGTCCGATTACAATTGGACCATCACGCTCAACTTCAGGAGCAAACGCATGTCGGACAAATCCCCCAGCTTCTTCTACGGCGGCCAGGCAGTGATGGAAGGCGTCATGATGCGCAGCGCTTACAGCTACGCGGTGGCGGTGCGCGCGCCGAAGCCTCCCGCCATCGGCGGGTACGACCCGGTCGCCTATTTTGAGGACGGCAAGCCCACGCAGGGCAAGCTGGACTTCGAGCACCGGTGGACAGGCATCGCGTGGCGATTCGCCAGCAAAGAACACCGCGACCGCTTCGCCGTCGCGCCTGAGCGGTACGCCCCGCAGTACGCCGGCTATGACGCTCTCGCCGTGAGCGTGGGCGAGCTGGTCCGGGCCGACCCGCAGGTCTGGACGATGCACGAAGGCCGGCTCTACCTGCACCGGGACGCGGACGCCCAGAGCGCGTGGGCGCAGGACGCCACAGACAACGTCGCCAGGGCGGACGCACAGTGGCCGGCGCTGCGGGAGCGGATGGCGGCAGCCCGGGGCGAGATCATGGTGCACGAGGGCGACCTGAACCCCAAGATTTATCGGGGCGCGCTGGCGAAGACGCCGCTGCTGCGCGGCATGATAATGCTGTGGGACGCGCTGGGCCTCGGCACGCGCGCGCTGATGTGGTCCGCCGATGTGGCGCTCGGCGAGGAAGAAAACGTCAGCTTCAGCGGTCCGCTGGGGATCGGCACGATGGTTATCTCGCTGGCGCTGGGCATCGGGTTATTCCTGCTGTTGCCGGCGGCAGTGGCCGGCGGCGTCGAAAACCTGCTCAACATCCACTCGGCGCTGCTGACCAACTTCATCGAAGGGACGATCCGCCTGCTGCTGGTCATCGGCTACATCTGGCTGATCGGGCGCGTGCCCGACATCAAGCGCCTGTTCGCGTATCACGGCGCGGAGCACAAGACCATCAACGCCTACGAAGCCGGCGCGGAGCTGTCGCCCGAATCGGTGGCGCGCTTTCCGCTCGAACACCCGCGCTGCGGCACGGGTTTCCTGCTGGTGGTCGTGGTCGTGTCGGTGTTTGTGTTCGCCTTCCTCGGCCACCCGGACAACCTGATCCTGCGGCTGGGGTCGCGCATCCTGCTGATCCCGCTCGTGGCCGGCATCGCTTACGAGTGGATTCGCTTCGCCGCGAAGCACATCGACCACCCGCTTGTGGGCGCGTTGATCCGGCCTAACCTGTGGCTGCAAAAACTCACCACCCGCGAGCCTGGCCCCGACATGTTAGAGGTGAGCATCTGTGCGCTGCGGCGCGTGCTGGTGGCCGAGCCGAACCTCGCGCCCGCGCTCGCAGAGAGCGTCGCGCCCGCCGGCCCGGCGGAGCAAAGCGCCGATTGAACGCTCCGTTATATTGGTGTGTTCACCGTAGGGGCACGGCAGCCTGTCCCCGTTTAGGGGGACGCCGTGCCCCTGCTGCTTGATTAGCGCCCCCCTTCAATCGGAGGGATTCGTGTTTGAGGGCAACCTGGTCCGGCTCGCTCCCATCACCCGCGACGATGTGGCGCTGTTTGCGCGCTGGTTCAGCGACGTGGAGTTCCTGCGCTACATATCGCCGGTCGTGCTGCGTTTGGCGTCCTACGATGACGAGATGGACTGGTACGAGTCGATGCGCAAGGATAAGGACCTTTTCACGTTTGGGGTCCGCACCGTCGCCGAGGATCAGCTTATCGGCAATTGCAGCCTGGGCGTCACGAACTGGCGCAATCGTTCGGCAGGCTTCGGCATTGCGATTGGCGACAAATCGTATTGGGGGCGCGGCTATGGCACGGAAGCGACCAGTCTGCTCGTGGAATACGGGTTCGTGGAACTGAATCTGAACCGCATCGAGTTGGAGGTCTACGACTTCAACATGCGCGCCATCCGCGCGTATGAAAAGGTCGGCTTTGCGCGGGAGGGCACGCGCCGACAGGCCATCTTCCGTGACGGTCGCTACTGCGACTCGCACATCATGGCGCTGCTGCGCGCGGAGTGGCTTGCCAGGCAGCCGTCATCGCGTGATAATCCACAAGGTCAATAACCGGCGTCACCTACTGGGGGAGTCAAGACGATGCTGCCTATACCGTATCCTTACCACCGCGCCATCGGCGTCGCCGTTTACAGCGGGATGGCCCTTATTGGCATCGGGTTGGCGATTGCGGGCGCTTTGGGCCTTCAGTCTAACCCAATGACAGTCGCGGCGCTGGTAAGCGTCGGCGGGGTGATGCTGATCGGCGGCACCATCGTGTGGGTGCTGGTCGATAAGCCGGTGGTAGACCCCTATGAGCAGCCGCCGCCCGACTACAGCCACGCCGAGGGCAGGCATTAGCGTCTCTCAGCTTCCCAGAAGCTGCGCGCTTCCGGGAAGCTCCTGCGGCATGTCGCGCCCTTATGCACGCCAAACCTGACAAGTTGGGGCAGCGCCGCGCCCATGCTATAATCCCCGGTCGTTTGCGTTTCCGTGATCAGCCTTTTGTGACGAGGTAGCGTATGCGTCCATATATCCGCCATGCACTCTTGCTGTTGGTGGTGAGCGCCGCGCTCGCGCTGGGCAGCCCGCTGGCCGCGCAGGAGGGCGACATCATCGGCCCGGATACGTACCCGGAGGGTGTCAACCCGCTGACCGGCCTGTCCGTGAGTAACCCCGCCCTGCTTCATCGGCGACCGGTGGGGGTCAAGGTCTCCAACTTCCCGGCGGCGGTGCGCCCTCAAGCCGGCCTGAGCCAGGCCGACATCGTTTTTGAACATTACGCCGAAGGCGGCACCACGCGCCTGACCGCGTTCTTCCTCGGCAATACCCCGCAGAAGGTCGGCTCGATGCGTTCGGCGCGTCTCATTGACCTGGAACTGACGGAGATGTACCGCGCCATCTTCATCTTCTCCGGCGCGTCGGACGGCGTGCGCCAGCGCATCTACAACGGGCCGGCGGCCAACCGCTCGCTGCTGGCCGACACGATGGGCGAGCCGTTTGTCTTCCGCGACCCCAACATCGACCCGCCGCACAACTTCTTCGCCAACCCCAGGGAAGTCTGGTTCCTGGCCGACGAGCGCGGCGTGAACCTGGAAGACCCCGGCCTGCACGGCACTGCGTTCAGCGCCACTGTGCCCGCGAACGGCAGCCCGGCAAGGACTGTTGACATCGCCTACCGGGCCGAGAACGTGCGCTGGTTCTACGAGGGCGGCTTCACGCGCTACGCCCGCTACGCCGACGGTGAGCCGCACATGGACACTGTGACCGAGCAGCAGATCACCGCGCAGAACGTCGTGGTGCTCTACGTGGATCACGTCGAAGATAGGACCATTATGGAAGACGAGGTGGCCGGCGGGCACTACTCCATCGAGATTCAGCTTTGGGGCGAAGGCCCGTGCGACCTGTTCCGCGACGGGCAGCGCTTCGAGTGCCGCTGGTCGCGCGCGGACGACTTCTCCATGCTCACGTTCAAGACCCCAACCGGCGACCTACTGCCGCTCAAGCCCGGCATCACCTGGTACCAGATCGTGCCCTACGGCTTCACCGGGGTGACGGTCGCTCCGTAGCACCCTTACTTGAAGGCGCTGTCAGCCCCTTAACCCTTAAGGATCGTGCGCAGGGGCCTGGCGTGCCGCCCTGGCGCGTCAGGCCCCTTGCGCTTACGGGTGGGGTGTCAACCATGTCCGGCCTGCCGAAATTCTTCAGTGTCGCCTGGGACCTGTGGCGAACCAGGCGCGGCGGCGCGCCGGCTATCGCCGCTCGGCGGCAGTCCAGGCTGGCGTCTCTCATTGCGTTCGCGCGGGCGCACTCCCCGTTTTATGCGCAGCGCTACCGCCAACTGCCGCCACACACCACCGACCTGCAATCTCTGCCGCCAGTGACGAAATCTGACCTGATGGCGCACTTCGACGAGTGGGTAACCGATCCGCAGGCGACCAGGGCCAGCGTGGACGTCTTCGTCGCCGACAGGACACGGGTTGGGCAGCCGTACCTGGGGCGCTACGCGGTCTGGACCACTTCGGGTGTCACCGGTGAGTGCGGCATCTTTGTCCATGACGCCGACGCGCTGGCGGTCTACGTCGCGCTGCTGATCGTGCGCGGTTTCTTCGGTTGGGTGACGGCCAGAGAGCTATGGGAGATTGCCCGGCGCAACTGGCGCACGGCGACGGTGATGGCGACCGGCGGCCACTTCGCCTCGACCGCGCTGAAAGCGTTGGTGCAAAGGCTGCCGATCGCATCAGCCGACAAGGATGGGCTTTCGCTCTCCGTGCTGACGCCGCTTCCCGAACTGGTGCGCGGGCTGAACGACTGGCAGCCGGCGATACTGGCGATCTATCCTTCGACGCTGCGGCTGCTGATGGAGGAGCAAGAGGCGGGCCGGCTGAAGGTCAACCCGGTCCTGATCGGCACAGGGGGCGAATGGCTCGCCCCGGCGGACCGCCAGAAGGCGGCGCGGCTGTTTGGCTGCAAAGTGCAGGACGCTTACGCGGCCTCGGAGTGTATGGGCATCGCCTTCGACTGCGCGCATGGCTGGCTGCATCTCAACGCCGACTGGGTGATCGTGGAGCCGGTTGATCGAGACTACCAGCCGGTCCCGCCGGGCGAGACGGGGCACACCGTGCTGCTGACCAACCTGGCGAGCCGGGTGCAGCCGGTCATCCGCTACGACCTGGGCGACAGCATCACGATGAAACCCGATCCCTGCCCCTGCGGCAGCCCGTTGCCGGCGCTGCGGGTCGAGGGGCGAACCAGCGAGATCCTCTCTTTCCGCGCAGCGGATGGCGAGGTCGTTCGGCTGCCGTCAATGGCTCTGCTCACTGTGGTCGAAGAGGTGTTGGGGGTGCGACGCCTTCAAGTGATCCAGACCACGCCGGCGGCGCTGCGCATCCGGCTGGAGATCATGTCGGGGGCGGACGAGGCGGCGGTCTGGGAGGCGGTCGCGCGCCAGTTGTACGACTATCTGGCCGCGCAAGGACTGGCTTCGGTCCAGGTTGAACGGGCGGCGGGGCCGCCGCGCAGCGACCCGGTCAGCGGCAAGTTTCGGTTGATCTGGAGCGAGGTCGAACCGGCTGATTGATAAGGCCCCCGACACGATGTTTGGCGGATTTGTGCGGATCGGGTTTAAAATGGGCCGCCGTGCTTTAATTGCCTGGCAGCCAGGGGTACTTATGATGACTACCAACGGTCATAACAGCATTTGGGAAGGTAAACTCGTCCGCCTGCGCGCGGTCGAACCCGGCGACTGGCAGTTCCATTTTGAGTTGGACCAGGACAGCGAGATGAGCCGCGCTATCGATAACGTTTGGTTTCCTGGATCACGAGAAGCTGCGAAGCGCCGGGCGGAAGAGACCTCGCTTAAGAAGCCGGAGAATGACGTTTTTCACTTCGAGATTGAGACGCTAGACGGCGAACACGTGGGAACCATCGACAGCCATACGTGCAATCCGCGCAACGGCTCGTTTGCCTACGCCCTGGTCATTGCGCCACAGCATCGGCGCCAGGGCTATGCCTCCGAAGCGATTATCCTGCTGCTCCGCTATTTCTTCCAGGAGTTGCGCTACCACAAGGCCACGACCCCCGTGTATAGTTTTAACGAGGCTTCCATTCGATTGCACGAGCGCCTGGGTTTTACGCTTGAAGGTCGTCTGCGCGAGGTGATCTACACGCGCGGCCAGTACTTCGACGAGTTGTACTACGGGATGACCGCCGAAGAGTTCACCGCAAGGCACCTCAACACGCCATGATCCGCATACGCCCCATGCGCCCGGCGGACCTGCCGGCGCTGCTCAACATCAACGCCACGTTCATCAGCAATTCCATTCTTGAGGTGGAAAAGACCGGCGAGGGGATGGAGGTCGGCTGGCGGCTGGTGGAGCGCCCGCTCGAACGGCCCTTCAACCGGCGCGACGATTACAATCTGAGACCGCAAGACCTGAAGGATGTCGAGGCGCGGTTGAAGCGGGACGACACGCTGCTGCTGGTCGCCGAGGACGCCGACGCAGACGGGCGGGTGGTGGCAATGCTGGACATGGAGACGCATCACTGGAACAACACCGCCTGGCTGTGGACGATTCACGTAGACGTGGACTATCGCGGGCAGGGCATCGGGCGCGCTTTGCTGGAACGCGCCGCCGACTGGTGCGCCGCGCGCGGGTTGCGCGCCATCGTGCTTGAGACGCAGACCAACAACATCAACGCCTGCCGGTTCTATGCGCACATCGGCTGCTTCCTGACCGGCATCAACGACACGTATTACTCCAACCGCGATCTTGAAGCGCGCGAGGTCGCGCTCTTCTGGGCGTATCCCGTCAACTCAAGCGTCAGGGGCTTTCGACGTTAGCGCCTGAAGCGCCGCCCACGCCGCGTCGAACTGGTGCGCTGGCACCAGCAGGTGATCGCGCTGGTACGCCGAGAACGCCATGAGCGGCACGCCCGCGTCGGCCAGCGCGCGGCTCACCGCGGCGAGGAAACCCACCAGGTCGAGCGCCAGCGGCGTATCAAACGTGATAAGGCGGAACGGTCCCGCCGCCTCATGGTCGGGCAGGCGGTGCTGGTAGTTCGGCCACACCTCGGCGGCCAGGATCAGCGTCACTTCATCCTTATCGACCATCACGGCGCCGAACGGCTCGCGTGTCTCGGCAAGCACGCCGGCGGCAGCCATCACCCCCGCCGGCGGCGCGTGGATCACCATATACTCCAGGCCGTCGGTATAAAGCTGCATTTCCGCCAGCGCGCGGTCCAGGTTAGACATGGCCGATTCCTCCCATCGTGATTAGCCTGATTCTTGAGCTACTGAAATAGATGGCCTCCCGCTTGGGTGTTGATACGGATCCAGTCAGGCTTTGCGAGGCCTGAAAATGTTTGCGCTTGTCTTACCTCACCCCCCTGACCCCCCTCTCCATTAATGGAGAGGGGGAAGCCGCACTTCGCGCGGCAGGGGGTGAGGTCAAGCGTTCTGAAAAACCATCAACACTTTAAAGGGAGACCACCCTGAAATACAGAATAGAAGAACTCCACTGACATAACGATAAACGATGTTGCAGACCTTTCGCCCACGTGCTCACCGTTGCCAGAGATAAAGCCCCCACGCCGTCTGGAGCGCCTCGGCGCGCGTGAACGCCGCGTGCGCCGCTGTTGGGTCGCCCACTGCCAGGTGATACTCGCCCATCGCGCGCACGACCCGCGCGTAATCGGGCGTCAGCGCCGCCGCCGCCACGAAGTCAGCCCGCGCCGCCTCGACGTGCCCCACTTCCAGGTAAGCCATGCCCCGGTCCAGCCACAGGTCGGGGTCTGCTGGCGCGCGCGCGAGCGCCTGGCCGTAAGCCTCTGCGGCGCGGGCGAAGGCCGCCGCGCGCGCTTCGGGGACGTTCCACGCCCGGCGCACGTAAAAATCGCCGAACGCGCGCCAGTGCGCCGCCTGTGCGATCTCCGGCGGCGACGCGACCAGTGCGCGGAATACCGCCTCTCCCTCCGCCCATTGGTGAGCGAGGGCGTGAGAGAGAGCCAGGTCCTCGCCGAAGTTGCCCGGCGTGGGCGAGGCGCGATACGCCCACTCGGCGTAAACAATCGCCTCTTCCGGGGGCGCGCGCTCGGCCCGCCCGCCCGCGATGTCGGGAGCCACGATCACCAGAGCGCAGGCCGCGCCGGCTGCCCCCAATGCAAGCGCCGCCGGTCGCGGCAGATGCAGGGTTTGTGCATCCTCGGCTTCAGATATGCCCGCCAGCAGCCAGAACAGGGCCGCCGCAGTGACCGTATCGAACTCCAGCAGCCCGGTCACGAGGCCGCCCAGCGCCGCCCCCAGCACGGCCACCCATTCAGCTCCTTCTGCCCGGGACCGCCGCCACATCCCCCAGAGCGCCGTCGCCAGCAACCAGTAATACACCAGCGCTCCGGGCGCGCCCACCGACACCGCTACCTCAAGGGGCAGGTTGTGCGGATGCCCGCCCAGCGCCCGCGCCCCACCGAAGGATGCCAGCCGCGGCGGGAAGTAGGCATCTAACGCCAGCCCAAACGCGCCCGGCCCGAAACCCAGCACAGGCCGGTCGGCGATCATGCGCGCGGCGGTGTCCCACCCCAAGAAGCGCACCTGCACGGTGGGGCTGTCTACGCGGAAGACCGAGGTGGCCGTCTGCAACAGGTGAGGCGCGTCGCCGGGCAGAGGGGGCAGCGCGCTGAGCGCCGCTAAAGCCGCCGTTGCGCCCGCCGCGCCGACCAACAGGCCGGCCACGAGGCGCCGCCGGCCCGCACGCCACGCCAGGGTCAGCGCCGTGAGTCCCAGGCCGGCGGCCAGCCCCAGCCACCCCGACCGCGAGAGCGTCAGGACCATGCAAGTCACCTGCGCTGCCAGCAACGCCCACCAGAGGTTTTTGGTGTCGATCCGCAAAACCGCTCCAACGGTTTCGGACAGGGGACTTAAGCCCCCTGTCCGTAATTTTTCGGATACATCCGCAGAGGCACAACGCGCTGTGTCCCTGCGGAGAAACTGCCGTCCTTCGAGCGCCCGCGCCAGGGTTAAGGGCGCGACCATCGCCAGGTATGCGGCGAAGAAGTTCGGATGTCCAAAGGTCGCGTAGATGCGCGGCCCCTCCCCGGCGATTCCCGCCAGCGGGTCCAGCCCCGCCGCCTGAAGCATACCGTAAGCGCAGATCGGCGCGCTGCCGATCCGCAAGGCGTCGATCACGCGCCGCCGCGCGGCCTCCTCTCGAAGCTGGCCCGCCGCCGCGAGAAACACCGCTGCGCAGGCGAGCCAGGTCAACAGGCCCATGCGCCAGGCCGGCGCGCCCCACACGCTGATCGCAGGCGCAACCGAAAAGAGCGTGGCGAGCGCCATGGCGGCGGTGTAAAGCGCCAGGGGCCAGCGCGCTGCCCGGCGCGGCAGCCCCAACCCGCCGCCGGCCAGCAGGCCCGCGATCAGCAGCAACAGAGCAGCTTTGTCCGGCTCGAAGTGCCACCGGCTGATCGGGTTGACGGCGAGAGGTATCGCCCAGACGAGGAGAACCCAGAGATGGATGCGGCGCATCGAATACGGGAGCGCAAGTCCTTAAGAGAACGGCGGGGCTGGCTCAGCCCCGCCGCGCGCAATCAGGTAAGGATCAACAAGGATCACGGCCCGTAAGACGGATCGACGAAGATCGTGAGGTAGTAGTCCTCGGTCGAACTATCGGTCTTGACAATGCGCAGGTTGTACGTAGTCGTCACGCCGGGGCACACAAGCGTGCTGCTATGTCCGGGCACGCCCGTGCCCTGGAAGTAAACCGCCGACACGCCTTCCACGTCCCAGCGGACGGTGGTGCACTCATGCGGGCCGATAGCGTACCGGTCGGCGCGGAAGCTGACATAGGGGCCGCCGCCGACCACGAGTGTGACCGTGTAGAAGTTCTCGGTGCCGTTCGGGAAGATGACCGACAATTGATAGGTGGTGGTCGTCGCCGGGCACTGCACGCTCGAACCCTGGCCGGTGACGGGCGCGCCCTGGAAGTAGACCGCGGTCACGTTTTGCACATCCCAACGGATGGTGGTGCACTCGCCGGACGCAAGCGTCGTCTTATCCGCCCAGAAGTTGACGATGGGGCCGGACGGCGTGGGGGTTAGCGTGGGCGGCAGCGGCGTCGGCGTGGGCGGCACAGGGACCACCGGCACGATGTTCACGTCAATGTTGACGGTCAGCAGCCAGGCAGCTACCCAACCTTCTTGCCCACCGAGCGTCCGTACCTTGAGCCACAGGCTGCGCCCGGTGAAGTTGCCGTTCTTGCCGATCACGGTCAGGGGCGTGCCCTGGGAGAGCACGGCGATGGGCGGCGCGTAGACCGTGCCCGGCCCATAGCGCATGTTCATGTTCGAGTTAACAATCGCATCCGCCGCGGGGGTCGGCGAGACGACCACGACGGTGACGGGGAACGGGGTCGCTGTGACGATGACGGGCTGCGTCGGCTGGACCTCGACGGGGCTTCCCAACAGCGCCTGCATCAGAGACTGGCTATCACAGCCCGTCGCCAGCAGCGCCAACACGACCATGAGCAAGCCTAAACGTGTGAACTTCATTGTGAACCTCCTCAACCTGCAAGTTTATGCTCACGGATGTCCCCCATATCCACCCCAATCATACACCAGTCTGAGCAGGCTCAGCAAGCCCCGCTGAGGTACCGTATCGCTTTCGTTGGAAATGCGTTTGCATGTCGCCTGAATCAGGACGGCGTGTAAGGATTCCGTCAAAAACGCCCCTGTTGCTCACCCCTGATAGTTTTTGACAGCCGCAGGCTGATACCATTTGCGCAGCCTGAACTTGACGCGCCTTTTCACAAAGGCAGGACACCATGATCCGACCGACCTCCCGTCTCCCGCGCTTTTACGACAGACCGTTGCCGGAGCGTCTCGCCCTCGTGGGTCAGTGGGCCGACCTCGACATGAACGACCAGAGCGCGCTGCTCGGCCTCACCGGGCTGACCGCCGACGCCGCCGACCACATGATCGAGAACGTGATTGGCGTGCACGCGCTGCCGCTGGGGATCGCGGCCAATTTCCTGGTCAACAGCGTGGATTACCTGGTGCCGATGGCCGTCGAAGAGCCGTCGGTGGTGGCGGGGTGCAGCTATGCGGCGCGGCTGGCGCGCGCGGGCGGCGGGTTCACCGCACGCGCCGACGAGCCGGTGATGATCGGGCAGATTCAGGTGCTCGGCCTTAGCGATCTGGGCACGGCGGGCGCGGCGGTGCTGGCGATCAAGGATGAGTTAATGCAGGCTGCGAGCGCGGTCGATCCGGTGCTGGTGCGGCTTGGCGGCGGCGCGCGCGATGTAGAGGTGCGCCCGCTGCCGGGCACACCCGCCGGCCCGATGCTGATCGTGCACCTGCTCTTCGACGTGCGCGACGCGATGGGTGCGAACGCGGTCAACACCGCGTGCGAGGCGCTGGCCCCCCTCATTGAGAAGGCCACCGGCGGGCGCGTGAATCTGCGCATCCTCTCCAACCTGGCGGACCGGCGCACCGCGACCGCGTCGTGCACCGTGCCGGCGGTCGCGCTCAAGACCGAGGACGCCGACGGCAAGGATGTCGCGCGCGCCATCGTCGAGGCGTGGGCCTTCGCCGCCGCCGACCCCTACCGCGCCGCCACGCACAACAAGGGCGTCATGAACGGGATGGACGCGGTGTGCATCGCCACCGGGAACGACTGGCGCGCGCTGGAAGCCGGCGCGCACGCTTACGCCGCCCGCGACGGGCGCTACACGGCCCTGACGCGCTGGCAGCAGGACGAGAACGGCGACCTGCGCGGCGAGATCACCCTGCCGGTGGCGGTGGGCATCGTCGGCGGGGCGACGCGCGTGCACCCGACCGCGAAGGTCGCGCTCAAGATTCTGGGCGTGAAGACCGCCGCCGAACTTGCGCAGGTGATGGCGGCGGTGGGTCTGGCGCAAAATCTGGCCGCGATCCGCGCGCTGGCGACCGAGGGCATCCAGAAGGGGCACATGCGCCTGCACGCGCGGCAGTTCGCCATCGCCGCCGGCGCGACAGGCGACCAGATCGACGCGGTGGTCGAGCGCATGGTGCGCGAGGGCGTGATTCGACTGGATCGCGCGGAAGAAATTGTGAAGGAAATGCGCAGCGTTTAACAGCGGGAAAGTTAAACCACGAATAACACGAATAACACCAATAGGATTATTTCGTGTTATCTGTGTTATTTGTGGTTTCAAATGCTTTTGTTTGAGGAATATGACTCATGACTGACCGACAACCCTTTGAATCGCTCAACCAACCCCTGCTTAAACCGGCGCAGCCGGTCGGCATCGTCGGCTACGGCGCCTACGTGCCGCGTTATCGCCTGCCAGCGAAGGAGATTGCGCGTGTGTGGTCCGAGGGCGAGGGCGGCGCGCCGGTCAAAGAGAAAGCCGTCGCCGGGCCGGACGAGGACGTGATTACTATGTCCATCGAGGCGGCGCGCAATGCGCTCGCGCGCGCGCGGATCGACCCGCAGTGCATCCGCGCGGTGTGGGTCGGCAGCGAGAGCCACCCCTACGCTGTCAAGCCGAGCGCCACGCTCGTCGCGGAGGCCATCGGGGCGGTGCCGGGCGTGCAGGCCGCCGACTGGGAGTTCGCGTGCAAGGCCGGCACCGAGGCGATGCAGGCGGGGATCGGCTTCGTCGGCTCCGGGATGGGGCAGTATGCGCTCGCCATCGGCATGGACACGGCGCAGGGCCGCCCCGGCGACGCGCTCGAATACACGGCGGCCTCCGGCGGCGCGGCGATCCTGCTTGGCCCGGCGGCGGAGGCGCTGGCAGTCATCCAGGCGTCGTACTCCTACGTGAGCGACACGCCCGACTTCTGGCGTCGCCCAGGGCAGAGCTATCCCTCGCACGGCGACCGCTTCACCGGCGAGCCGGCGTACTTCAAGCACGTGGAGTCGGCGGCGCGCGTGCTCATGGAGCAGATAGGCACGACGGCGCAGGACTACCGCTTTGCCGTCTTTCACCAACCGAACGTCAAGTTCCCGCAACGCGCCGCGAAGACGCTCGGCTTCACGCCCGAACAGATCGAGACGGGGTTGCTTGCGGGGATCATCGGCAACACCTACGCCGGTTCGTCGATGGTCGGCCTGGCGGCGATCCTCGATGTGGCGCAGCCCGGCGACCGGGTTTTGCTGGTCTCCTACGGCTCCGGCGCGGGTTCGGACGCCTTCGACCTGCTGGTCACGGACTGGATTACGGAGCGGCAGCATCTCGCGCCCACCACGCAGGACTACATCGCGCGCCGCACCGAGATCGACTACGCGACGTATGCGCGCTATCGCGGCAAGTTGAAGGTGAAGTAGCCCCTCACCCCTCTCCCACAAAACGGGAGTGGGGGACCAGAAACATCAAAAGTGTGAATGGATTGGAGAAGCAAACGTAAGCATCATCGTAAATAGCTCCCAGGGAGCTACCAGGCAGGATGGCGCAAATCATGCGTGACGTAGGCATCATCGGAATCGGGCAGACGCCGGTCGGCGAACACTACGAACTCAGCCTGCGCGAGCTGGCCCTGCGCGCGATCCGGGCCGCGCTGCAAGACGCGCACGTGCAGCGCGTGGATGCGCTCTACGTGGGCAACGCGCTGGGCGGGCAACTCTCGCGGCAGGAGCACCTCGGCGCGCTGATCGCCGACTATGCCGGGATGCTCGGCATCGAGGCGGCGCGTGTGGACGCGGGCGAAGCCTCCGGCGGGGCTGCGCTGCGGCAGGGGTACATCGCGGTCGCCTCCGGCGGGGCGGACCTGGCGCTGGTGGTCGGCGTGGAGAAGATGACCGACCAGACCGCGCCCGACCGCCTCGACATCGAGCGGGGCCTGACCGACAGCGAGTTTGAAGGCGCGCAGGGGATGCTCCCGGCGGCGGTCGGCGGGCTGCTGATGCGGCGTTATATGCACGTCTACGGCGTGGACCTGGCCGCGTTCGAGGGGTTCAGCGTCAACGCGCACGCCAACGGCGCCAACAACCCCAACGCCCTGCTCCGCAACCGGCTGAAGCCGGGGAGCTTCGCGGGCGCGCCGATGGTCGCCGACCCGGTGACGCTCTTCGACATCGCGCCCGACGCCGACGGCGCGGCGGCGCTGATCCTTTGCCCCACCGAGGCCGCGCGCGACCTCGTGCCCCAGCCGGTGCGGGTCGCCGGCTCCGCGCTGGCGACCGACGCGCTCCCGCTGCACGACCGGGAAGACCCGCTCAGATTGCGCGCAGTGGAAACAGCAGTGTCGCGCGCGTTGGATCAGGCGGGGGTCAGGATCGACGACATCGACGTGTTTGAACTACACGACGCTTTCACCGTGTTGACCGCGCTCCAACTGGAGGCGTGCGGCCTGGCCGCGCGCGGTGAAGGCTGGAGGCTGGCCGCGCGTGGCGAGATCGGGCTGGCGGGGCGCGCGCCGCTTTCCACGTTCGGCGGCCTCAAGAGCCGGGGCAACCCGCTCGGCGCGACCGGCGTCTACCAGGCGGCGGAGGTGGCGTTGCAGGTGCGCGGCGAAGCCGGTCTCAATCAGGTATCGGACGTGGGGCGCGGGCTGGCGCTCAACCTGGGCGGCGCAGGCGCGACGGCGGCAGCGCACATCCTCGAAAGGGTGGACTAAGAACTTATCCAAAAAGGACAAGGGGCTTAAGCCCCTTGTCCAGGCCGCTGAGCAGGAGACGAGTGAACTAAGATGAAGATTAGTACAAGTATTGTCCGATTTGAGAGCAAATGAGAGTCGTCAACCGCTCTCTGACAGTTTTTGATAGCTCACTGGTGCAATAATTCACATCAAGAAATCGGGAACACCCAGCTTGGGAGAGTATCCAAACTGGCTTTGGAGATGAGAAAATGGAAATTTCGCAGCACTGGCGGTTAAGAAAAGCGCGGTACAGCTTGGTCGGTTCGGAGTGCGCCTGTGGACACAAGTCCTTCCCCGCGCGCGAAGTCTGCCCGGTGTGCGGCGCGCACCAATCCGAGGCTGCCCGCGCGGACGCGCCTGTGCGCGTCGCGGCGGTGAGCATGGCCGGAGCGGTCAACGCTCCAGGCCGCTAGGTCAGGTTGAGGCGGGTCGTCAGCAGCAATGGCGGTGAGCTATCCCTTCAGCGGCCTGGGCGAGGTGTACTCGTACACGGTGGTGCGCAGCGCCCCGGCGGGCTTTGAGGACCAGGCACCTTACGTGGTCGCGCTCGTGCGCCTGGACGAAGGCCCCATCGTGACGGCCCAGCTTACCGACCTGGGCGGCGCGGAGCCGCAAATCGGGATGCGCGTCGAGATGGTTACGCGCAAGCTCCGCGCCGAGGGCGAGGACGGGATGATTATTTACGGCTACAAGTTTCGTCCGTGCATGAACGAGGCGGCTTGCGCCGGCTAGCGAGCCGAGACAGGAATCTTTTGATTGTGCTGGTGAAGGCGGGAGCATTGCCCGCCTTTTCTTTTTTGACAGGCCGGACGCGATCCGTTAAGCTCATGGCTTAGAACGTGTGTTCGTCAACAGGAAGGGAGGATGTTGTGCATTCCAGGCTGGACAAGTCCAAGCTGCTCGACCTCATCCGCGCCGAGCGCGCCTTTATGGAGCGCACCCTCGCCTTGATGCGCCGGGAGCAGATGGTCACACCGATGACCGATGGGGGATGGACAGTGAAAGACACGCTCGCGCACATCAGCGCGTGGGAGCAACTCTGCCTGGGCTGGATCGAGGCCGCCCACCGCGGCGAAACCCCTGAGACCCCTGCGCCGGGCTTCACCTGGGACGAGATCGACCGGCTGAACGAGAAGATACATCAGGATAACCAAGGCCGCGCGCTCGACGAGGTGCTGGCAAACTCGGCATGGTCGTATCAGCAAATGCTGGGGACGGTCGAGGCGCTGCCAGAGGAAGAACTGTTTACCCCAAAGTACTACCAGTGGTTATACGCGGATGATCCGCTGTGGCTGTACGTCGCGCACAACTCGTACATCCATTACGAAGAGCATATCGTTGCGATGCGCGCGTGGTTGATGAGCCAGCCCGGCGCGGATCAGCACGTGGCATCGTGAGGTCGTGCGATGGCTGAGCCGGAAGCTGCGCGCTGGTTGGCCGACACCGGAAGGCGGACATGATGCTCGAAGGCAGGGTGGCGCTCATCACCGGCTCGACACCGGAAGTCACATCGGGTTTTCGTTGGAGTAAGAGCGATGCCAAGCGTCAACGGACTCATCGAAGTCATCCTGTATGTGCAGGATATGAACGCCCAGGTGCGATTCTACCGCCAATGCCATCGCACTATAACCTCCTGTCGGACGCCATCAGCCCCCGATACACCTGCACCGTCGCCGCCGCGACGCGCGCCTGTGTGAACTTCGCCTCGACCCGCGCCCGCCCGCGCGCCGAAAGCTCGCGCCGCAGCGCCGGGTCGTCCCTCAGCCGCGCAAGCGCGTCGCGCAACGCCGCTTCGTCGTCTTCAGGGAAAATCAGCCCTGCGTCGCCCATCACCTCCGGAATCGCGCCGCTGTCGGAGCCAATCACCGGCGCGCCGCACGCCATCGCCTCGACGATCACGCGCCCGAACTGCTCCTTCCAGTTGGGCCGCGTCCGCGAGGGGAGGATCAGCGCGTCGATGCCCCGGTAGAAGGCGGGCATCCGGTCGCTGGAGGCCCACGCCGTGAAGCGGACCCGCTCCGCGACCCCCAGCCGCGCCGCGAGCGCCTTCAAGTCGGCCTCCGCCGGCCCGCTGCCGAGCACCTCCAGCCGCCAGTCGCCGCCCAGCTTCATGACCGCCCGCAACAGCAGATCGACGCCCTTCTCCGGCACGAGCCGCCCCGCGTAGCCGATCACGAACGGTCCCCCCGGACGCCTTTCGCCGGGCGAGAAGAAATCGGGGTCGACGCCGCACTGCGGGATCACCGCGAGCGGCCCAATGTAGCCCTTCGCGCGCAAGGCCGCAGCCGCTTCCTCCGTGCCGGCGATGGCGTAATTGGCGTGGCGCAGCGTCCAGCGCTCACCGGCGCGGAAAGGGAAGGGATAGCGCCGCGCGAGGTTCTGCCAGGTGAAAAACAGGGTCTTCGCACCGGCGCGCCGCGCCAGCCACAGCGCGTGCCAGGTCGCCAGGTTGTACGGCTCCTCGTCAATGTGCACCACGTCGGGGCGGACCTGCGCGAACTGCCGCCCCAGGCGCGGGTAGAAGTGCAGGTGAAAGTTCCCGTTGAACACGATTGGCTCCGCCGCCAGCCGGTAGCCGGCGGTGTGCGCGCGTTCCAGTTTGAGCACGCCGCGCTCGTCGCGCCAGGAGGGCGGCGTGACGAGCGTCAACTCCACATCATCATGGGCGGCGATGGCTTCGAGCTTGCGCTGGTAGGTCCCTACCACGTATGCTTTGGAGATCATCAATACGCGCACGTGCTGCTTCCATCCGTTGACCCGTTGGAGACGACGGGGTAAGTGTAACCGACCGGCGCGCGCGACAAAAGGGGGAGGGCGAAGCTTTCCCCCATCAGCCCGATGATTCGCCTTGTCAAGACCGCAGGGATAGCATAAGATTAGTCCACAGATGATTTACGACATCTTCTGTCAGCATAGCAAAGTGAGTGGTATTAGGGGTGGTGATGGTGAACCCAGAGAACGCAATCGAGACCCGCACCGTTGCCGGCGTTCGTTTCCAGAAGTGTGGTAAGCTCTACCACTTTGATTGCAGCGCCTTCCCCGATCTGCGCAAGAGCGACCGGGTGGTCGTCGAGACCAGCCGGGGCCGGCAGTTGGGCGAGGTGATGGGCTTTCCAAAGGGCGAAAGCCCGCGCGACCTCAAGCCGATTCTGCGCCTCGCCAGCCCGCAAGACCTGGTGATGCAGCAGATCTGGCAAGCCAGGGAGATGGAAGCGCTGGTCACGTGCAGCGAGAAGGCGAAGGAGCTAGGCGGGTTCGAGGGCGTCCGGTGGGTCAGGGCTGAGTTCAACTTCGACGGCAGTATGCTGACCATCCTCTTCAGCACCGAGGACAAGGTGGATACGACCAACCTGCGCGCCGCGCTGCGCCGGACCTACAAGGCCAGGGTGGAGTTCCGCCAGATTGGGCCGCGCGATGTGGCGAAAGAGCTGGAGGGCTTCGGCGCGTGCGGCGAGTTGCGCTGTTGCAGCACTTTCCTGACCGACTTCAGCCCCATCTCGATCAAGATGGCGAAGGCGCAGGGCATCTCGCTGAACCCGTCGGAGATCACGGGGATGTGTGGGCGGCTGCGCTGCTGCCTGCTCTACGAGTATCAGGCGTATGTGGAGGCGCGCAAAGCCCTGCCGAAGAAGGGCAAGCGCGTCGGGACGCCCCACGGCGAGGGCAAAGTGATCGACGTGGTGCCCCTCCAAGACGCGGCCATTGTGCTCGTTGAGGAAACCCGCTACACCGTGCCGCGCGAAGAGTTGATCCCGATGGAAGAGTACGAAGCGCTCAAGAGCGGCGGCTGTAACGGCGAGAACTGCACCTGCGGCAAGCGCAACGGGAAAGACGCCGAAGCGCAATAAGCGCGCAACCACGTTGGCACACGGCAAGAGAGTGATCTATGCCCATAGACTTTGCCGCCGAGGCGCAGGCGCTGCGCGATGAGTTGGTCGCGCGCCGGCGCGATTTCCACCGGCATCCCGAACTTGCCTTTGAAGAGGTGCGCACCGCCGGGGTCGTGGCCGGCGCCCTGCGCGACCTGGGCCTGGAGGTGCGCGCCGGCGTCGGCAAGACAGGCGTGGTCGGCCTGCTGGAGGGCGCGCACGACGGGCCGACCGTGCTCATCCGCGCAGACATGGACGCGCTGCCGATCCACGAGGAGAACAACGTAGAGTACGCTTCGACCGCGCCGGGGAAGATGCACGCCTGTGGGCACGACGGGCACACCGCCGTGGCGCTCGCGGTCGCGCGGATGCTCAACGCGCACCGCGACCGCATGGCTGGGCGGGTGCAGTTTGTCTTCCAGCCGGCGGAGGAAACCGCCGGCGGCGCGCAGGCCATGATCGATGACGGCGCGCTTGATGGGTTAAATCCGGCGGTGAGCCTGGGCCTGCACTTCTGGAGCGGACTTGAGACCGGCAAGCTCGCCATCGCCGAAGGGCCGATCATGGCCGCCGCCGACATCTTCCGCGTGAAGGTGCGCGGCTACGGGGGGCACGGCGGCGCGCCGCACGAGACGCGCGATCCGGTGGTGGCCGCCGCGCAGATCATCGTGGCGTTGCAGTCGATTGTGAGCCGTAACATCAGCCCGCTGGACGCGGCAGTGCTGAGCATCGGGCGCGTCCACGCCGGCGAGGGGTTCAACGTCATCCCCGGCGAGGCCGACATGCGCGGCACGCTGCGCACGTACCGCCCCGAAGTCCGCGAGACGCTCATCGCACGCATGGATGCTGTTGTCTCAGGCGTAGCGGCGGCGATGGGCTGCGAAGCGACGCTGGAGGTCGAGTCGCTTGCGCCGCCGGTCCGCAACGATCCGACGGTCACGGCGCAGGCGCGGCGCGCCGTCGCCGATGCGCTGGGCGCGAGCGCGCTCGGCGCAGACCTGCGCTTGATGGTGGCCGAGGACGTGAGCCTGTTCCTGGAGCGCGCGCCGGGGTGCTTCATGTTCGTGGGCAGCGGCAACCCGGCGAAGGGGACCGACTACCCGCATCACCACCCCCGTTTCGACCTGGACGAGGACGCGCTGCCGGTCGCGGCGGCGGCGCTGGCGGCGGCGGCGGCGCGATACGTGTTGCCGGATGAACAAAGACGGGATTGAACCGCGAATAACACTCATCTAGACATTCGTGTTATCGGCGTTATGCGTGGTTAATTCTTTACTCTGGTGCGCCCTCCTTCGGAATTCAGGAGAACGCAATGCCAGCTATCATCCTGATCGGGGCGCAGTGGGGCGACGAGGGCAAGGGCCGCGTCGCCGACTGGCTCGCGGGCGAAGCCAGCATGGTGGCGCGCTGGGGCGGCGGCGATAACGCCGGCCACACCGTGACTCTCGGCGCGCGGTCGTTCAAGCTGCACCTCATCCCGAGCGGGATCGTGCGCCCCGGCGTGCGCAACCTGATGGGCGGCGGCATGGTGGTCAACCCCGCGCGGCTGCTGGAAGAGATCGACGGGCTGGCGGCGGCGGGCGTAGATGTCTCGCCGGGCCGGCTGATGCTCGCCGAGACCGCGCATATCGTCACCCCGGCGCACCTGGCGCTCGACGGCGCGCACGAGCAGGCGTTGGGCGGCCAGCGAATCGGCACGACGCGGCGCGGCATCGGTCCGGCCTACACCGCCAAAGCGCGGCGGGGCGGCGTCCGCGCCGGGCAGATGCGCGACCCGGAAGCGTTCGGCGACGCGATCAAGCGCGCTGTTGAGGGCGACAACCGGACCCTGACGGCGGTCTACGGCGCGCCGCCGGTGGAGGCGGACCGGGTAGCCGCTGCGTACACTGCGGCGGCGCGGCGGCTCACGCCGTACCTGGTCGATGGCTCACGCTGCATCAACGAAGCGCTTGCGGCGGGCGAGACGATCCTGTGCGAGGGCGCGCAGGGCACGCTGCTCGACCTGGATCACGGGCACTACCCCTACGTCACCAGCAGCACCACCACCGTCGGCGGCGCGCTGACCGGGCTGGGCTTCGGCCCGGCTCACGTGAGTCGGGTCGTCGGCGTGGCGAAGGCGTTCAGCACGCGCGTGGGCGAGGGGCCGTTCCCCACCGAGTTGCACGGCGCGCTGGGCGACCGGTTGCGCGGCACGGGCGCGCAACCGTGGGACGAGTTCGGCACAACCACCGGCAGGCCGCGCCGCTGCGGGTGGCTGGACGCGCTCGTACTCCGCTACGCAGCGCGCGTCAACGGGCTGACCGACCTGGCCCTGAGCAAGCTCGATGTGCTGAGCGGCCTTGAAGAGATCAAGATGGCGACGGCGTACACCTGCGACGGCGCGACGCTGACCGATCTGCCCACCGACGCGGCGACGGCGGCGCGCTGCGCGCCGGTCTACGAGACGCTGCCCGGCTGGGCGGAGGACATCAGCGCTGCCCGGCGGTTCGAGGACCTGCCGCCCGCCGCGCAAGATTACGTGCGCCGCATTGAGGCGCTGGCCGGCGCGCCGGTGTGGATGATCGGCGTAGGGCCGGAACGCGAGCAGGCTATTATCCGTTACCCGTTGTGCGCGCCTACTCGTATCGCAACACGTTGAGCGGCTTCTCGCCGGCGGCGCCCCAGGCCGTGGTCATCGCCGCGACCAGCGCGACCGCGACGCACAGCAGCATGAGCAGCAGCGCCGCGTCATAGGGCACCGTGCCCGCCAGGCCGACCGTCGCGGTCATCAGGACCAGCGCCACCAGCCCAATCCCCACGCCGATCAGCCCGCCGATCAGCCCCAGCACGCCGTTCTCCAGCAACAGCATCGCCAGCACGCGCTCGCGTTGCAGCCCGACGGACTTCATAATGGCGATCTCGCGCCGCCGCTCCATGGTGGCGAGCGCCACCGAGTTGGCGATCACCACGCCGCCGACGATCAGCCCCAACGCCGCCACCAGCGCCGGGAACGCGATCAACTGCCCCAGCAGGCCGTTGATGAGCGAGTCAAGCATCGACGTTTCGAGCACAAAGACCCCGGTCAGGTTGCCCAGTTCGCGGCGGAGCGTGGGGAAGTAGCTCTCTTCCACGTCGGCGACCACCATCGGGAAGCCGGCCGACAGGCCGCCGGGGATGGCGTCCAGCGGCGCGCTGAGGGGCGCTTGCAGGCTGCTGCCGCCCATGTTCACCATCCCTCCCCCTTCGGCGACGCCCACAACCTCGAACGTGACGGTTTCCGCCGCGCTGCTGCTCTCTTGCGCGCCGCCGGTTTGCCCACCAAACAGGCTGCCCCCGGTGAACGCGAACGTGAGCCTGTCGCCGACGTTGATGCCGATCCAGCGGACCACGTCGCTTTCGGTGACGACCAGGACCGGCTGGCCGGCGTCTTCGGGGGTCAACGCCCGGCCCGCGACGAGGTTGGTCCGGGGCAGGTTGTCCAGGTCGATGCCGCCCACGTTGCCCAGGGCGCTCCGCATCATCTGATCGACAAAGTGGGGCTGATCCGCCGCCTCGCCGTACATCATCCCGCCCTGGGCGACGCCGGCGCGCACGAGTGCGCGCACGTCGTTTGCCGTCAGCGTCTCGCCCGTGCCGGCGCGCGCCAACGACACCAGCCGCACGCCGTAGGTCCGCGTCACCTGGTAGCTCCGAACGCCCTCCATCGACTGGAGGGTTTCTTCGATCCTGGGGATCACGCCGGGGTTGATGGAGGTGATGAGAGCGTTGCCCCCGAAACCCTCGTTGAGCATGTAATCGAGCATGTTGGTCATCGTGTTGGTGAAGAGCGTGATCAGGCTCAGCGAGAACACGCCCACCACCAGCGCCAGCAGCGTCATGGCGTTGCGCCCGCGCCCCACGAGCATCTGCCGGAGCGCCACTTTGAGATCAACCACGCCGAAGGAGGGGAAGAACTTCCCCACCAGCCAGATCAACACGGTGAGCAGCACATAGAACACCCCCGCGCCGATGAACGCGCCGATGATGATAGAGGCCGCCGTCTGCCAGTCGCCGACGATGCCGCGCACGATCAGGATCAGCGCGCCCATCATCAAAACCAGGGCGGCCAGCGTGCGCAGACACCCGGCCCTGGGCACGATGGCGTCGGAGGGGCGCAACACAATCGCCGGGCGCACCTGCCCCGCCGAGAGCGTGGGCAGGAAGCCGAACACCGTCGTCACCAGCGTGCCCACGACGAGGCCGTTCAGCGCCGGCCCCGGCGCAACGCGGAAGGCGAGTTGCTGCGCGACGAACACCTCGGCGGCGCTCTTGAGCAGGAAGACCGTTCCCCAGCCGAGCACGATCCCTGCCAGGCTGCCGACGACGCCCATGATGAACGCCTCAACCAGGAAGAGGACGGTCACCTGGTTGGCTTGCAGCCCGACCGTCTTGAGCACGGCGACCTCCAGCGTGCGCCGCCGGACGATCACCTGCATGGTGTTGACGATGCCGATGCTGCCGATGAGCAGCGACAGCAACCCCATGACCGTCACCAACTGGTTGAGGTTGCTGGAAAGCTCGGTATAGACCTGCTCCAGGTCTTTGGTCGTCGTCGAATTGAAGTAAGGGAACTGCTGGAGGAAGGCGCGGTCGATTTCCTCCACCTGCGACGGGTCTTTCAGCCGCAAGTAGAGCGTGCTGGCCTGCGTCTCCAAGTCGTTGAAGTATTGCGCTGCCCGGTGGTCGAGATAGTAAAAGCCGAAGATCGCGTTCAGCGCGTCGAGGCCGATGGTCTTGACCTCCGCTTCAACCGGGACAACCCCGCGCAGTGTGAAGTCAGCGCTGGCGCCAGCGACGTGCACCGTGTCGCCGACTTTCACGTCCAGGGTGTCGGCCAGGTTCTCGCTGAGGACGATGTCCGACGGCGACTTGATCAGGTCGGCGAGCGGGACGCCGTCCACCGACGCGACCTCGCTATAGAACGGGTAGACCTGCGAGTTGATGAGGATCGGCGTCAGGTGCGTGGCCTGGTTGCCGGTGGCCGTGGCAGTGACCGTCGCGCCATTGCCCGCGCCCAAGATGAGGCTTAACATGTTGCCGATGGCCTGCCGGTAGGTGATCTCGATCTCGCCGGGGTACTGCGCGTCGAGCCAGCGTTGGATTTCGGCGAGGCCGCGTGCGCTGATACGGTATTCCGTGAAGAGGTCCTGGCCGAAGAAGTTCCCGACCTCCTCGCCCAGGAAGCCTTCGTTTACGGCGCGCTGGAGCCTCGCGTAGTCCCGGCTCTCAGGTTCGGGCGGCCCCCCTGTGACGACCTGCAACTGGATGTCGCCCCGGTTGTTGGCCTGCAAGTTGCCCTGGAGCGTCGCGTCGATCATCACCGCCAGGGTTTGCAGGCTCACGATGGCCGCTACGCCCGCCGCGATGCACAGCAGCGCAAAGAAGGTGCGCCGCCCGTTCACGCGCAGGTCGTTAAACGAATGTTGCACGTAAAAGCGCAGTTGTTCCACCATCGCCGCGCCCCCCTATAACTGCGACGGCGCGGACTTGGCCCGGTCAAGCTGCTCTTTCAACTGCTTGACAGCGGCAAGCTGCGCCGACGAACGCGGGTCGATGTCTTCGGCGATGCACCCGTCCACGAGCATGACCAGGCGGCTCACCTGCGCGGCCACGTCCATGTCGTGCGTCACGACGATGAGCGTCGTGTTCGTGTTGGCGCGCACATCCTTCAGCGCTTGCAGCACCATCTCGCTGGAGGCCATGTCGAGGTTGCCGGTCGGTTCGTCGGCGAGCAGCAACGGCGGGTCGTTGACGAGCGCGCGCGCGATGGCGACGCGCTGCTGCTGCCCGCCGGAGAGTTGCGCCGGGCGGTGGTGGAGGCGGTCGCCCATGCCCAACATCTCCAGCACCTCTTTGGCGCGCCGCGTCGGGCTATATTTGCGGCTGCGGGCGAACTGAATCGGCAGCGCGACGTTCTCCAGCGCGGTGAGCGTGGGGATGAGGTTGTAAGCCTGGAACACGAACCCGATCTTCTCGTTGCGGATGCGTGTCAGCGCGCGCTCGTTCAGGCGGGTGATGTCCACGTCGTCGATGCAGACCGTGCCGGTGGTGGGCGCGTCCAGCCCGCCGATCAGGCCCAGCAGCGTGGATTTGCCGCTCCCGGACGGGCCGATGATGCCCAGGAACTCGCCGCGCTCCACGTCGAGCGTGACGCCGCGCAGCGCGTGGACGACGACTTCGCCCACTTTGAGTTCACGTTTCAGGTCTTGCACGCGCAAAACGTATCGATGGTTGTTGGCGCTCATACCCCTCTCCTCCGGCTGGCTCGGTCGGCGCTGGCGCGCCAGCCGTTGAATATACGAGATAGGGGCACACGGCGCTGCGCCCCCAGGCGAAATGCCGGTTTCTCATGTTCCAGGCGACTCTGCGAACGCCGCCCGATTTTAAGATGAAACGATGTGGCCGTCAATGAGGTTCGGCGATCACTTCGTTGAAGAAGCTCATAGACCTGATCGTGCTAGCTACCGGACATCGGACAGTTGTTCGATGGTATTACCTCCCCCCGGCTTCGCCGGACTATAGCCCCCGTCCCCCCTCTCCGCACGCGGAGAGGGGGTGAGGGAAGAGAATACAAGAGCCTTTTTCTCGAACATGCGTTCAGTGTCCGGTGGCTAGCTGATCGTGTAGGGG
>DAOTXU010000019.1:0-4596 GCA_034435135.1 Anaerolineae bacterium | reverse complement strand
AAGATAGAACACTTGTACATAATGACGATCATCAATGAAGTGATTCAAGCTTTTGAGCCAACGACCGCGGTGTGTGTGGTGCTTGTCGTGTTGGCGGACACCTCACCCCCCGTCCCCCTCTCCACAAGCGGAGCGGGGGTGGCGAGCGGCAGGCGAGACAGGGGTGAGGTAGAGAAAGGCCTTAGCACGGCCAGCTATTGACGTAAGTTTGAATCAGTTCGAGATTAAAGAGGTATTCATCGCGTCAATTCGCATTAAGGTATTTGCATGGCTGACGACGCCGCCACACAATTCCAGCAACCCCCCGACGGAGACAAGCCGCATTTTGCCCACCCCAGCGAAGAAGAGTTTGCCAATCTGCTCGATTTTTATCATATCGCGTGGCAGTACGAGCCGACCCGCTTTGTCCTCGAACGCGACGAGGACGGCAACGTCGTGGAGGCCTTCTCGCCGGATTTCTACCTGGTTGACCTGGACCTGTATATCGAGTTGACCACGGCGCGGCAGAAGCTCATCCCGCATAAGCGGCGCAAGATTCGCCGTCTGCGCGAGCTGTATCCGCACGTCAACATCAAGCTCATCAACCGGGAGGATTTCGGCAAGATGCTGCACAAGTACGGCCTGGATGACGAGGCTCCTCACCTGGTGGGCACGGTAGACGATGTTGACAGCAGGAAGTAACTTCGTGCAGGGTTTTCAGGGAGAGTGAACAAGTCCTCTTACCTCCTGGCCCCGTTTCCCGTCTATGTGATGGGAGACGGGGCGCAGAAGAAGCCGTTCGCGCCAGGATGTTGGGTCGCGCGAAATGGCTTCAACATATGGACAGGAGGGCTTAAGCTCCCTGTCTAAAGGTCTGCCCAAAAAAGAATCTCTTGATGACGGGTCCGTCCAACGAATTCCCCGAATCGCATTATATCGGCGAAGTGCTCATCCCCACTGAGCAATTGCAAGCGCGCGTGCAGGAAGTCGGCGCAGCGATCAGCCACACCTACGCCGGCAAGGATTTGATCCTCGTCGGCGTGCTCAAGGGCGTGTTGTGCTTCATGGCCGACCTGTTGCGCGCGATCACCATCCCGGTCGAGGTGGACTTTCTCTCGATCAGCGGCTACGGGCCGGGCGGGCGCGGCCACGGCGAAGTCCGGCTGCTCAAGGACCTGGAGCGCCCGGTAGAGGGGCGGCACGTCCTGTTTGTGGAGGATATTGTCGATACCGGGCTGTCGCTGGCGTACTTGCTGCGCCACATCCGGGCGCGCGAGCCGGCCAGCCTGGAAATCTGCGCGTTGCTCGACCGGCCACGCCGGCGCATTGTGCCGCTGGACATGTGCTTCGTGGGATTTGAAATCCCAGACGTGTGGGTAGTAGGCTACGGGCTGGACTACCGCGAGCGGTTCCGCAACCTGCCCTATATCGCGGTGTTCCATCCGCCGGGGCAGCGAGAGGCTAACCGGCCTCAGGGTGGGGTAATCGTCCCGGCGATTTGCGACGAAAACAAACCGCCGACCTGATATTGAGGTCGGCGGGGAAGTACAAGAGGCCCCAAGTAACCTCCAGTCCTCGGTTTCACTAAAACCCTACTGATTAACGGTTTGCACCGTTAACTTCCTACGTTGGCTCCCGATTAGAGTGAACCTGGCGGTTCAGACTTTTCGCTTGTGGGCTTCGGGTGCGGCATGAAACACACCATACTTTCGACCCACTTACGGTGCTGGCGCCTAATGACTTAAGCGCTCAGTCCGCTTGCCAACTTCAGTACGCTTTGGGGCTTCGTCCTCCGAATCTACCCTTTAGCTCCTCAGGACCTCTTGCAACATTATCTTATCAAAAATCGCAAGCGCGAGTCAAGAGGTTTTGATTATTTTAAGATTAGATTAGTATTGTTTTAATTTGTGATTATTGACAACCGATTTTGCCCCATTGATCGGCTTTCACACGTGGGCGAACCCAACAGGTGGCGTGGATGCGCCTTGGACATCTCTTGTAAACTCCGCGCCAGCGGCACACCTTAATGTTCGGAAGGGGGTGAAAAGAGCGCACTTTGCCAGCTTGGTCTGGCGCGCAGGGCGTATTACAATCTCCGGTGGCAGCTCTACACTGAGGTTACATCATGCGCGCACTGCCGTTCTTGATATTCCTTGTCCTTCTCGCGGCGACGCTTGTCATTGCCCGCGCGCCGCTCGTCGTCGCCGACCTGCCCGAACCGCCGCCCACCGTGACTCCGGTCCCCGGCATCACGCTGGTGGGGCACTCCGCCGATAGCAACCCCATCGTGGTCCAGCAGTTCGGCGACGGCTCGATGCCGATCCTACTGGTCGGAGGCATTCACGGCGGCTGGGAAATGAACACGGTCCTGTTGATGAACGAGGTCGCCGCGCACTTCGCCGCGCACCCGGAAGACATCGCGCCGAACGTGAGTCTGTACGTCATCCCCGCCGCCAACCCCGACGGCCTGCGGCATGGGCGCACTGCTGAAGGGCGCTTTAACGCCAACGGCGTGGACCTGAACCGCAACTGGGGCTGCGACTGGTCGGAGGAGGCTTACTGGCGGCAGCAGCGGGTGAACCCCGGCTCCGCGCCCTTCTCCGAGCCGGAGACCCAGGTCTTGCGCGATTTCATCCTGGAGTTGCAGCCCGTCGTCGTGGTGTGGTATCACAGCGCAGCAGCGGGCGTCTTCGCGGGACGTTGCGGCGAGGACGATCACGGCGCGGCGCAGCTGGCGCGCGTGATTGGAGAGGCGACCGGCTACGCTTCTGATGGGCCGTTCAGCGCTTACAAGGTCAGCGGCACCGCCTCCGATTGGATTGTGGGGCAGGGCATCCCGTCAATGGAGGTGGAGTTGGAAAGCTGGCGCGTAACCGAATGGGAGCGCAACCACGCCGGGATCATGGCGCTTCAGTGTCACTTTGCGCGGCTGGGATCGGGCGACGCGCTGGAGGCCTTCGTCGCGCGCGCGTGCCGGGAAGGGGACCAGGATGGGTGAACCGATCACCTTGCGCAAGCTCAACGCGGAGGGCCGCGAGGTGTGGCGCTGGCGCGGCGAGGTCGTGGCGCGCGGCGAGGGCTGGGTGCAGATCGAGGCGCCCTTCAGCGGCGACCTGCGCGACCTGGGCTATGTGGTCTTCCGCCAGGGCGACCGTTTCGTTGAGTGGTACTACGCCGACCGCTGGTACAACATCTTTGAGGTTCACGACGCAGACGACCGGATCAAAGGGTGGTATTGCAACGTGGCCCGGCCTGCGGTGTTTGGCGACGGCGAAATCGCGCATGTGGACTTGGCGCTCGACCTGTTCGTCTTCCCCGACGGGCGGATGCTGCTAGACGACGAGGACGAGTTCCTCGCGCTGCCGCTGAGCGAGGCCGACCGGCGCGCAGCGCTCGACGCGGTGGCGCAACTCCGCGCCGAGGTGGAGACCCGCCGCTCACCGTTTGACGCCATCCCACGCTGAGAAAAACTTCGGGTTACCCGCCGAGAGGCAGCCCATCCCACGTGCGGAAGAGCGCGAAGCGCCCCGCGTCGATCAGGCCAATGATGACAAACGTAACGCCGAACGCGACGATCAGCGGGATCGCCAGGTCGCCCCAGCCGGTCGCCGTGCGCTCGCGCCCCATGACCGTGACCAGGACCACCATGCTGATCGCCATCAAGATGGCGACCACCCCTGCTGTGCTGAGCAGCCCCATCACCCACAGCACAAGCGGCGCTTGCGTGAGCACGAGCACATCAAGCAGCAACGCGCCGATCACCAACACGGCCAGGTCGCCCAGGTGGCGCAGGCTGCGCCCCGAACGCCAGTCCCGCCACACCGCCTGGTTGAAAATCGGGTAGATGAAGCTCGCCATGGCCAGCCCATGCAGGCTGCCGGTGAGCAGGCGCAGGTCGTTGCGCGGGGCGTAGAGCGGCGGGCCGCCGGGGAAGAGGCTCATGAAAGAGTTGACGCCATCGACTGCCATCGCCAGGGTGAACAGGACCAGCGTCATCAGTATCGACCCATGCGGCAGGCGGCCCGCCTTACCGCGCCGCAGCAGGGTCGGTGCGAGGAAGCCCACAACGACGCCCAGGTAGGTGCCGGTGCACCGCGCGCAGAGCGGCATCGGCTGTTCGTTGATGAGGAAGCTCCGCGCGGGAATCTGGTGGCAGATGGCGTAGCCCACCGCGCGCGCCTTGCCGTCCAACCCCGCCGGCGTGCCGATCAGCCACAGCGTGAACACCAGCCCCGTGAACGCCAGCGCCATCCAGGGCTTGAGCGTCACACGCTGCGCTGACCGCCTGGCGGGGAGCGCTTCTCCGGGCTGAATCGGCGCGATCCGCCGGATGCCTCTGGCCGGGGGCGACTCCCCCGGAGATGGGTTTAAGTCGGATACAGGCATTTTTATAGGTTATACACCAAGATTCACATCCGAGGCCAGAATAGACAGTGGGCTTAAGCCCACTGTCTCAGAATGTGTTTGAAAAGGTCGCCCTTGCTTCCCCTCACCCCTAAATCCCCTCTCCCACAAGGGGAGAGGGGATTATAAACCCAGATTGGGGGTATCTTTGCCCCCTCTCCCGTCATACGGGAGAGGGGGACAGGGGGTGAGGGGGCTTTTCAAACACTTTCT
>DAOTXU010000018.1:0-19423 GCA_034435135.1 Anaerolineae bacterium | reverse complement strand
GTGTTGGCGGACACCTCATCCCCCGTCCCCCTCTCCCGGCTACGCCGGACTATAGCCGCACGCGGAGAGGGGGTGTCGAGCCGCAGGCGAGACGGGGGTGAGGTAGAGAAACGCTTAGCACGTTCAACTGTTGGCAAAAGTTTGAATCAGTTCATCCTTTGAGTAAACTATACCCAAAACAGGCGAGAGCGGATAATCGATCCAGGAGCGAGGCGCGTCATTCAGGACCCTTCGGGGAAGCTCGTGGTGGCAACTTCGAGAAAAAAGAAGATAATCTGGATAAAATTGGTTCAGGAGACGCGAAATGATCCACCTGAATCGTGAAACGCCCGCGCCGAACTTCTGCCTGCCGTCGAACCGGGGCGGGGAGGTTTGCCTGGCCGACTTCCGGCAGCGGCAGCCCGTGCTGTTGCTCTTCCTCGACGCCCCGGAGCGTGCGCCGGCCCGCACCCTGCTGAACGACTTCGCAGCACACCACGACGACTTCCGCGCGTGGGAGGCCGAAGTCCTGGCGATTGCCCCAACGCCGCTGAAGGATGATAGGCTGCCCTTTCCGGCGTTGATCGACGCCGGCGGCAAGGTCCGCGCGCAGTACGCCGGCGACGGCGCAGCCGCCATTTTCATCCTGGATCGGTATACCGCGCCGTATCACTGGCAGGTTGCCGAGACGGCGGGGGCGCTGATGTCGGCGACCGAGGCGCTGGAATGGCTCAGGCTGGCGGAGTTCTCGTGCACGATGTGCGACGACGCCGGGGTTGAGTGGGAGCTTTCGCTGTCGCTGATCGAGTCGGAGAGGCGACTGTGACCGAACTGGCCATGGCCGGCAGGCTACGCGCCTTCGGCGGCTACACCGCCCGGCGTACCGCGCGCGCGGTATGCCTGGATCGCATCCAACGCCAGCGCCGCTGCGGGGATCAACCATCCCAACTGGACCGGCTGCACAGTCAGGTTGCTCCCGGAGAAAATGGCGGGGACGACGGTCACCCATGAGATGAGAAGAAGCGCCGGTTCGTCCACCATGGTCATCAAGGTTGTGCAGTGATAAGTGTTGAGATAGGGGCTGCCCAGGAGAGACGCCGCCGCGAACATGCGCGTCCGCCGCTGGCGGGTCATGCGCAGAGGCATCAGCGCGACCGGCCAAGCCGCCAGCCCGATCGGAAAAATCGCCGCGTTGACCGGGGAGTTCTGCGGGGCAAGCTGTTGCAGGCGGGTCACCCACATCACCGGCCAGCCCGGCCACAGGACCAGCGTCAACAGCGCAACGCCCCCCGCAACCGCCCCGCCCCACAGCAGCGGCTTGAGGCCCCGATCGCGCCACAGCCACCACGCATACAGCACAGCCAGACCCCAGCCGGCCTGCGCCTTCGTGAGCAGCCCCAGCCAGGCGATGCCCAGCCACGCCGGGTGCAGCCGCTTCTGCACAACGAGCCAGCCGATGGCCGCGCCCATAATGCCGAACACTTCGTTCTGCCCCAGCCAGATGTTCCACAGCACGGACAGGCTGAACATCGCCACCCACCAGCGGGAAACGCCCCAGCACGAGGCCGCGAACCGGGCGGCGAACGCCGTCACAACAACCAGGACGGTCCAGGGGAGCGGCCAGGGCAGGCGGCTGATCGGCGCGGTGAGCAGGAAAATCCACGCCGGCGCGTTTGCTCCCGGCCACCAGTCGCGCAAGAAGTAAAGGTGGCTGTCGAAGCCGCCCGGCAGCAGCAGGGTCGCCGCCACCAGGCCAACCACCAGGCCGGGAAAGGCGGGCAGGCGGCGCAACCGGAGGGCCAGTCGTCGGGGCGGTGTGTGTGTCTGCTCAGGGATGTCCATGAAAAAGGGCCTCTGTGGAGCGGCCAAATGATCTCGCAAGGGATTATAATGTGGAAGGGTAATTACCGGAAGCCGATGTCGCGTCAGGGTGCATTCGGAATTGGGGGCAGTTTTTCTTCAGGCCCCGCGACTGAAGTAGCGGGCTAATTTCAGGCCTGAGAATGTGTTTGAAAAGGTCGCCCTTGCTTCCCCTCACCCCTAAATCCCCTCTCCCACAAGGGGAGAGGGGATTATAAACCCAGATTGGGGGTATCTTTGCCCCCTCTCCCGTATGACGGGAGAGGGGGTGAGGGGGCTTTTCAAACACTTTCTGACTCGGCGGTTTTTCCAATTAGCCGCCGACTTTAGTCGGCGGGTTATTCATACAAAACCATCACTTCCGCGTGCCTTTTCCCCAAATCCCGAATGCACCCTCGCGTCAGCATAGGGAGTGCAAAAGCTGAAACACTTAGGAGTGCGAAGACCATGAGCGTTGTGGAACCTATCGCCCCGGAGGCGATTCAACTGAGCAAAGAAGAAATCGAACGCTACAGCCGGCACCTCATCATGCCGGAGGTAGGGATGAGCGGGCAACGCAAGCTCAAGGCCGCCAGTGTGTTGCTGATCGGCACAGGCGGGCTTGGCTCGCCGGTAGCGATGTACCTGGCCGCGGCGGGCGTGGGCCGCATCGGGCTGGTGGACTATGACGTGGTGTCCCCTTCTAACCTGCAACGCCAGATCATTCACGGGACCAAAGATGTGGGCCGGCCCAAGCTGGAGAGCGCCAAAGCGCACATCCTGGACATCAATCCACACGTGCGCGTGGACACTTACAACACGCCGCTCATGTCGGATAACGCACTGGAGATTATGGAGCCGTATGACGTGATCGTTGACGGCACCGACAACTTCCCCACGCGCTACCTGGTGAATGACGCGAGCGTGATGCTGGGCAAGCCCAACGTGTACGGGAGCATCTTCCGCTTCGAGGGGCAGGCCAGCGTGTTTGACGCGCGCTACGGGCCATGCTATCGTTGCCTCTTCCCTGCGCCGCCGCCGCCGGGGCTGGTGCCCAGTTGCGCCGAGGGTGGCGTGCTCGGCATCCTGCCAGGGACCATCGGCGCAATCCAGGCGACCGAGACCATCAAGTTGATTCTCGGCATCGGCGAGACGCTGATAGGTCGCCTGTTGCTCTACGACGCGCTCAATATGAGTTTCGATTACGTCAAGCTGCGCAAGAACCCCACCTGCCCGGTCTGCGGCGAGCATCCCACCGTCACCGCGCTGATCGACTATGAGGAGTTCTGCGGGATGCCGGGGCACGACCGCAGTCCCTATTACACCGCGGAGCAGGAGATCGTCCCGACCATCAGTGTACAAGAAGTGAATGCCAAACTCGACCGGGGCGAGGATTTCATCCTGCTGGACGTGCGCGAGCCGTTCGAGTGGGAAATCTCCGACATCGCACGCGCGACGCACCACATCCCCAGAAATGAGGTGCTCGAACACCTCGGCGAACTGGATATGACGCGCGACATCGTGGTCTACTGCCAGGCCGGTGGCCGCAGCGCCAGGGTCGTGGAAATGTTGCGCAGTCATGGCTTCCGCCGCGTCTGGAACATGGCCGGCGGGATCAACGCCTGGGCGCGGCAGATCGACCCGAACCTGCCGGTCTACTGAAATGCGCCGTCGCCTCGCCGGGGGCCAGACCGGTCGAGTCGGCCCGCCCCAGCGCCTGGGATGGGCCTTGTTTATGTAAAGACTGACCACATCAGTAATAGCTTTTCCTTACAGCCCTTGCTCCAACCTCATGTTAAAATCAACGCAGGTTTGCGCGCCAGCCGGTGGAAACCACGATGTGGCTGTAGACGCAAACGACAACAGATTATTGAGGAGATACGCGGATGACCGGAAATAATCGCCTGCTGTCATCCACCCGATTCCCGAAAACCCTCTGGCATTGGTTCACCGAGCCGGCGGCTGCCATCCGGGACTCGGCGCAGCGGCGCGAAGCGCGGCTGCTAGCCTCGCTCATCGGGGTGCTCGTTCTGCTGGGTTTTTGGGCGGAAATCCTTCCGGTGCTTATAGACCCTGCTGAACGCCAGGCGGTTCTGGAACGGCCCAGTTCGCTGGTAGGGATAGCCGCTATCCTGCTCCTGGTCATTGTCTACGGCCTCAGCCGCACGGGTTACTACAAGTGGGCAGCCGCGCTCACGGTGGCTTTGTGTTCGGTTGGGATTTTTGTCATCGTGTTGCCAGGCGAAGCGCCCAGCGACCTTTACTTCTTCGTCTACCTCATCCTCCCCGTATTGTTCGCCAGCATCTTCTTCCCGGTCAAAACTACTGTCGCCGTCATCATGCTCAACGCGACCGGGATTTTGCTCTTCCCGCTCCTGGTTCCCGCCGCAGACCCCTTCGAGCTACCGTTTTTCTTTTTCTACATGGTGTCGATTCTGATCGTGATCGCCGCGCGCCACCGCAACCTGGTCGCTAAAGACCAGCAAGCTCAACTGGCGGAAAGCGAGGCACGGTACCGCGTGCTCTTTGAAGGCATCGATGATGCCATCTTCGTATATGACCAGGACGCCAACATCCTGGATGTCAACGAAGCCGCGTGCCGACGCCTCGGCTATAGTCGCGATGAACTGCTCCACATGAAAACCACCGAACTTGATTCCCCCGAATACGCGGCTGGTTTTGGCGACCGGCTGGCCCGCCAGCTCGCCGAGGGCAGCCTGAGCGAAATCGGTGGGATTCACATCGCCAAAGACGGTCGCCGCATCTACATCGACGCCACCAGTAAAACGATTACTTATCGAGGCCAGAAGGCGATTCTGGCGGTTGTGCGTGATATTACCGCACGCCAACGGGCAGAAGAGGCGCTCCAAAAAGCGCGCGAGGAGCTGGAGCAGCGCGTCACCGAGCGGACCGCCGAGCTTCAGGCAGCAAACACTGCCTTGACGCTGGAAGTGGCGGAGCGCGAGCGTGTGGAAGCGACGCTGGCAAAAGAACGCAACCTGTTGCGCACCCTCATCGACAACCTGCCCGATGACATCTATGTCAAAGACTGCGATGGCCGTCTCCTTGTCGCCAACAAGGTGCTTGCGCACCACCTGGGCGAGAAAACGCCGGACGCGCTTGCGGGGAAGACCGACTTCGATTACTTCCCGCGCGAACGGGCGGAGGAATTTCTCGCCAGTGAGCAGGAAATTTTCCGGTCAGGCCAGCCTATGGTTAACCAAGAAACCGCGCGCGCGAACCCTGACGGCAGCGTCACGTGGCTCTCCACCACCAAGGTGCCCTTTCGAGAAACGGGCGGAAAAATCGTGGGGCTGGTCGGCGTCACCCGCGACATCACGGCGTGGAAAGAGGCCGAAGCAGCGCTGGAACGGGCGCGCGACGAATTGGAGCGGCGTGTCCAGGAGCGCACCGCCGAACTCACCGCCGCGAATGCGCAACTACAACAGGAAATCCTCGAACGTATGCGCACTGAGGAAGCGCTGCGCGAGAGCGAAGCGCGCTTCCGCGGGATATTCGAGAGCGCGGCGGCAGGCATCGCGCTGGTCGACCAGCATGGGCAGGTGTTGGCGAGCAACGCCGCGCTGCAAGAAATGCTCGGCTATACCGCAGAAGAACTCGCGCGGATGCACTACGCCGACTTTACCCACCCGGAAGACCTGGAGAGCGAAGCGCCTTTAGTCAGAGAGACTGTTGTGGGAGAACGTGATCTCTATCGCATGGAGAAGCGCTGCATCCGCAAGGATGGCAGTGTGCTGTGGGTGCGCCTGACGTCTTCCGCTGTGCGCGGGCCTGAAGGCGATTATCTCTATGGTCTGGGCATAGTGGAGGACATCACCCGGCGCAAGCGCGCCGAGGCCGCCGAGCGCGAGCAGCGCATCCTGGCCGAGGCGCTGCGCGACACCGCCGCCGCGTTCAGCGCCACGCTCGACTTCAACGAGGTACTGGACCGCATCCTGACCAACATCGAGCGCGCAATGCCCCACGACGCTGCCGCCGTCATGCTCATCGAAGCGGGCGTCGCGCGCATCGTCCGCAGCCGTGGCTACGAGCAGCGCGGATTTTCGGACGCGGCCATTACTACCTTGCGCTTCCCCATCGCCGAAGTCGCCAACATGCGCGCTATGTTGGCAACGCAACAACCCTGCGTCATCCCCGACGTGCGCGACGACCCCAATTGGGTGGCGTTCCCGGAAACCGCTTGGGTCCGCTCGAACGCCACTGCGCCGATCCGGCTCGAAGGCGAGGTGATCGGTTTCCTGGACCTGAACAGCGCGACGCCGGGCGCGTTTACCGACCTGCACGCGGAACGCCTGCAAGCCTTTGCCGAACAGGCGGCGCTCGCCATCCGGAACGCGCGCCTGTATCAGGCCGAGCAAGAGCAGCGCGTGCTGGCGGAAGCGCTGCGCGACACCGCCGCTGCGCTCAACGCCATCCTTGACTACGATGAAGTGCTGAAGCGCATCCTCGCCAATGTCGGGCGCGTCGCCCCGCACGACGCCGCGAGCATCACGCTCATCAAAAACGGCGCCGCGCGCGTCGTCCGTGAACGGGGCTATAAAGAAAATGGGGTCAAACCCGAAGCCCTGAGCTTCTCCGTGACGGAGACCGCCACTTTGCGCCATATGACGAAGACCCGGCAACCGCTCGTCATCCCCGACGTGCATACCTTCCCAGGCTGGGTTGACGTCCCTGAAGAGCGCTGGATCCGCGCCTACGCCGGCGCGCCCATCTTTCTGGAAGGCGAGTTGATCGGCTTCCTCAACCTGAACAGCGCGACGCCAGGCGCGTTCACCGACGCCCATGCCGAGCGCCTGCAAGCCTTCGCTGAACAGGCCGCGCTCGCCATCAAGAACGCGCGCCTATTTGAAGCGGAGCAAGAGCAGCGCGCCCTCGCGGAGGCGCTGCGCGATACCGCCGCCGCCGTCAGCGCCACCCTGGATTTAGACGAAGTGCTGGAGCGCATCCTCACCAATGTTGGGCGCGTAGTGCCGCACGATGCGGCCAACATTATGCTGATCGAATCGGGGGTCGCTCACGTGGTCCGTGGGCGCGGTTACTTCCAAAGAAACGTCGATGCGATGATGTTGCGTTTTCCCCTCGCTGAAACCGCTACCTTGCGCGCCATGTCGGAGACCCGACAACCGCTGGTCATCTCCGACGTTCAGGTTTACAACAACTGGGTTGAAGTTCCTGACGAGCACTGGATCCGTTCATACGCCGGCGTGCCGATCTTAGTTCGCTCATACGCGGGCGCGCCCATGTTCACGAAAGAGAAACTGATCGGTTTCCTTAGCCTCGACAGCGCCACGCCGGGCGCGTTCACCGACAACGACGGCAAACATCTGCAAGCCTTTGCTGACCAAGCCGCCATCGCGATTGAGAACGCGCGCCTGTACCGCGAGAGCCAGGATCGCAACCGACAGTTGGCGCTGCTCAACCAGATCACGCGCGTCGGCGCAGTCATCCTCGAGTGGGACGAACTGCTGCAAACGTTGGTCGACACAGCCGCCGGTATTATCGGGGGGGACGGTTGCTATATTACGTTGTGGGACGCTGAACATCGACGAACCATTCCGGCTGCGGCGTTCGGGCCTATGCGCGACGTTTACCGCCAGGGACGCCCCAGACAACCCGGCGAGGTCACCCTGACCGAGTCCGTGCTCACCCTGGGGCGCTCACTTGCCGTGGAAGATGTATTTAACACGCCTTACCTGAGTCGCCATATTGCTGAACATTATCCGTCACGCTCAGTGCTGGCCCTGCCGTTGCAGGCTGATGGGCGCGACCTGGGTGCGTTGCTGATCGGCTTTGAACAAACTCACTCGTTCACAGAGGGCGAAATCGGTTGGGCAGAGCAGGCCGCCGACCTCATCGCGCTGGCGATCGCCAAAGCGCAGGCTTACCTCGAGCTTGAGCGCCGCGTCGAGCGGCTTGAACTGCTCAACCAGATCACGCGCGTCGCCACCTCGACCCTGGAAATAAACGCCATCCTGCAAGGGCTGGTCGAGATTGCCGCCGACATCATCGGTGGAGACGGCTGCTATATCACGCTGTGGGATGCCAAGCGCCAGCAGGTCATCCCCACAGCAGCCTTCGGTCCCCTGCGGGATACCTACCCGCTCCAGGAGCCGGCCCAGACCGATAGACTGACCCTGACCAGGGCCGTGCTCGAAACCCGCCGCCCGCTTATCGTCGAAGACGCCTTGAACTGCCCCTATGTGAAGCGTGAGCTGGCGGAACAACTCCCGATTTGCTCGCTGCTGGCTCTTCCCCTGCACGCCGATGGACGCGACCTGGGCGCGCTGTTGCTCAGCTTCAACCAGACTCATCGTTTCACCCAGGGCGAGATCGCCTGGGCCGAACAGGCCGCGGAACTCATCGCGCTGGCGATCGCCAAAGCCCAGGCCTACGCCGAGCTTGAGCAGCGCGTCGAAGCGCGCACCGCCGAGCTGCAAGCCGCCAATGAACAGTTGCGGGCGCTCGGTCGCGTCAAGGATGAATTTGTCTCCAACGTCTCGCACGAGCTGCGCACCCCCATCTCCAGCCTCAAACTGTACCACGAGCTGCTTAAGCGCAACCCCATCCAAAATGAACGCTACATGAATCGCCTGGAACGCGAAACCGACCGGCTGGAACGGATTATCGAAGACCTGCTCGACCTCTCGCGGATGGAGCAGGGGCAGTTGGAACTGAAACCGGAGTCGACCGATCTCAACGCGCTGGCCGAGCAATACGCGCTCGACCGGGCGCCGCTCGCGGAGAGTCACGGGTTGAACCTGGCGCTGGACATGCAGCCCGGCCTGCCCCCCGTCCAGGCCGACCAGCGCCTGTTGGGCCAGGCCCTCAGTACCCTGCTTACCAACGCCATCAGCTACACGCCCTCCGGCGGGCGCGTGACCCTGCTCACGCGCGTCACCGAGCGTGAAGGGACGCGATGGGTAGGGATCGGCGTCCGCGACACCGGGCCGGGCATCCCGCCGGAAGAGCACCCGCGCCTGTTTGAACGGTTCTTCCGGGGCCGCGCCGCGCGCGAATCGAACACGCCGGGCACCGGCCTGGGGCTGTCCATCGCCTATGAAATCGTTGAGCGGCATCACGGCGAGATCGAGGTCATCAGCGCGGGGCCGCCCGAAAAAGGCGCTACCTTTATCATCTGGCTTCTAGCAGAGCCATAAGTGCGCATGACGCTGCGCGTCACGCTCCGCTTGGGCGGGGGTGAAAGCCAAAGGTCGCGTCCGCTGGCGCCAGCGCGCGCCGGTTTCACACGGGGTTGTCCCCGGTTCAGGGCTTTTGCGCAGTCCCTCGCTGCTTGTTCCCCTCACCCCTGGCCCCCTCTCCCACAGCAGGGCGAGGAGGAAAGCCCGCCGCATTGGTCTGCAAAGTCCCCTCTCCCCTTGTGGGCTATAGTCCGGCGCAGCCGGGCTATAGTCCGGCGCAGCCGGGCTATAGTCCGGCGCAGCCGGGCTATAGTCCGGCGCAGCCGGGATATAGTCCGGCGCAGCCGGGAGAGAAAATTTAGGGGTGAGGGCAAGAAGGAACAAAGTTATACGCTAACATTGCCCACCGACTTTGCAAAAGCCCCAGAAAGGGAGCCAGGGCCTCCGGTTCTCATGATAAGGGGGAATGTCAGGGGAGAGGAAGCGCTTTGAACCATGAGAACCGGAAAGCCCAAAATTCACGCTGTCTTCACAGACAGAGCGGATAAGCCGCGCTATAATGTCATCAAGTTCGGACCTTCACAATCAGCCGGCCATCCGCTCAGGTGCTCCCCAAACCTGGCGGTAAACAGGGTTAGCCTTTCCGGTGGCTGACGAGGCTCCTCCCCAACCGTCTGTCGCTTGCGCCCTCATCCGTTCGTGACCCCTTAGCAAGCGCGTCGCACAGAGCAAGCACCCTTGCGCAAGCGACAGACCGGAAACTGAAGAGCGTGGCGACACGCTCTTCTTTTTTGGGATAGCTGCTCTAGACCCTTGTGTTCCCCACAACAAGGTGATTTGTGAAAGTTCCACAAATTCGCGTTGACATTTTCATGTGCACTTTATACCTATTCTTATCTCCATCCTACAGGGTAAGGTAAGAAAAGGTCGAAAAGCAGAGGGGGCACCTCAAGCGAGCACAGCGAATTTAACACGAATTTCACGCGAAAGGGTTGCTTGATGAGTGAAATTCGTGTCATTAAGGGGTAAAATGTTGGAAATCCATATAATCGTCGCTCCCCAGAGAGCGACTTACTGGTTGTTCTCTAAAAAGCTGCTATACTTAGCGACTTGTGCCGGCCAGCATGAGTCGGCTTAAGGAGTGTATTGGGTATGACCGCCCCTCAGAAAACACAAGCGCGTTTCACGCTGAAGCGGCTGCTGATCGGCGCGCCGCTCCCGACCAGGGCGCTTGTGCACCAGACCGTTAACCGCGTGATCGGTCTGGCTGTGTTCGCGTCGGACGCGCTCTCGTCCACCGCCTACGCCACCGAGGAAATCCTCATCATTCTGGCGATGGCCGGGTTGAGCGCTTCCGTCTTTGACCTTTCTATCCCGGTTGCCATTGCGATTGGTATCTTGCTGGTGATCGTGACCATCTCGTACCGGCAAACCATCTACGCCTACCCGAACGGCGGGGGGGCGTACATCGTCGCGCGCGACAACCTGGGCGAGCTGCCGGCGCAGGTCGCCGGCGCGGCGCTGCTGACCGACTATATCTTAACCGTCGCGGTGAGCATTTCAGCGGGCGTCGCACAGATTACGTCTGGCTTGCCCGAACTGACGCCTTACCGGGTGGAGCTCGCCGTAGGCATCATCATCCTCATGACTATCCTCAACCTGCGCGGCGTGCGAGAAAGCGGCTTCGTCTTTTCGATTCCCACGTATTTCTTCCTGACGATCATGTTCCTGACGCTGGGCATCGGGTTGATACGGGTCCTCACCGGCACGCTGCCAACCGTCACCGGCGTGGAGCCGATCCACCACGTGGCCGAACCGCTAACCCTGTTCCTGGTGCTGAAGGCTTTCTCCAGTGGGTGTACCGCTTTGACCGGCGTGGAGGCCATCTCGAACGGCATCACCGCGTTTAACGAGCCGCGCAGCCGCAACGCCGCCTCGACCCTGACGTGGATGACCGCGATTCTGGTTACGCTTTTCCTGGGCATCACCCTGATGGCGCACCAAATCGGAGCGACCCCCAGCGAAAGCGAAACCGTCATCTCCCAGATAGGCCGGACTGTCCACGGCCAGGGCAGCGTGCTCTACGCCCTCACCCTGGCCGGCACCACGCTGATCCTGCTCATGGCGGCCAACACCAGCTACGCCGGCTTCCCCCGGCTGGCGGCGTTGCAGGCCGGCGATGGGTTCCTGCCCCGGCAGCTGACGCAGCGCGGCAACCGCCTGGTCTTTTCCTGGGGTATTGCGGCGCTGGCGGTCTTCGCGTCCGCCCTCGTCATCGTCATGGGCGCGCGCACGACTGCCCTGATCCCGCTCTACGCTATCGGCGTGTTCCTGAGTTTCACGATCTCGCAGACCGGCATGGCGGTTCACCTGCGCAAGATCGGCCGGCTCAAGCCCGGCGAGACGGTGCAGGGGCTTGAGGCCATGCTGGAATATGACCCGCGCTGGCGTGTGAAAATGTTCGTCAGCGCCTTCGGCGCGGTGTGTACGGGCATCGTCATGGTCGTGTTTGCGGTCACCAAGTTCACCGCCGGCGCGTGGTTCGTGGTGTTCCTGATCCCGGCCCTGGTTTTCATCTTCTTCCGCATTCACTATCACTACCAGGATGTCGCCAAAGCCCTGAGCCTTAGAAGGGTGCGCCCGGACATTCATGCTTATTCCGTACAAACCCTGATCCTGGTGGACGGCGTTCACGCCGAGACCGTGCGCGTCGTCAACTTCGCCAAGTCGTTGGGGCATCCCTGGAAAGCGATTCACGTCGCGGTCAACCCGCAGAAGGCTGAAAGAGCGCGCCAGGACTGGGACAAATACATCGGCGAGGGCGAGTTCGTCGTCATCCCGTCGCCTTACCGCGCGCTGACCGGGCCGATTCGGGAGTATGTCGAGAACATCCTCAACGAGAAGCCGGATACTTTCGTGCACGTCATCATGGGCCATCTGGTGATGGACACTTTCTGGGAGCAGGCGCTCCACCAGAACACCGCGCTCATCTTCAACCTGGCACTCGGCGACCTGGACCGCGTGGTGGTGACGATTGTGCCGTATCAAATCCACCGGAACGGCGGGGCGAAACCGCACGACCACGCTAAGCCTCAGGAACCGCTGGCTGCCCCGGTCCCGGTGGTAGAAGGGCGTCCCGACGGCAAAGGCCAATGACTCTGGCTCTCCATAAGAGGCTATCCGAAAAGGCCCGGACAGGGGGCTTAAGTCCCCTGTCCGAAACACAAGAGTGGTATCTCGGATAGGTTCTAGCAGGCAGCGCAGACAGGGGGCTTTAAGCCCCTTGTTTGATTCAAGGGTACACTATGCGGGATAAGACCCCAGAATAGCGTGGAGCGCCTGAAAGCGGGTAATAACACCCCGTATCTAAGCCGAGTCGCCGCAATCCGTTGGCGAGGACAGAGGGCTTAAGCCCCCTGTCCAGCTCGCCAGTGGAGGTGCTCTCACATGACCACGCGATCCTGTGGAGCTACCCTATGCGGAACGGTGACATGTTGAGGAGGTATCGATGTTAGCGGACCGCATCTTGATCGGCGGGAACGTGCGCACGCTCGACCCCGCCCGCCCGCTGGCGACCGCCGTCGCGCTGCAAGGGCGGTGGATTATCGCTGTCGGCGACGACAGCGCCATCCAGATGATGGCGCGCCCCGGCGCGGCGGTGCACGAGCTGGAGGGGCGCACGGTGATCCCTGGCCTGGTGGACGCGCACATCCACCTGTCCTGGTACGCCCACTCGCTGACGAGCGTGGACCTGTTCGAGGTCCCGACCAAAGCCGAGGCGCTCCGCCGCGTTGCCGAGCGCGCAGCGGCCACGCCGCCGGGCGCGTGGGTGCAGGGGCGCGGGTGGTGGCAGGAGCTTTGGGAGGGGCGGGGCTTCCCCACCGCCGCCGACCTCGACGCGGTCGCGCCGGAGAACCCGGTCTACCTCAGCGCCAAGAGCGGCCACGCCGCGTGGGTGAACAGCGCCGCGCTCCGGCTCGCCGGTATAACGGCGGACACCCCCGACCCGGCGGGCGGGCAGATCGTCCGCGCCGGGCGCGATGGCGCGCCGAGCGGGATTCTGCTCGAAAACGCGATGGACCTGGTGCATGACCTCATCCCCGAACCGAGCGCCGAACAGATCGCCGCGTGGATCGAGGCGGCGCAGGCGCGGCTCTGGGCAGCGGGCCTGACCGGCGTGCACGACTTCGACGGGCCGCGCTGCTTCGCGGCGCTGCAAATCCTCCATGCGCGCGACGCGCTCGGCCTGCGCGTGGTGAAGCAAATCCAGCCGGCGGAGAACCTGGCGCACGCGACCGCGTTGGGGCTGCGCTGGGGGTTCGGCGACGACATGCTGCGCCTCGGCGCGCTGAAGCTTTTCGCCGACGGCGCGCTCGGCCCCAACACCGCGCTGATGGTCGAACCTTACGAGGGCCAACCCAACAACCGGGGCGTCGCCGTCACCGACAAGGAGACCCTGTACGCGCTGGTCAGCGAGGCGAGCGCGGCGGGCATCCCCTCCTCTATCCACGCCATCGGCGACCGCGCGGTGCACGACGCCCTCGACGTGTTCGAGGCCGTGCGCCGCGAGGAAGCCGCGCGCGGCGTCCCCGCCGACCTGATGCGCCACCGGATCGAGCACGTGCAGCTCATCCACCCCGACGATAAACACCGCCTGGGGCAGCTTGGCGTGATCGCGTCGATGCAGCCCATCCACGCCACCGGCGACATGATCGCCGCCGACCGCTATTGGGGCGCGCGCGCGCGCTGGTCGTACCACTGGCGCGCCCAACTCGACGCAGGCGCGGTGTTGGCGTTCGGCTCCGACGCGCCGGTGGAGCCGATGCAGCCGCTCTGGGGGGTGCACGCGGCGGTCACGCGGCGCAAGGCCGACGGCAGCCCCGGCCCCGATGGCTGGCAGCCTGAGGGCAAGATCACCGTGCACGAGGCGCTGTACGCCTACACCGCCGGCCCTGCCTACGCCGCCGGCCTGGAGGACCGGCTGGGGCGGGTCGCGCCAGGCTACCTGGCCGACCTGGTGGTGCTGGACGCCGACCCGTACACGGTCGAGCCGATGGCGTTGCGCGAGATTCAGGTGAAAGGTACGATGGTCGATGGGGTGTGGCGGCATCGGGAGTTTTAGGCTTTGCGCGATGCTGCTGCCGGAGGCGCTCGCTGTGCTGCGCGCATGGCTTTGATGCCTGAAGGGTCGTGTAATCAGGCCAGCAAGTCTTCCGGCTTCAGGATAGTCAAGCCGGGGATGCGCTCAAAGTGCCGGGCGTTGAGCGTCAGTAGCGGCAGGTCGTGAGCCAGGCAGATCGACGCGATCAGTACGTCTTTAATGCCGATGTCCTGCCCCTGGCTGACCAGCGCGCCGTGCGATAACGCCGCCCGACGTGCGGCGGCTGCATCCAGTGGCAGCACAGTGAACAGGCTTAGAATCGCTTCTTCGCCAATGTCGCGCCCGGCACGTGCAACACCGAAAAGCAATTCGTAAACTGTGATGGCCGTGATGTAACAGGGAAACTGCCGGACTGCCGCTTCGGTAGCAGCCTGCCCCGGCGCGGTTCCGCGCAAGAACTGAATTAGCAGCCCCGTATCTAGGCAGATTGCAGCAGGTCGCGGTTCCACGTATCCCACTGCCTGTCCAGATAGCGCATCGCCTCGTCGAACGCCGCGTCGTCAGCGAACACGCCCGCCAGCGCCAGGAATGCATCCACCGCTGCCGGGTCGGGCTGCCGCGCGACGTGTTCAACCGTCACCGCGACCTGGTCGCCCTCCCGCAAATTCAGCGCTTTAAGCAGGTCTGCGGGCAGGCCGAGGATGGGTTCGTCGGTGTGTTTAACCGTGAAGCGCTCCATAACAATACTCCCGCTCACTTCTATCCCATTGTAGCACAGATCACGGCAACTCAATCTCCACCCAGTTCACGCGCTCCGGGTACACCGTGACCGTCTGGCGGAGCCTGCGGTCGCCCACGTGGAGAATGAGCGTGTAGTCGCCGGCGGGCAGGTCGCCGATGGCGAAGTTCTCGTGGAGCTGGTCGTCGCCGGAGACCTCGCCGGCGTAGGTGGTGAAGTCGCGCACGATGCCCGGCGCGTTCACCGACATGCGCAGGTCGGGGACCGGCGCGCCGTCGGCGTCGGTCACGCGCCCGGCGAGCACGCCGAAGCCGTTGAAGTTCTTGATCCACAGGTCCGGGTTGCGGACAGCGTCATAGTCGTAAGGGTCGCCAACGCGGACCTCGAAGTGCAGGTGCGCGCCGTCTGCCACGCCGGTCGCGCCCACCAGCCCGATCTGCCGGTAGAGCAGGGCGCGCTCGCCGGTCTGCACGCTGACCTTCGACAGGTGGCCGTACAGCGAGAACACAAGCTGCCCGTCAGCGGTGGTGAAGTCGTGCGCGATGACGACCACGTTGCCGTAGAAGTCCGGCTCCGGCCCGAAGCGCACGTCTTTGTCCGGCCCGGCGTAGAGCACGGTCCCATCGGCGACGGCGCGCACGGGCGTGCCGTGCTCGTTCATGAGATCCATGCCGTGATGCACGCGGTACTCCCCGCCGCCGGTGCCCCCGTAGGGGTAGTTGCGCGAGACCCAGTTGGTGTACGCCGGGTCGAAGGGGCGCTCCATCAAGAAATGATCCTGGAACGCCGGCGCGCGGATCATCAGCGGCAGGGGGTCAAAGGTCGCGGTCGCCGAGCCGCCGAGATAGAGCGGGGCCAGCGACGGCGTGAGGGTATCTGTCGCGGTGGGCGAAGGGGTGGCGGTCCCACGCGGGACCAGGGTCGGCGCGGCGATGGTCGGCAGCGCGGTGCGGCCTACCGGGATCGCCACGTCGTCCAGGCCGTTGCCGAGGACGGCGACCGTCGCGGTCGGCGTCGCGGTGCGGGTGGGAGTGGGGGTTTTCGTCCGGGTGGCAGTGCTAAAGCGGACGAACGTCGGCGTCGCGGTGGGGCGGGGGGTGCTGGTGTGCGCCGCTTCCGCAGCGACGAGGGCCGCGTCAGGGGCGAAGTTCGCGTCGCAGGCGGCGAGCATCAGCGCGGCGAAGACAACCAGAACAGAGAAGGCCCCGCGACTGAAGTCGCGGGCTGATCTGTGCCGCAGGACCTCTCTCACACCATGAGCCGCCGACTTCAGCCGGCAGAATCGGAATAAGACCATTGTGCTCTGCGCATCACTTAATATTCACGCGCGCTTCGAGCGTCGCCATCACGCGCTTGTGCACGACGCGCGACCGCTCGCGCAGGCCCAGGATTTCGCCGCGCACCTGGTCGGCGAGGGCGGCGTTGGCGAACTCCTTCGCGTTGACGAGCACGTTCAGCGCCGCGCCCTCGACCGCGGCCAGCCCGGCGTGCGCCGCGACGCCGGCGTCGCTGGCGGCGTTGGCATTGCCTTTATCGGCGACGACTTCGACCAGCTTCAGGCTTTCCAGCCCCAGCTTGGCGACGCGCATCGGGACGCTGGCGGCCTTCATGTAGGCCGTCTGGATTTTTTCGGCGCGACCTGGGGTCTCCTTGGCCAGCCTGAAGGCGGTCATCACCGTGTTGAACGCCTCCACATCCTCGGCGATGGCGTCGGTCAGCTCGGCGGAGAGCTTGTCGGCGCGCCCGGCGACCTCTTTCATCTCGGTTTCCACGTCGGCATATTTCCGCTTGCCCACCGTGAGCTTGGCGACCATCGCCGCCAGCGCCGCCGCGAGCGCCCCGCACAGCGCCGCGACTGCGCCGCCGCCGGGTGTGGACGCGCCCTCGGCGACGGCGCGGATGAATCCTTCAGGGCGCAGAATCGCCTCGACGGAAGCGGTGCGGCGCGCGCCCGGCGGGACAATGCGCACGGTCTCTTCCCACGAGGAGAGCCGCGTGTCGTCCGGCGAGGTGCGGAGTTCGCTCAGGCGGTTCTCGATGATTTGCTCCGGCTTCAGGTTGTCGAGTTGCAGATACCACTGCGCGCTGTCCACGAGCGCTCCCTGCGGGATCATGCCGATCAGCTCGCTGCGCGCCACCTGCGCGCCGTAGCGGGCGGCCTCGCGGCGGATCATCTCGACTACGCGATAGAGGGGCGTCTTCTCGAAGTTCGTGAAGTTCATCGACACCTGCGCCTTGCCCTCGACCAGCAGGCCCAGCGCCTTGAGATAACGCATCCCGCCGTTGGAGTGGCGGATGGCTCTGGCGATCTTCTTGGCGACCTCCACATCGTCGGTGTCGAGGTAGACGTTGAACGCGATCAGGAACGGGCGCGCGCCGATCACGGTTGCACCGGCGGCGCCAAGCTCAGCGGGGCCGAAGTCAGGTGCGCGGTCGGGGTCGGTCCCGATGATCTCGCGCAGGCCCTCGTACTCGCCCTTGCGGATGTCCTCCAGGTTCACGCGGTCGGGGCGCGTGGCGGCGGCCTCGTAGAGGTAGACCGGGATTTTCAATTCCTCGCCCACGCGCTTGCCGACGCGCCGCGCGATCTCCACGCACTCGTCCAGGGTGACGCCGCGCAGCGGCACGAACGGGCACACGTCTGTGGCGCCGATGCGGGGGTGCTCGCCCTTGTGTTCGCGCAGGTCGATGAGATGGGAGGCCTTCTCGATGGCGGCGAAGGCGGCGGTCTCGACGGCTTCCGGCGCGCCGACGAAGGTCACAACGCTGCGGTTGTGGTCGGCGTCGCTGCTGTAGTCGAGCACGTGCACGGGCGCGGCGCGCTGAATCGCGTCGATGATGGCCTGCACCGTCTCCGGGCGGCGGCCTTCGCTGAAGTTGGGCACACACTCTACCAGTCGGTCCACGGCTCCCCCTTAAGTACGGTGTCAGCTCGGCGCACGGGGCGGATTATACCGAACAACTCTTTCGCCGCGAAACGCTTCTGCCTGCAACGAGACCCTAACCTTGCACTGGCCCATTGGCGGGTACAATAGGTATATGGACACACCTCCTGACAACACCCACAACGGCGTCTGGGGCTGGCTGAGCGCACACGTCGGCGTCGCCAACTACCGCCCCCACGCCGACCCCGCCGTGACCGTGCGCCGCCTCGACGAGGACGGCGAGGCGCGCTATGTGCTGCGCCGGGGTTCCAGCTACCTGCGCCTCGACGCGCGCGACTACGCACTGTGGACGCAGATGGACGGGACGCGCACGGTCAAGGACCTGGTGGTGTTCTACTTCAGCCAGTTCGGGTCGTTCGCCTACGCGCGCGTCGTGCACCTGGTCGAGAACCTCAAGGCCGGCGGCTTCCTGACCGATAAACCCGTCCAGACCTACGCAGCCATCCGCCGAGACCTCTACGCGCGCCACCCGGCCTACGCGGGCGAGCAGGCCGCGCGCGCCTTCCTCTCGCGCGAGTTTCCGCTGACCGAAGTGGACCCGTACTTCACGCGGCTGTACCGCCGTGTGGGGCGCTTCCTCTTCAACCCGGCGACGCTGGCCCTTCTCGGCGCGGTGATCGTCGCCGGCCTCGTCGCCTTCGTGCACTTGCTGATCCAGACCCCTGTCGCGCCCGGCGCGGAAGGCGACGGCGGTTCGGTGCTGGCCGCCCTGCTGACGCTCCTGATCGCCAGCGCCGCCTTGCTCGTCGTCCATGAGCACGCGCACGCGCTCGCCACCAAGCACTATGGCCGGCGCGTGCCGGTCGGCGGCGTAATGGTCTATTACGGGATGCCGGCCTTTTACGTGGACCTGATGGACATCTCGATGGAGCCGAAGGGCGCGCGCATCGCCGTGACCGCCGCCGGCCCCGTCTCGGACGCTTTCGTCGGCGGCCTGTGCAGCCTGCTGGCGCTGCTCGCAAGGGCGGGGGGCCACCCGGTCGCGGATGTGCTGTTCCTGTGCGCGTTCGTCGCTTATTTGAGCGTGTACGCCAACCTCAACCCGTTGCTGGAACTGGACGGTTACCTGATCCTCCAGGACTGGCTCAACCTCCCAAAGCTGCGCGAGCGCTCGTTTGCGTTCCTTCGGGGCGAGTTGTGGCGTAAGCTGCGCGGAGTTGGGGATGTAGAGACACAGCAGGCCGCGCCCACGCTGCTGGCGCGGGTGCGCGCGTTCAACCGCGAGGAGCGGATTTTCACGGCGTTCGGCGCGCTGGCGCTCGTCTATTCCGCCTATAGCGTCTGGCTGGCGCTGTTCTTCTGGCAGAACTATATCACGCGCATCTTCGACGATCTCTGGCGCGGCGCGGCGCTCCCCGGACGGCTGGCGCTGCTTGCAGTGGCGGCGCTGGCGATTGGGGCCGCGCTCGCGCTCGCGGCGCTGTGGGTTTGGCGCAACCTGCGCCTGCTCGCCGAGTGGCTGGCGCAGCGCGCGTTCTTCGCGGATTGGCCGCGGGTCTTTGCGGCGCTGAGCCTGTGCACGGCGGCGGTCCTGCTCGTGACGCCGCTCGCGCCGTCGTGGGGGCGGGCTTTCTACCTGCGGTGGATGCCCGTCGCCCTCTCGCTGGCGGCGGCGCTGGGATTCGCGCGCGCGGCGGAGGCGTATCGCGGCGCGGGGGGG
>DAOTXU010000017.1:0-20199 GCA_034435135.1 Anaerolineae bacterium | reverse complement strand
TCCTCGCGCGGGAAGTTCGCCCACATCTCGCGGCGAATCTCGTCAATATCCTCGGCGGTGATCTCTATGTTGAGATCGGCCCACAGTCCGTACAGGGAGCGCTTCGGCTTCTTGACCTGCACCTCCGCCAGGGCCTGCTCCAACGTCGCCACCAGCCGCTCAGCCAGCCGCGCCTTCTCCACCGGCGAGAGCTTCAACGCCCGTTCGAGCACTGCTTCATATTCAGCAGTCATCTCGCTCATTTCGACACCTCAACCCGTTCACGACGTTCGTCTTGATTATAGTGCACAACGCGCCAGGCGTCCCATCAAAACGCCGCCACCAGCCCATCTTTGCGCGGGTCGCTCCCGCCGAAGAGCACGCCCGTCTCCGCGTCGCGCCGGATGATCTGCCCGCTGCCGAAGACCGCCCGCCCCGGCCCCGACACCGGGCGCACCGTGTGCCCCAACTCCGCCAGGCGTGCCATCGTCGCCACCGGGATGCCCTCCTCCAGTGCCAGCGCGCTGTCGCCTGTCCCACCGATCAGACAGAAGCGCGGGCGGTCGAGCGCCTCCTGTGGGTTGAGATCGTCGTCGATCATGGCGCTGAGCACCTGGAAATGCCCCTGCGGCTGCATGAAGCCGCCCATCACGCCGAAGCTGGCCCAGAGCGCGCCCTCTTTCAAGGCCATGCCGGGGATGATGGTGTGGTACGGGCGCTTGCGCGGGGCGAGCGCGTTGGGATGCTCAGGGTCGAGGCTGAAGTTCGCGCCCCGACACTGCAAGAAAACGCCCGTCCCTTTGGCGACGATGCCGGTCCCGAAGCCGGCGTACAAGCTGTTGATGAACGAGCAGGCGTTGCCCTGCCCATCGACGACCGTCAGGTACACCGTGTCCGAGCCGGGGGGTGGCGCGCCGTAGGAGGGCGGCTGCATCGCGCGCCTCGGCGAGACGAGCGCGCGGCGCTGATCGGCGTACTCGCGGCTGAGCAGGGAGTCGAGCGGGGCGGGGTTAAAGGCCGGGTCGGCCACGTAGCGGCGCGCGTCCGCGAAGGCGAGCCGCATCGCCTCGACCATCAGGTGCAGGCGCTCCGGCGAGTCCCAGGGCGTGGCGGCCAGGTCCCACCCGGCGGCGATGTTGAGCGCCAGCAGCGCGGCGATTCCCTGGCCGTTGGGCGGGCACTCGTAGACCGTCACGCCGCGATAGTCCGTGCGAATCGGCGTCTCCCACGTCGAGGTGTGCGCTTTCAGGTCGGCGTGAGTCATCACGCCGCCGTGTTCCTGCAACGTGGAGACAATCGCGTCGGCGACCGGGCCGGCGTAGAACGCCGCCGGGCCGCCCTCGGCGACGGTTTGCAACGTGCGTGCGAGTCCCGGCAGGCGCACCACCTGGCCGATCTGGGGCGCGCGCCCGCCGGGCAGGTACTCCTCTGTGTTGGGGCGGGTGCGGAGCCACGACTCGGCGCCCTGCCACGACCTGCCGAACACTGGTGAGACCGGGAAGCCGTCGCGCGCATAGTGGATCGCCTCGGCGAGCACACTGGCAAGGGACATCGTGCCGTGCCGCGCCAGGAGATCATGCCAGCCCATCACCGCGCCCGGCACGGTCACCGCGTGTGGACTTTCCATAGGGACTTCGGCTAACCCTTGCGCGCGCAAGTCTTCGAGCCGCAGCGCCGCCGGCGCGCGCCCGCTGCCGTTGAGCGCGCTGACCCGCCCGGTCGCGGCGTCGAAGTAGAGCGCGAAGCAGTCGCCGCCCACGCCGGTCGAGGCCGGCTCGGCGACGGCGAGCGTCGCGGCGGCAGCGATGGCGGCGTCGGCGGCGTTGCCGCCTTGCCGCAGGATGTTCAGGCCGGCCTGCGCCGCGAGCGGATTGCTGGTCGCCACCATGCCGCGCCGCGCAACCACCATCGAACGGCGGGATCGGAAGTCATACGACATCGGTTTCATAAGCTCCGCTCCCAAACGGGTAGGACCGCAGAATAACATGGAGCGCCTGAGAGGCCGTTTGAAAAGGGTTCCCCCGGCTGAAGCCGGGGGTGAATTCCCCACCGTGCCGTGGCCTTCCGGCGATTAGCCGCCGGCTTTAGTCGGCGGAACCTGAAGAAACTTCCATAGCCGGACTTCTAAGAATGTGTTTGAAAAGGTCACCCTTGCTTCCCCTCACCCCTAAATCCCCTCTCCCACAAGGGGAGAGGGGATTATAAACCCAGATTGGGGGTATCTTTGCCCCCTATCCCGTCATACGGGAGAGGGGGACAGGGGGTGAGGGGGCTTTTCAAACACTTTCTCAGGAACAAGACAAAATCCGTGTTATTCGTGGTGGATCTCCCTCCGCCGGCGGAACAGCAGCCCCGGCGCGGCGATCCCGAACGCAAGCGCGCCCAGGATCAGCGCGGTCTTCACCGCGTTGAAGAACATCAGCGCGAGCATGTCCATATCCACCGTCCCGGCGTCGGCGACGTTGAGCAGGCCGATCATGGCCCGGTAGGCGTACACGCCCGGCACCATCGGGATCGCGCCGCTGACGGTGAACGTGGTCGCCGGCGTCTTCCACTGCCGCGCGAAGAGCGCGCCCAGGAAGCCCACCGCCGTGGCGCTGAACAGAGTCGCCAGCTCGATGCCCGCGCCGCTTTGCATCAACAGCGTGCGGACTGCGTGGCCCGCCGCGCCGCAAACTGCGCAGCCCCCAAGCGTGCGCACGGGCACGTTGAACAACATCGCAAAGCCCAGCGCCGCCACCGCCGACCAGAGCGCATCAGTCAGCGCCAGCCGCAGCAAATCAGCCCCGTTCATAAACCGGTGGCCCCCGTCAACCGCATCGCCAAGAGCAGCCCCAGCGCGATGCACAACGAGATCAGGATGCCGTACACCCCACGCACGACGCCGATCACCATGTGGCCCTTCATCAAATCCTCGGCGGCGTTGATGAGCGGCACGCCCGGCACGAGCAGCAACACCGACGCCGCCAACGCCAGTTGCGGCGTCGCGCTCAGCTTCAGCAGCGCACCGGCGCTGGCGACCAGCCCCGCTGTGAACGCGGTCACGATAGTAACAAGGAGAGGGTTAAGCTCGCGCCGGTTCAATTCCTGGCGGACGACCATCGCTGCCGCCGCCGCCGTCCACGTCACGGCGAAGGCGGGCCAGTCTGCGCCGAAGAGCCGGCTGAACGCCGCGCACGCCAGCCCGACCATCGCTGCGACCAGCCAGCGGTTGTAGTGTGGCTTCAGGCTGCTGATGCGCACCAACTCAGAACGCACCGTGGCGCGGTCCAACTCGCCCGCCGCCACGCGGCGGCTCAGCCGGTTGATCGCCGACACTTTGGTCATATCCACGCCCAGGATCGGCACGCGGCGCACTTTGGTGCGGAACTCCTCGCCGCTGCTGGTGGTGAGCAGGATCACGTTGGGCGAGACCAGCACATCGACCCAGTCGCAGCCCAGGCCGACGGCAAAGTAGAGCAAGGTTTCCTCCACGCGCTCGGCCTCGGCGCCGTGCTGGAGCAAAATCTGGCCGGCCCATAACGCTAAATCGATCACGTCGCGCAGCTCGTCGCGGGTTAGCGGCGACCTGGCGCGGGTGGTCTCATGTGGCGTACTGTTTGTCATCGGCTGTTACCCCTCACCCCCGGCCCCTTGTGGGAAAGAGGCGTTCAGTGCTGTAAAGTGTAACGCCGACCCGATAATCTTGCCCGCATCTTGGCGCTATAATCGGGCTATGACCCGCCCATTGCAAGAGATGGTCGCCGCCGTCCGCGTGGCGCTGAACCCTCCCCCGCCGCCGGGAGGTCGCCCGGCGCTCGTGGTCATGACCGGCCTGCCCGGCACGGGTAAGACCACGTTCGCCCGTGCGCTTGCCGCCGCCGGCCCGTTCACGCTTGTGGGCAGCGACCCGGTCCGCGCAGCATTGTTTCCCCAGCCGCGATACACAGCCCAGGAGAACGCGACCGTCTACGAGGTGGCGGACGCGGTGATCTGGGGGCTGCTGCGCGAGGGGCGTTGGGTGATCTACGACGCGAACAACCTGAGCGAAGCCCGCCGCGCCATAGTGCGCCAGATCGGGTTGAACGCCGCCGCCGCGCTGCTCACGGTGCGCACCTCTGCCCCGCCGGACGTGATCCGCGCACGGTTGGCGCTGCGTGCGTCCGCCCCAGCTCAAGAAGGCGAGTCAGAGGCGGACTGGTCGGTTTACGAGCGCCTGCGCGCCCATGAGGAGCCGATCCGGCACAGGCACATCGCAGTGGACACGACAAAGGACATCGCGAGCGCAGTGCAGGAGGCGCTACGCTGCCTGCGCGACAGCGTCTCGCCCTGCGACGGCGCTAAATGAGCCTGTAGACTGCGCCCCTGCCAAGTTTAGCTTACACGCCGAACGCATAAAGGGACCTGACGGGGCGGACACCCGGCGTTGGCGTGGCACATCTCCAGTGGGAGAACAGGACACCGAAAACCGCCGCCGCAATGCAAGACTCGCCGCGTTTGGCGACGATTCCTCCGCTTCCCTGCGCTGCGGTGGTTCAATCGCAGCCGCCGCTCTGCCGTGCGCCGCACGATCCGAAAAATGGCATGACATCGGGGGGATGCTACAATAGCCGGGACATGAAACCGAAGCGCGCTCTCGTCCTTTCGCTACTGACCCTGCTGGTGAGCGCCCTCGCCTGTAGTCTGGGCGAGCCGCCCACGCCCACGTTTATCCCTCCGCCCACATTCACCGTGCCGCCGCCTATCGAGCCGGTCACGCAGACGCCCGAACCCGCAACGCCCACCGCGACTCTCGCTCCCGCCGACGCCGAGGCGACCCTCACGCCGACCGCGCGGGTCATCGACGCCAGCGTCCCTTATTACCTGGAACGGGTCGATAATGACCGCCTGCTGATTAACGTAAGCCACCTGGTCAGCTTCGGCACGCGCTTTGTCAACGCCGAACCGAACAGCGCTGTCACCGGCATCGGCGGCGCGCGCGAGTGGATTATCAGCCAGTTCCGTGCTATCGAGCAAGAAGCGCGCGCACGGAGCGTCCCTTTCTTCATTCTGCCGCATAGCTTCCAGTTGGAATGGCGCGATCTCGCCACCACACAGACCAACGTGCTCGCTTACCTGCCCGGCGTTGGGGACCGCGCGAAAGAGGTGATTATCGTCGGCGCGCACTACGACTCCATCTCGGAGGTCGCCGACATCAGCGCGCCCGGCGCGGACGATAACGCCTCCGGCGTGGCGGTGTTGCTGGAATGCGCGCGCATCATGGCGCAATCCCGGCACCAGGCTACGGTGGTCTTTGTCGCCTTCTCCGCGCAGGAGACCGGGCGACAGGGCAGCCAGGCTTTCTTGCGCGAGGTGGTCGAGGTCGAGAAGTGGGATGTGCGCGCGATGATCAACCTGGATATTGTCGGCGCGCAGATCGGCGCGAACGGCGCAGTTATCGGCGACCGGGTGCGCCTGTATTCCGCCTCGCCCAACGACTCGATCTCCCGGCAACTGGCGCGGACCCTGCACATGGTCGCGTCAAGCTATGTGCCAGATTTCTGGGTAGATGTGCAGCCGACGGTAGACCGCGAAGGGCGCTGGGGCGACCACATGACGTTCAGCGACAGCGGGTACGCCGCCGTGCGCCTGACTGAAGCCGCCGAAGACCCGGCGCGCACCAACGCGACGCGCGACACCATCGAGTGGGTCTCGGCGCGGTATATGTCGCGCGTGGCGCGCGTGGTGATCGCCGCGCTGTTGGCGCTGGCCGATGGCCCGCCCCCGCCGACCAACGTCGCGTTCAAGCCCGGCGCGGGAAACCCCGGCGCGCTAAACTTGACCTGGACTCCATCGCCTAACGCGGCGGGCTACATCATCGCGTTGCGCGACGCCGACGCGCTCGCTTACGACCGGTGGTTTCAGGTGGGCGCGCCCAATGTCTTCACCTGGAATACTGAGGCTTCCGTCGGGCTGGATTTTCTAGCGGTCGCGGCGATTGACGCCAATGGACGGCAGGGGGCGTTCAGCCCGGAGATTCCCATCGCTCGATAATACCCAGCCGACTGAGCACCGATACGCCCCCTCGCAGGTACACTCTTGTCAAAAATCCCATTAAACCGTCTTTATCATCGAGCCAAGCCGCGACTTATCTTGTCGGCAAGCGCAAACGTGTTTATGATTACAGCACATGCGCCCGCGACCACGCCGAATCCGTGCGCGCCGCTTTCGCGGGGCGCACGCAATGGCTGCAACAATGGACCGTGGGCTTAAGCCCGCTGTCGGGCAAGGGCTTGCCAAAAAAGAGCGGCACCATGACCGAAATGCGCGTAACCAGAGCGCGACTGTTGGCAGAACTGGACGCCCTGCGCCGGCGCGCCGCCGAGTTGGAGGCGCGCTTGGCCGCGCACGAAGCGATTGAGTCAACACTGCGCGAGAGCGAGCGGCAGTTCCGCAGCGTCATCGAGCAGTCGTATGATGGCATCCGTGTGATCGATGAGCAAGGCATCATTAGGATATGGAACCAGGCGGCTGAACAAATCACCGGCCTGAAGCGCGAGGAGGTGTTGGGCCGGCCTTTTTGGGATGTCCAATTCCAGTTAACGCCGGACGAGTTCAAAGTCTCAGGGTTCTATGAGCGGCTCAAAGCGCAGATTCTCGCCATTCTGGAGACAGGCCAAGCGCCGCTGAGACCGTTAACCGATTATACCATCCAACGCCCCGACGGCATACGGCGCATCCTCCAGACGACGGTGTTCCCCATCAAGACCGACAAAGGTTTTATGGTTTGCGGCATCTCCCGCGACGTGACCGAGCGCAGACAGGCAGAGGAAGCGCTGTGGCAAAGCCAGGAACGCTACGCGCTGGCGATCAACGCCGGCAGGGTAGGGGTCTGGAATTGGGACCTGGCAAGCGGCGAAATGCACCTTGATCCCATCTTAAAAGCGATGCTCGGCTATGAAGATCACGAGATACGTAACCATATTGACGACTGGGCCAGGTTGGTTCACCCTGACGACAGTGAAGCGGTGATGCGCGTCGCGCAGGAGCACCTGGACGGGCTGACGCCGCGATATGAAATCGAGCACCGGATGCTGCACCGGGATGGTTCCATCCGCTGGTTTCTCGCGCGCGGCGTGGCGCTCCGCGATGAACGCGGCACGCCTTATCGCATGGTGGGAACGGACACCGACATCACCAGTCGCAAGCAGGCGGAAGAGGCGCTGCGCCTGAGCGAGGCGCGCTATCGAGCCATTGTGGAGGATCAGACCGAGTTGATCTGTCGGTGGCGACCCGACGGTACGCTGACTTTCGTCAACGAAGCCTACTGCCGTTACTTCGGCAAGAGCCGCGATGAGTTGATCGGGCGCAGCTTTATGCCGCTCATCTCTGAAGAAGACATCCCGGCGGTCGAGCAGTATATTGCCTCTCTGAGCCGCGAAAACCCTTATGTGATGTACGAACACCGCGTGATTCTGCCCCATGGCGAGGTGCGCTGGCAACAATGGACCGACCGGGCGATTTTTGACACGCAGGGGAACCTCGTCGAGTTTCAGTCAGTGGGGCGCGACATCAGCGAGCGCAAGGAAGCCGAGGCGCAGCGCGAGAAGCTGATCGAAGAGCTGGACGCCTTCGCGCACACGGTCGCTCACGACCTGCGCAATCCGTTGACCATTATCCAGGGCTTCGCCGAGACGCTGGCGACCAACCGTCTCTCGATGTCGGAAGAGTCTCTGCGCCGCGACTTACACGAGATCGAGCAGCAGGCCGTCAAGATGAGCAACATCATCGACGAATTGCTCCTGCTCGCCAGCGTCCGCCAGGCGGATGCCATCGCTATGCAACCCCTGAACATGGCGCAGATCGTGGCCGAAGCGCAGCGGCGCTTGACGCGCCTGATCGACGCGCGGCGCGCTGACGTCGTCGCGCCGGAGCAGTGGCCGGTCGCCCTGGGTTACGCGCCCTGGGTCGAAGCCGTGTGGGTGAACTATCTGAGCAACGCGCTGAAGTACGGCGGCGCGTCTTCGAGCGCGCCGCGCGTGGTGTTGGGCGCAACCCCGCAGCCCGGCGGGATGATCCGCTTCTGGGTGCGCGACAACGGCCCTGGCCTCACCCCGGCGGATCAGGCTCGGATTTTTGCGCCGTTTACGCGGCTCGATCAGACCGGTTCGGAAGGGTACGGCGTGGGGCTGTCGATTGTGCGCCGCATCGTCGAGCGGCTGGGCGGGACGGTGGGCGTCGAGAGTGAGATCGGCCAGGGGAGCGCTTTCAGTTTCACCCTGCCCGCCCTGGATGGCGTCGATGAGGAGCCTGTCTGCGAGTGATCGGACGCGAGGCTTAAGCCTCTTTTCTAACGTGGCTGGGATGGTTCCTGGCAACGACGAAGACATTGGAGCAACTCATGCGCATCCTGGTCATCCATTGTGGCAATTACGGACAGCGGTACGTGGATCACATGCGTGCGCACGGTCCCGGCGACTGGACCGTCCATGTATGGAAGGCGCCAGCCGTGTTGCCGCCGATGATCGATTACCCCGAAGACTATCTCCCCGACGAACTCCCCCCCGCCGACCTGATCCTGTCCGTCCATGAGCATCCCGGCGTCGCCGAACTACTCCCTGACATCGCACGCATGACCGGCGCGCGCGCAGTGATCGCGCCCGTCGATAACGAAAGCTGGCTCCCGCGCGGGCTGGCGCGGCAGCTGCGCGGCTGGCTTGCCGATATAGGCGTGGCGTGCGTCACGCCCAAGCCGTTCTGCAGCCTCACCGAGACCGAGTACTGGGTCACGCGGCGGGAGCGCCAACCCTATGACGATCCGCTCATCACCGCGTTTGCGCGCCACTTCGGCGCGCCGAAGCTGCGCCTCACCATCGACCCGCAGACCCGCACGGTCACCGCCGTCGCGGTGGAGCGCGACATCGCTTGCGGCCTAGCGCGCTTCGTCGCCGAGCACCTGGTCGGCAAGCCGGTGGACGACGCCGAGCAGGAGGCCGGGCTGTTGCATCATCACTTCCCGTGCCTCGCCAGCATGGGCATCGACCCCGACTATGGCGACACGCTCCTGCACGTCTCCGGCAACATCCTCAAAGATGAGGTGGGGGCGCAGGTCAAGCCGTTCAAGTGCGTCACGTATATCACGCCGGGGAAGCGGAGTGAGTAAACCCTACACGCCAACAGGCGTAAGACTTGCAGGGGCACAGCGCGCTGTGCCCCTACTCATGTGCTGCCTGCTCCTGGGCGGGCTGCCCCTATCCGCCGGATATAATAGCTTCCGGGAAGCTCAAACAGAGAATTCCTTGTTGCTCGCCTACATCGCCCGCGTGCGCGACACCACGCACGACGGCCTGATTGACGTGGACGACGCCGGCGTGCTCTTCCTCACCCGCGCCAGCGGCGGCGAGCCGGTCGCCCTCACCGATACGGACATGGACGTGATGGCGCTGGCATGGTCGCCGGTGGGGAGGCTGCTCGCGTTCCATGCCTACTATACGGACACCGACCGCGACCGGGAGGTCACGCGCAACGACAACGCCAGCATCTTCGTGATCGACCTGGACTGCCCGGCGGCGCTGGAAGACTGCGCGGTCGCGCGCGCGCAACTCACCGACTCCGCCGCTAATGATCGCTTCCCGTCCTGGTCGCCGGATGGGAAGCAACTGGCTTTTGCCTCGGACAGCGGCGGCGCGACCGCGATTGAGATCATCGACGTCGCCTGCGCCACGTCGGAAGCGGGGTGTGCGGCGAGCCGGTGGCGGCTGGTGGGCGGAGAGGGGCTGTATCTCGATCCGGCGTGGTCGCCAGATGCGCGCACGATCGCCTTCTTCGCGCTGACCGACACGACCGGAGACGGCGCGCTCAGCCGCCTGGAGGACAATGCCGCGATCTACCTGGCCGAGGTTGCGACCGGCACGCTGCTCGAACTCGTCCCTGCCGACAGCCCTAAGGCCGGCCTGGCCTGGTCGCCGGACGGGAGTGCGGTCGCCTATGCCGCGACCACCGACGCGGACGGCGACGGCTTCATTGACTACCTCTACGACCGCGCGCGCATCTTCGTCAAAAGCGTGACCGCGCCCGGCGCGCCCCTGCCGCTCACCGGCCCTGACGCCCACGCCAGCGACCCCGCATGGTCGCCGGATGGTCGGATTCTTGCTTATAGCGCCCTGACCGACACGAACGGCGACGGCTGGCTCGACGCGCAGAGCGACAGCCCGCGCCTCTTTGTCGTGGATGTCGTCGGCGGCATCGGGGGGATGAACCCGCGCGCGCTCACCTCAGCCGAGACGCTGGCCTACGCGCCGGCCTGGTCGCCCGCGCCGCCTGGCGGCGGCGTTCCCTCCGGTCATGGGGCGATGATCGCTTACGTAGGTCAGCCGGCGCAGGAGGGCGGCGGCGTGGGCGCGGCGGTCAGCCGCTTCGGGGGCGTCTTCGTGATCGACGCGGATTGTGAGGGGAGTTGCCCGGCGCGTCGGCTCTCGCCGGAGCAGGTGGACGCCTTCGCGCCGGCCTGGTCGCCGGGGTGAGCCGCACCTATTCGCCTACGCCAGTCCTGCCGACCCCGCGCCCGGCGGCATCCAGCAACTGGACGTAGTTGCGCCGTTGCACTTCGGGGTGGGGCGGCGTGTACCCCAGCGCTTCTAGCACTTCGCTGGCCCGCTCCAAGCGCCTCAACAGCGACCAGGTGAACGCCAGCGCCGCCTCGCGTCCCAGCGAATCGGCGCGCACCATCAGCACCAGCGGATGGGCGAGCGCATAGCCCTCGACCTGGACGGTCTGAAGCCGGGGGAGCGCGGCGGCTCCAACGCGCCGGGGCGCTTCTTCGGGGAGTACGCACCCCCCGCCGCCGTCCACCGCCAGCAGGTGGAGCTTGTCGCGGTTGTTTCGGTATGCGCCGAGGCCGACAAAAGCCAGCGCGCCGGGGTCTTCGGCCACGCGCCCAACCAGCTCGGATGGCGGGAGGGGGACGTAATCCAGGCGGATCGCGCCGGCTTCACCCATCACCCGCTCGGTGAAAAAGTCAAAGAGCGGGCGGTCAGCTTCGAGGCTGTAAGCCGTCAAAGGGCGCGCGGGCAACCCTTCGCGCACTTGCTCCCAGTTGACTATGACGCCCTCGGCCTCTGGCGACCAGATGCGGGCCAGTTCCTCGATTGTCAGGCACTCGACGTCCTCATTGCCCGGATTGGCGACGACGGCGACGACTACATACCCCAGCTCCAGTTCGAGCAAAGGGGCGGTGCAGCGGGCAAGCTGGCCCTCCGCCGGGTAGCTCGCCAGGGCTGCGATGTCCAGCCGTTGCTCGCCTGTTCCGGCGCAGGCGCGCGCGAGCGCGGCAGCGTCGCCGTCAAAGCCGCTCTGGATATCCACATTCGGGTAGAGTTCGCGGAAATCCTCGCCAGCGGCGAAGATGAATGGGTACAGCGTCCGGGCGCCGTTAGTCCTGACCGTGTCGGGGGGTAGCTCGCCGGGTGGCGTGTAGACCGGCTCCTGCCGGGGCGGGGCGATCCCAGGCTGGCCGGCGGCTGGCCCTGGGCCGGCGGCTGCAACGGCGACTGCACACGCGGCGACGAGCGCAAGCCAGGCTTTCCTACGCATTGAGCGTATCCTCTCAGCGGCTACGATGGCCTTAACGCGCTTTATCTTTCATTATAAAGGGTTTCGTGAGGTCGGCAATCAAGTAGAGCGATTGCATGAAAAACGGAGTCGGTTCAGACACAACGAGAACGGAGCATTCTAGCTGCCGGACACTGAACGTATGTTCGCGCATGAAGTCTGTGTGTCTTCTTACCTCACCCCCTAAATCCCTCCCCATACGATAGAGAGGGGGACTTTGAGGCTCTAACGGGCTTGACTCCCCCTCTCCACACAGCGCGGGGCGAGGGGGGCGGGGGCTATAGTCCAGCGAAGCCGGGGTGAGGTAGAACCGGAACAGAAGAGTAGAAACCATAGAACAGTTGTCCGATGTCCGATAGCTAGGGTAAAATCCGTCGCCTCTGGATTCGCGCAAGTAAGCTGTGCTAAGATAGAAGTGATTCAAGCTTTTGAGCCAACAACACCGATGCGGTGGCGCTGGTCGTGTTTGCGGGCGACCTCACCCCGGCTTCGCCGGACTATAGCCCCCGTCCCCCTCTCCCGGCTACGCCGGACTATAGCCGAACGCGGAGAGGGGGTGTCGAGCCGCAGGCGAGACGGGGGTGAGGTAGAGAAACGCTTAGCACGGCCAGCTGTTGGCAAAAGTTTGAATCAGTTCAATCACACAAGACACCTACAAACCGTGCGCAGGTCACTGCGTGTCCGGTTGATACACTACTTTTACAAAAACACGCAGGGTACGAACGATGAACGCGAAAGTGCTGGTAGTGGACGACTCGCCAGATACCATCCAATTGATGATGGACTGGCTGGACCGTTTTGAATATCGGGTCGTCACAGCGACACGTGGCGAACAGGCTCTCGCCCTCGCTGAAAGCGAGATGCCGGACGCCATCCTCCTCGATGTGTTGATGCCGGATATGGACGGCGTGGAAGTCTGCCGGCGGTTGCGTGCGAATCCGAACACGTCGAATATCCCCGTGCTGCTTATCACCGCGCGTTCGCCTACCGAAGGACGCGCTGAAGGCTTAATGGCGGGCGCGGTAGATTACATCACCAAGCCGATCAACATGCGCGACCTTGTCCTGCGCATCGAGGCGGCGCTCGACCAGGTCGCCAAAGGCCGCGTGGACAACGTGCGCCTGCTGGAAGAGATGGTGCACGTCGCCCTGACGATGTTGCCCTGCGATCTTGCCTGGCTGTTGGTGCTTGACTCCGAAAGCGGCACGCTGGTCAGTCGCGCCATCGCCGCCGAACGGAGCCACGAAACCGCCGTCCGCTTCCTGAGCGCGGTCTCGGGCGGGTCCAACGAACTGAGCCTGTCGATGGTGCCCGGCATGAGTCCGCTCACGCAGGTGCTCATCACGCGCCAACCGTTGCTCAACCAGCCGGTTGAAGAGTTACGTTCAATGGCCGGGGGCGGGTTGCTCTACCAGGCGTGCCGGGGGGCGTCCATCGCGTTTTTACACATCACGCCGCTGTTCACCGGTGGGAAGGCTGTGGGCACCCTGGTGATGGGCACCGCTGAAAAGCACGAAGCGTTCTCCACGCGCGGGCGGCAGGTCATCAACGCGCTGAGCAATCAGGCCGCCACTGCCATTGAAAACACGCGGCTGCTCACGAATCTGAGCCGGCGCGAAGAACAGATGCGCACCGAACGCGCCTACCGCCAGATGATCCTCGACACGATGGGCGACGGCCTGGTAGTCATCGGCGAAAACGGCATCATCCAGTTCGTCAACACACGCCTGCTGCGCGTGACTGGCTACACCCGCAAACAGCTCATCGGTCAGAACGTTGGCGTGATCTTCCACCCCGAAGGCCGTGACCGCTTGGTGGCCGGCCTGTTGCGCCGCGAGAAGGCGACGATGTCCTTCGAGCAACGGCTGTTGACCCAGAAAGGCAAAGTCGTCCCGGTGCTGATGTCGCGCTCGACCGCGCCGAGTCCCACGCGCGAACGCGGGCACGACACCATCATCGTGCTCAGCGACCTGACCGAGCAGAAAGAACGCGAAGAAGCGCTGGAGCGTCAGACGAAGCGCCTGCGCGCGCTGAACCGGGCGGCGCAAGCCATCACCTCCTCGCTGTCGGAGGATGAGGTGGTGAAAGTAATCCTGGGCGCTGCCGCTGACGTGGTGCGTGCAGACACCGTGATGCTCTTGCGGTACAACGAGGAAGATCAGAGCCTCACCGTCGCCTCGGCTGTGGGCGAGAATTCCGAAGCGTTGCGCGGGTTGCATCTGCCCCAGGACAGCGGCGTGGCAGGTTGGGTGGTCGCCGAGCGCACCGCCCAACTGGTGTCAGACGTTCCCCAAGATGAGCGCTTCTCGACGATTGTTGACGAGAAGCTTGGCATTCGCACGCAATCGCTGGCGGCGGTGCCGCTCATCGCGCAGGACCGCATCATTGGCGTGTTGGAGGTGCTCAAAGCGCAGGGGCACCACAGCGACCCGTTCGCTTACGAGGATGTGGAACTCCTGGAGAGCCTGGCCGGCGTGGCGGCGGTGGCGATTGTGAACGCCCAGCTCTTTGAGCAGACGCAACGGCGCGTGCTGGAGTTGACCTCGCTGCTCGACGCAAGTTCGGCGGCCTCCTCCACCTTGTACATCGGCAGCGTGTTGGAGCTGATCGCCGGGCGACTGTTGAAAGCGCTCCGCGCCGAACGGTGCATTATCTCCTCCTGGCTGCGCGAGACGAACGAGCTATCCTCGCTGGCCGAAGTCACGGACGCCGCCTGGCCGTATGAACGCGCCCCGATCTATCGGCTTGACGAATCGCCGCTGGCGCGTACTGTGCTCGAAACCGGGTTACCCGTTGTCGCCAACATCGGCGGCGATACCGCCCCTCTGTACCAGGCGATGATGACCAGAGCCGGCATCCAGTCAATGCTGGCCGTGCCGGTGCTGGTTGGATCCCAAAACGAGGGCATGGTCGGCCTCTACGACACGATGCCCGACCGCGAGTTTACGGACGCCGATGCGCTGCTCGTAGATCGGACGGTGCACGAATGGCTGGCTTCGTTGGAGCCGGGCGAAGTCTGGCACGCGCCGCATAACCTCGAAGCGCTGCGCCACCGGGTCATGAGCGCGTCCGGCGCGCGCTGGTGTGCGATCTACCAGTGGGATCGGGAGGCCGAAAGCGTGCGCGCCCTGCGCGAGCAGGGGTTTGCGATCTGGCTCGACAAACCCGGTCGAATCCTCAAACTGCAAGACAGCAACTCCTTCGAGGCGCGCGTGCTCAAGACGAAACGCCCCATCGCCTATCCGGTTGATGCGTCTGCCGAGGAAGAGTTAGATCGGCGGGAGTTCCTGCGCAGCCTTAGCGGCGCTTGTCTGATCGCGCCCCTGAACGCACGCGGGGAGTCGATTGGGTTGGTAACGCTGCTCGACTCAGACCCTACGCGCATGTTCGACCACGACGAGGTCTCACTGTGTCAGGGGATCGCCAACCTGATGGGCAACGCCCTGGAAAACGCCGAGCTTTACCGGTCGCTGGAACGGCGCGCCCTCGCCCTGGAGGAAGCGTATCAAGAACTCCAAGAGGCTGACCGCCTCAAAGATGAGTTGATCCAAAACGTCTCGCATGAACTGCGCACCCCCCTGGCTTTCATCAGCGGCTATCTGGACTTGTTGGTCAACGAAGAGTTCGGCCCTCTGAGTCGCGAGCAAAAAGAAAGCATGGAAGTTGTCATCAAGAAGACGCAAGACCTGTCGCACCTGGTTGACGACCTCTTGTCCATCCAGAGGCTTGAGGGAGACCACATGAACCGCAAGGTGGTGCAGCTTAGCCATCTGGCCGAGGCCGCGATCAGGGCCGCAAGCGTCACTGCTGCGCAGGCAGGCTTGGAGTTGGTGCGCGACTTTCCCGACGACCTCCCGCTGGCGTACATGGACCCCCAGCGCATCAACGAAGTGCTTGACAACCTGCTGAGCAACGCCATCAAGTTTAGTCCCTCCGGCGGCAAGATTATCGTCTTTATCCGCGATGCGGACAGCGCGCACCTGGTCGTCGGCGTGCAGGACCAGGGCATCGGCATCTCGACAGAACACCAAGAACGCATCTGGTCGCGCTTCTATCAGGTGGACGGCAGCACCACGCGCCGTTTCGGCGGCACCGGCCTGGGGTTGGCGATTGTCAAGGGCATTATCGAGGCTCACGGCGGCGAGGTGTGGGTCGAGAGCGAACCGGGGAAAGGCAGTACGTTTTACTTCACCGTGCCGAAGGACCGCAGCCAGGAAGCGCCGATTTACGAGTATTGAGCGCAACAGGCCAGCGCCAGATCGTGAAGCGCAAGAACCCTGGCCGGACAGAGGACCTAGGCCCGCTATCTCGCGCCGGGCCGTAAGCTATCAAGACGATGAAGCCCTTGACCCATTTTGACCCCGCTCTGTTCAAAGGCAGCGAGGCGCGGCGGCGCGCCTTTGCCGTGCTCGATGCGGCGCTTGACGCGGTTGACCCTGCCGAAGCCGTTCAGCATCACCTGCGCCGGGACGGCGATACGCTGCATGTCGGCGCGCACGTTTACAGCCTTGCGCGCTTTCGTCGCATCTATGTCGTTGGCGGCGGCAAGGCAAGCGCGGCAATGGCGCAGGCAGTGGAGTCAGTTCTCGGAGACCGGGTGACCGCTGGCGTGGTCAATGTCCGCTACAACTATGCGAAAACCACCGAGATCATCCAGATCAACGAGGCCGGCCATCCCATCCCCGACGAGGCGGGCGTGATAGGGACGCAGCAGATGGTCAACCTGGCGCGCGAGGCCGGCCCCGATGACCTGGTGTTGTGCTTGATTTCGGGCGGCGGCTCGGCGCTGTTGACCCTGCCGGTCGCGGGCGTCTCCCTGGCCGACATACAACAACTCACCAGCGCGCTCTTGCGGTGCGGGGCGACAATCAACGAAATGAACGCCATCCGCAAGCACTTGTCGCAAATCAAAGGCGGCCACCTGGCGCGGCTGGCTTACCCGGCTTCTCTCGTGTCGCTGATCGTGTCCGATGTCGTGGGCAGCCCGCTCGACGTGATTGCCTCCGGCCCCACCGTGCCTGACTCCACCACCTTCGCCGACGCGCGCGCCGTAATTGAGCGCTACGGCATTGCTGGCGAGATGCCAGCCAGCGTCATGGCGCACTTAGGAGGCGGTTCCCCCGAAACACCCAAACCCGGCGACCCCATCTTCGAGCGCGTGCAAAATCTGGTCGTCGCCAGCAACGCCGTCGCCGCCCAGGCGGCCCTGGACAAAGCGCGTGCGTTGGGCTTCGACAGCATGATCCTCTCGACTTACGTAGAAGGCGAGGCGCGCGAAGTGGCGAAGGTCTTCGCCGGGATTGCGCGCGAGATCGCGGCGCACGCGCGGCCTCTTCGCCGCCCTGCGTGCCTCATCGCTGGGGGCGAAACCACCGTCACACTGCGCGGGCAGGGTCGAGGCGGGCGCAATCAAGAGCTGGCGTTGGCAGCGGCATTGGGTCTGGATGGGTTAGGCGCGGAAGCGATGGTCATCGGCCTGGCAACCGATGGGAGCGACGGCCCGACCGATGCAGCAGGCGGTATCGCCGATGGGACGACGCTGGGGCGCGCGCGGGCGCTCGGCCTGGACCCCTGGGCCTACCTGGCGGAGAACGACTCCTACACGTTGCTGAAACGCTTAGGCGACCTGATCGTCACCGGCCCGACCCACACCAACGTCAACGACCTGACCTTTGTGTTTGTTGACAGGGGCGGCTGAACAGCCTTGCCCCAGACAGGGGGCTAAAACTCCCTGTCTGAGATGGCGTGTTCCTCCGGCGGCCTGAGCGCGCTGAAGCTACGGAACAGCAGCAGGTCATACACAATCTTCAGCGCCCCGGCGATGAAAAACGGCGCGCCGAGTAACGCTGTGTTGCTGAGCAGCGGCCCGGTGAAGGCGGGCGCCATCGACGCGCCGACCGTGCGCGCGATGCCAGTCACGCCCGCCGCCGCAGAACGCTCGTCTGGGTTGACCACCGCCATCGTGTAGGATTGGCGCGTCGGCACGTCCATTTGCGAAATGCTGAAGCGCAGGAGCAGGACGATAATCGCCAGCGACAGGTGCGGCATCAGCGGGACCGCGATCAGCAGCATATTGGACGGAATATGGGTAAAGACCATCGTGTTAATCAGCCCGATCCGCGCGGCGACGCGGGCGGCCATCAGCGCGGAAAGTCCGGCGAGAATATTCGCCCCGAAGAAGATGCCTCCCAACGCCGCCGGCTCCACGTCAAAGCGGACGTGGAACCAGTAGGCGACAATGCTCTGGACCACAAAGCCGCCCGCGAAGGCGTCCAATGAGAACAAGGCTGATAGTTTCAGCACAACGTTGCGCGAGCGGTGCAACCCGAATAGGCCCTTGACCGCTGACGCGCCAGAAGGCAAAGCGGGATTAGCGGGAGCTTCGACGATCGGCGACAGGCGCGTAAACAGGAATGCCATCACCAGGCCGATCCCACCATAACCGATCACGACCGCCCGGTAACTTTCGAGCGGCGTCACGCCCGCGCCCTGTAAAGCCCCTGCCAGACCGCCCCCAACCAGCGAACCGAGCGCCGTGGCAAACGACCCAGCCAGGTTATACCACGCAAAGACCTGCGTGCGCTGTTCGTCCCGCACAATCTGAGACAAAGCCGCCTGTTCGATAGCGAGAAACGGACCGACCTCAAGACCGCTGGGGCTGATGACGCCGATGATCGCCGCCAGCAGCAAGAGAAGAAAATCGCCCGTTGAGGCAAAGGCTGCGCTGGCGAGCAACATCAGGCCGGCGCTGGCAATCAACATCCGCCGCCGGCCCAGCCGGTCGGCGCTTGTCGTGATCAACAGCGAGATGGCCGTGTCGCCAATGAGCGTGAGACTGAGGAGCAGGCCGATTTGGTTCTCGGTCAGGCCGACCTGCGCCAGATACAGCACGAGCACGACCGCCAGGAACCCATAGGCGAACAGCCGCGCGATGCGCGCGCCGAACAGGAAACGGCCATCCCGCGTCAGCGCTCGCAATGCTTCAGATTGAGGAAAACGCATCCAGGTCTCAGCCGCTCTTCGCAGCCTGCAAACGACACCAGGCGTATAGCGCGTCGTACACCTCGAACTGGCGCGCCAGGTTCTCTTCGTCGCTTGGGTAGCGTAGGCTGTAACCAACCGCGATCGCTTCCAGCCCGCGCGCGATGGGGTCAGCGTCTATATCCGCCGCAATGTCCGCCGCGTGGACAACCTTTGCCATGCGCATCAGCGCCGGGTCGGTGAGGTCATACTTGAGCATGATCGACTCGAACGAACAACGCCCTGCGTGGTGGCCGAGTTCCACGCCGGGCGCATCAAACGGGATCGCGCCTGCCTCAGCGGCGACTTTCTCGACCTGGTTTTTGGGCACGAAGAGGAACTCAGCCTCGTTGTCCACAAAGCGCTTAATCAGCCAGGGGCAGGCGACGCGGTCAACATGAACGTGCGAGCGGGTGACCCACTTCATCGACTCATCTCCTGAAGAACTTTGTACGTTGCTGGGCGTCGTCTAAGCCGGCTCGGCTTCAGGCGGGTCGCGCAGAAGTTGGGTGTCAATGCCCAGGTCCTTAAACCAGGGCACCATCTGGTCGCGCAGCACCACTAATTCGCTGCTGTAATGCGAGCTGCCGAGCAGGTTCATGTTCAGGCAGGCGATCAACTCGCTCAGGCGGGCGCGTTGCTGGGCAGCCCATTCCGTGTCGCGGTACGGCCACCACTCCCCGGTTACGTAGGTGTCGCACCCTAGTTCCTTCGCTTCTTGTATCAATTCGGGGGCGTCGCCGCCGCCGGGGATAATCGCCACCTGCTCAACGATATGCACATTATGCCGCACCTGGTCATACCGGAGCACCGGCATCTCACAGGCCTTTGCCAGCCGCTCGGCAAAGGCCTGGAACGGTATGGGCTTCACATGCCCCCACACCCCCGCATACCCATTGACAGTAAACGCAAAGCGGTTCTGATCCCTGAGCCGCAACGCGAGCGCGAGCGCGCCGCCGGTTGAAATCTCCGGGTGGCAGTCGAGCGGCGCATGGCATACGTATACGCTGATGTGCTGCTCTTGCAGGTCTGCGAGTTGCGCTTCGGGGATCACTGTGAAACCGTGCATCGGGTCGTAGGCGGCCAGATGATGCGTGAAAATGAAAGCGCCGGGCGAACCCCGGTCGATCTCGCGCGCGATTGCCATATCCAACGCGGCCCGGCTGGGAAACACGGTCAGGTAAACGCGACTGATCTGCGCGGTGTTGTTCAGGATCAGGCCGTTCCATGTGCCATCGAAGAAACGTGGCGTCGCGTATCGTTGCAAGACGCTTCGGTAGTTCTCTGGCATGGCGAAATCCCACGCTTCGCTTTCGCTGAACTTCTCAACCTCGAAGAGCGCATCGAGTTGTTTTTCAAGCTCAACCTGATCCATCGTTCCCCCCTACAGCAATCCCGCGCCGGTAATCTTCAACGCGCTGATCCGCTTCAACAAAGCGCGATTATACTGTGACCGCCAACGCGGTGAAAAACTTGACTCCCTGCGTCGCCGTTTATCGCTTAGAAGTGATTCAAGCTTTTGAGCCAACGACTCCGGTGCTTGTGGTGCTTGTCGTGTTTGCGGGCGACCTCACCTCCCGTCCCCCTCTCCGCTTGCGGCTATAGTCCGGCGTAGCCGGGAGAGGGGGACGG
>DAOTXU010000016.1:0-5117 GCA_034435135.1 Anaerolineae bacterium | reverse complement strand
GCCTCGCGCGGGCCGGCCCACCGCCCGTCCAGGCGCACACCCAGCGCACCCGACGCCTCCAGCACGCGCCAGACCGTCGGGGCCATCGTGACCACGAACAGGCACAAGAGCACCCACAGGGGAAACAGGATCACCAGCGCGCTCAACAGCGTGTTGAACGCCCGGCTGATGCATCCCGTCGGCCCGCGCTTGCGTGTGCTCATACGATCAAGTGTATCCAAAAACGCCCCCGGCGCACGCGGAATGATGTATAATCGCGCCCTGTTCGCTCCGGGCGACCCCACCGGGTCGCCCCTACCGTTTAGGAGGCCGCATTGAGCCTGTGGCAAGCCATTATCCTGGGTATCTTGCAAGGGGCGACCGAGTTCCTGCCGGTGTCCAGTTCGGGACACCTGGTGCTCGTGCCCTGGCTGCTGGGCTGGGAGCCGGGCAGCCTGGCCTTTGATACGATGGTGCATTGGGGCACAATGGTCGCCGTGCTCGCCTACTTCTGGCGCGACTGGGTGAAGTTACTGCAAGGCGGCTGGCGCACCCTGCGCGCGCGCAACCTCAACGACAACGAAGGCCGCCTGCTGCTGCTGATCATCCTCGCCACCCTGCCAGCGGCGATTATCGGGTTCGTGCTGGAGGATTTCTTCACGGAGATGTTCGCCAACCCCCCGGCAGCGGCCTTGTCCCTGCTGGTGACAGCGGCGTTGCTGGTCGCCGCCGAGCGTCTGGGCGACCGCACGCGCGTCATGGGCGGCATGGAATGGCCTGACGCGCTGATCGTCGGCTTTGCGCAGGCGGCGGCGATTGTACCCGGTATCTCGCGTTCCGGCGCGACCATCTCGGCGGGGCTGTGGCGCGGCTTCAAGCGCGAAGCGGCGGCGCGCTTCAGCTTCCTGATGGCGACGCCGATCATCTTTGGCGCTGGCGCGAAGCAACTGCTTGACCTGGCCGGCGCGGGTGGTCTCGCCGCCGATTCCGACCTGTTGCTGGCGGGGTTCGTGTCGGCGGCGGTGGTGGGCTATGCGTGTGTCTGGTGGCTGATGGGCTTTCTGAGACGGCAACGGCTGGATGGGTTCGCCGTCTACTGCGCAGTTTTCGGCGTCTTCTGTCTGATCGTAGCGCTCGCGCGCGCTTAAAGCAATGCAGGCGCGGCATCGGTTGCCGACTGTGCGCGCCTCACGAACTCGTGCAGCCGCAGTTTTTGCCATCGACTGGGGCCGACAAAGGGCCGGTGTCGCCGGATGAGACCGAGCGCTTCTCTGGGCGAGAGGCCAGTGGTCGCAAGGTAGGCGGCGGCCAGGGTCGGCGCGCGCCCGACTCCCGCCGCGCAGTGGATGTATACCTTGCGGCCTTCGGCGACGGCCTTCTGAATGGCGCGCGCGCCTTCGGCCAGTTGCTCCAGCGTCGGCGGCGTCCCGTCGATGGTGGGCAGCCAGAGATATGTGGTCGGACGGATGCCCAACTCCAAATCGTCGAACTCGACGCGCAGGTTGACCAGCACGCTCACCCCCCACGCCTCCAACCGTTCCCAGCCGGCCCGGCTGATCTTGCCGCCCACAAACAGGTGGGGCGTGATATGACAGAACAGCTTGATCGGCACGCCGGTCAGATTGTAGTTCGCGCGCGCGATGGACCAGAGCAGCCCGTTGAGCGGCTTCCGTGTGAAAGGAAACGGCCAGGCAAAGGGGGTGGCAATCACCAAACCGCTTCGCTTTCTGGGAGCGGTCGCGCCCAGCGCAACCGCCATCCATTTTCCTTGTCCATACACGGTTTGCGCATCATATCCTGACTCATATCCAGGCACAGCTCACGACGACCCTCATTGGCGCACACGATCACACTCGACTCAATCACAAACAGGCGCTTATTATAACAGGCTGAGGCGAAGCGCATACTATGAACAAACGAAAAGAATATGAAAAGTCCCTGATTCCACTCTGGAGCGACCCGGCGGCGCTCGAAGCCTGCCTGATCGCGCGCAGCAACCTGCCCGGCCCTCGCGCCAACCGGGAAGTGATGGCCGCCTTTGCAGACCTGGCTGGGGAACGCGGCGCGGAGGCGGGGCCGCTGCTGGAGCGCTTCGCGGCTGTCGATGTGGATCAGGCGCCAACCGACAACCCGCGCGAAGCGCTGCCGTGCTGCGCGGCGCAGGGATTCGGCGCGGTGTGCGCAGCCGCGCCTGACTTTCAGGCGCGTGCGCTAAAGGCGCTGCGTTTGTTGGCCTCTGATCCGCACTTGGGCGCTAAAACAAAACCTGTCGAAGAAACGGCTTGCTCAGTGGCCCGACCACGTTGAGGCAGCGCGGGCCAGATTGCAGGGTTGAAGCTCAGGCCGAGCCGACGAGGCTACTCAAACCCGCTGTCAAGCGCGACCTGACGCGCGCCGACCTCTTTTTGCCCCGCCTGCGCCGTTGCAGTAGCATCAACAACGTCCGCACACCAACAGATGGAGGACGCAAGCATGAAACGCAGGGCACTGGCAGCACTCGTCATCGCCATAATTGGGGTAGGCGGGGTCGGGGCGGCAGCCCAGGAACCTGGCATCAATCTGCTCACGAACCCAAGCATGGAAGGGGACTACGGCGCGTGGGGCGGCATCCCCCAGTTGCAGATGCCGTCCGGTTGGGAACCCTGGTGGACCGAGTGGCCGCACGACGCCGAATGGCAAAACCTGCGCCCTGAATTCAGCGAGAGCACCACCTGGGCCGGCTACTGGAACCGCGTGCATGAGGGTGCCAAAGCCATGCGTTACTTCAAGGGATGGGGCACCTTCACCGGCGGCGCGAAACAAACCGTAGGCGGCGTCACCCCCGGCGTGATGCTGGAGTTCACGGCGTGGGGTCACGCCTGGCATTGCGAGGACTGGAACGCCTGTCACGAGGATCAAGAGAGCGGCCCGCCGCGGGTCTGGTCATACCCTCCAGAGGCCTCCGTGTTCATGCGCATCGGCATCGACCCGACCGGCGGCAGCGATCCGTTCAGCGGGAACGTAGTCTGGTCGGGCGGCATCAGCGCGCTGGACTATTACCGGCAGTTCAGCGTCCGCACGACGGCGCGCAGCGACCGGGTGACCGTGTTCCTGTGGGCGTCGCAGAATACGCCCGCCGAAAACCAGGACGCCTACTGGGACGACGCCAGCCTGGTTGTCGTGGGACCGGGCGGCGAAGGCAGCGTTGCCGTCGCCGGACAGACCGCGCCTGAAGTGGTGCCCGTGACCACCGTCATGCCCGACGGCACAACCGTCCATATTGTGCAGCCGGGCGACACGCTCAGCGGCATTGCAGCAGCCTATAACATGACTCTGGCCGATCTGCGTGCGCTCAATGGGTTAGGGCCGAACGACAATCTGATCTTCTCCGGGCAGAAGATTATCGTCCGGGGTATGCCTGCGCCGGCTGCACAGCCGACGGCGACCCCGACCCTCACGCCGACTCCTGTCGCCGTGGCGAGCGCCTTCACCGGACAAGGATTGATAGCGTTCGTTTCCGCCAGTATGAGCGATGCGGATGCGGAAATCTATCTGCTGGACCTGGCGACTCGCACGGGCGCGCCTACACCTCTGACGGACAACACCGCCGACGATACCGCGCCGGCCTGGTCCCCTGACGGGCAACGGCTCGCGTTCGCCTCGGACCGCGACGGCGATTACGACATCTATGTCGTTGACCTGGCGTGCCGCGCCGCCGGCTGCACCGAAAACGACGCCGTTCGCGTCACCGATAGCCCCGCTGCTGACCTCAACCCCTCCTGGTCATCCGACGGGGAATATCTCGTCTTCCAGAGCGACCGCGAAGGCGACTGGAACCTCTACCTGCTGAGCCTGGCGGACGGACAGGTCGCCCGCCTGTTTGATAGCGTGTCCAACGGCGAGCACCCTGCCCTGCAACCTGGCAGCGCCTTCTCCTTGTCGGCGGCTTCCACTTCCGCCGGCGGTGCCGCCGCGCCGGTCAACCTGCTCGCCAACCCTGACTTCGAGGACGAGACGGTCGATTTCGCTGGCGACGGCTACTTGATGGTGCCGACGGGTTGGTCGCCCTGGTGGGTCGATCAGCCGAGCGGCTGCGACGGCGTCCGGCCCGCGTTCAACGTGGCGGCGCAGGCCCACCGGGGCGCGCAGGCTGCCACCGTGCTGGTGGAAGGTCAGAGCTTCACTGGCGGCCTGTACCAGACCGTCACCGCGCCCCAGGGCAGCACCGTCCGCTTTACGATTTGGGGTTACGTCTTGAGCAATGCCGACGACCCGCAGGCTATCAAATCGTCTGAAGGTGCGTCGGTAGAGATGCGCGTCGGGATCAACCCGGAAGGTGGGTTCAACCCTCTGGCCTCAAGCGTCGTCTGGTCAGAAAGCGTGGACGCCCCTGGCGAGTACACCCGGTTCGATGTGAGCGCCGTCGCGCAGAGCGACCGTGTGACCGTGTTTACCTGGACAAAGCCCGCCGCCTGCAACGCGATCAACCAGGCGTTCTGGGATGCCGGGTCGCTGACCGTCGCACCGCGCTAAGAGCCTATCCGCAAAACCGTCTCAAACGACCTGGACAAGGGGGCTTAAGCCCCTTGTCCAACGTTATTCGGATAGGCTAGAGCCTATCCGCAAAACGGCTCTTCTTGCCCCGGACAGGGGGCCTAAGCCTCCTGCTTTCCCGCACGTTGTCTGGTCAGTCAACAGCGTGGCTGCTATAATTGCGGTCAGACGCGGAGAGGTTGCCTAGTCCGGTCTAAGGCGCGCGCCTGGAGAGCGCGTAGGCAGAAATGCCTCATGGGTTCAAATCCCATCCTCTCCGCCATCCGTGTGGGTCTTTGTCTGCGGCTCACGCATAAATGCTGGACAAGGGGATAAGCCCCTTGTTCGTTTTAAGTCAGAGCGAAGCCGAGGCGCGCCTTCCAGTGCTCAGTGGTCCAGATGGGGACGCGCCCACACCACCCGAAACCCCTGATCGTAGTCACGGTTGCCAGGGGAGTCCCCGTTGCGAGCTGCGCCGCGGGCGTTCCTCTCATTGTTGTTCCACGACCCGCCGCGCACGGCACGCGCGGGCGCGTCACAGGCGGCCCCAGGAGCCGCGCGCCATCTCGCGCGCCGCCCCCTGCTCAGGATAGCCCTATCCCCGCGAAAACCCAAAAATCGATTCG
>DAOTXU010000015.1:0-11873 GCA_034435135.1 Anaerolineae bacterium | reverse complement strand
TGTAGTGGACCCCTAAAGTTGGAGACATTTTAGCCGACTTTAAGGGGGACCACTTCTTCAGCATGGGCTTGTTGCCAGGCGGCCTCAAACTCCGCTGGCGTCAGGTAGCCCAGCGCTGAGTGGATACGCTTGGTGTGATACACGTCGTCGATGAACCGTCCGATCTGGTCGTAAGCGTCGGCATAATCATGATACTCAGACAGATTGACCTCCTCTTCTTTGATGGTGCGGATCACGCGCTCGGCGAACGGGTTGTCTTCCGGCTTGCCCACCTCGGCCATACTGATCTGCACGTGGTGCGCCATCAGCAGGTCAGTGTAGGCGGTCGCCGCGTACTGGACACCCTGGTCAGAGTGGTGGATTTCAGGACGGCGGTGTTCGAGCGCTTGGCGCAACGCGGTCAGGGTGAGGTCTTGATCGCGTGCGCGGCCCAGATGCCAACCGCGAATGGCGCAGGTATACACATCCATGAGGATCGCCAGGTACACGAACTCGGTCAGGAGCCGGATGTAGGTGATGTCCGCCACCCATACCTGGTCAGGATAGGTGACCGTCAACGCCTTGACCAGGTTCGGGTAGCGGGGATAGGGGTGCGCGCTGTCCGTGGTGCGCGTCCGACGGCGCTTGACCGCTCCCTGCACGCCCATGGCGCGCATCACGCGCTGTACTCGCTTGCGGTTCACCTCCAGCTTGTACGGCGCGCGGCGCCACTGCGCCGTCACGCGCCGACTGCCGTAGGTCGGAAACTCCCCCAGCACCGCTTCAATGGCCTCGCGCAGCCCCGTCTCGTCCCCCGCCTGCGCCGCGTAGTAGTACGTGCTCGACGGCAGCGCCAACACCCGGCACGCCACCCCCACCGGATACCCTTCGGCCTTCAACATCGTCGTTAACTCCCGTCGCTGCGCCGTGGCGAGGTCAAGAGCCGCGAGGCCTTTTTTGCCACCTCCAGTTCCAGCGCCAGCCGGCCTACCATGCGCTCCAGCTCGGCCACCCGCGCCGCCTCTTCACTGCACCCCGCGCCGCGCTCAAAGAGCTGGGGCGCGCGCGCGATGAACTCCTGTTTCCACCGCGACAGCACCGTGTCCTTGATGCCGTATTCCCGGCTCGCCTGCGCCATGCTCTTCTGCCCGGCGAGGAGCTCCAGCACCACGCGCGCCTTGAACGCAGCGGTAAAGGTCCGTCGTTTGCTCATGCTCGTGTTCCCCTTTCCTGGCCTCTACTCCCCCCTAAGCCCGGTGTCCAGTTCTTGGGGTCCACTACAGGGCTTTTCAAACACTTTCTTAGCACGGCCAGCTGTTGGCGTAAGTTTGAATCAGTTCATAGCCAGCCTGCCGGCGGCGCGAGGGGTACTCCCGGCGTTCCCGGTCATGCGGGCTGCCGGCTCAGAAAGAGCGCGCCCACCGCAGGCGTCAGGGCGAAGGCGCCGTCCATGGCCCGGTAGTAGCCCTCGCTGGCGCAGCCCCGGCAGAACGCCTCCCCGCCCAGGATGACCTCGCGCTCGTTGAGAATCTCCTCTCCGCACGCGGCGCAGTTGGTGCGCACGCCGGGCCGGCTGATGAGCGCCTCCAGCGAGAGGTTCAGCGCGACCGCCTGAACCTCAAACAGCGCCTCGAAGGGCATGACCTGGTACGCGACGAGCTGCGCGCGCCAGCGGTCGGCCACGTCCGGCGCGTAGGCGGCGGCGCGCTGGCGCGACTGCAAGTGGGGCCGAATGCGGATCGCCTGCCCGGTCTGGCTATCGACGAACGTCGCCGCCACCTTGCCGTAGTCCACCAGGCGCAGCGTGCGGTGGCCCAGCCAGCACCCCGTCGCCACCGACACGCCGTCGGCGAAGCAGCCGTCGGTCTCGATGAAGGTGTGCAGGCGCTTGTCCGCCTGCGGCAGGTCGAGGCCGAGCATCTGGCCGGCGTACACCCCCATGCGCACGCCGAGCACCTGGCGCGGGCACAGGTGGCGGTGCAGCGCTTCAGACTGCCGCAGCAGCGTATCCAGGTCGGGCGACATTGCGCGCTCCTTGCTTTGCCGTGAACAACGATGCTGGGGGCGGCGTGCTCGCGCCGCCCCTTGTGTCACACTTTGACGACTTTGACCTGCGTGTCGTAGAACACCGCGCTGCCGCCCACCGGGTCCACGAGCGTGGTGTTCTTCAGGTACGGGTCCACGCGCATGGCGGCGTTGGCGTGGATACCCTTCACGCGCCGCGCGTCGCCAGGGACGGTCACGCCGTCGATGGTCACGTCCACGCCGCCGTAGGCCCAGTGCCCGAACCCCAGGCTGAAGCCGATCACGCCGGGGCGGAGGCCCTGCGTGGTCTTCACCCTGCCAATCATCGGTTTGGTGTTCCCGTTTGCCAGGTCCCAGACGCCGTCCGGGTTGGTGGGCGAGACGATCTTCACCAGGTCACCGTCGCGCAGGCCGCGCGCCTCGGCGTCGGCGGCGTGCATGAGCACGAAGTTCTCCGGCAACGTCGCCAGCAACCAGTAGTTGGACGCGGTGCGGCTCTTGGTCTGCGCGATCTCGCGGTAAGTGATGAGCCGCAGGTCGAAGCCGTCCGTCTCGTCGGTGAGCCGCTCGCCAGTCACGGCGAAAGGACCGGGGAAGTAGCGCGCATAGCCGGCCAGGTGCTCGCCGGTCATGGCGCTCTTCGTGTCATAGGTCTTCTCCTGGTAGATGTTGACCATCGCGCCGTAGGGGTGCGCCACCTGGTCGCCCCTGTAGCCCTGCGCATAGTTCTCGAAGCGCCCGCCCCGGTTGAGCACGTAGACCACCTTCGGCCACAGGTCGCCGGCGAGCGCCTCCCACCGCGCCGCATCGAAGACGCTCGCGCGCAGGTGGCGGCGCGCCTCGGTGAAGATGCGCATCTCTTCCTCGTCCGCGTCGGGCGCAGCGTCGGAGCCGTCCTCCTTCTCGCCGAAGGCCAGGTTTGCCATCATGCGGAGGTAGAAGTCGTCCGGGTGCGCCAGGTCGCCGTAGTCGCCGAACCCGCCGGGGCCGAATCCCTTCATCCCCAGCTTCTCCGCCACGCCGAGCAGGAACGCCTCCAGCGAGAGCGGCGTCTGCTGCCCGTAGACGGTCACGTCGGGCGTGAGCGGGTCAATCGCCGGGTTGCGCACCGGCTGAATCTTGAACGGCACGCTGGGGTGGCTACCCTGGAACTCCCACCGCTCCAGGTACATCGTGTCCGGGAAGATGTAGTCGGCGTACATGCTCGTCTCGCCGATGAACGGGTCGATGGCGATGAAGAGCGGCAGCTTCTCCGGGTCGGCCAGCACCGGGATGTTGGTGTTGCCCGCCGGCAGCGCGTACACCGGCGACCCCATGTACAGGATCAGCGCCTTGACCGGGTACGGGTAGGCGTCGCCGATGGAGGGCACGATCTCCTGGTAAATGTCGCTGGACAGGTCGTACCAGTTGCGCAGGGCCGGGTAGCCGTCGCGCAGGAAGAGCGTGTGCCGGTCGTACTTCTCGCCGTGCCGGATGATGCTCGTGCCAAAGGGGGCCTGTCTCCCATCCGCCTGGTTGATGTCGAACGGCTGCCCAGCCTTGCTGCCGTCGGCGCGGTAAGTGCTGACCCTCACCAGCCCGCCGGCCCAGTCGTAGTTGCCGATGAGGGCGTTGAGTGTGTACCAGGCCAGCACGTTGTAGAAGCCGTTGGTGTGCTGCGACACGCCCCGATGGATGTCGGCGACGGCGCGCTTGCCGTGCGCGGTGAACTCGTAGGCGATGGCCTCCAGGTCGGCGGCGCTCACGCCGCAGATGTCGGCCCACTCGTCCAGCGTGTGCTCGCGCGCCGAGTCGGCGATGACCTGCAAGGCGGATTTGACCGTAGAGTCGCCGAGCGCCACGCCATCGACGAACAGGTCGCCGGCGACCGCCATTTCGGGGTCGGTCGCGTAGGGGTCAACCGGGACCGGCTCGCCGTCCACCAGCGCGACGAAGTAATCGAACGCGAAGGTCTTCTCCGGGTCGGTGGAGAGCGGGCGCGCTTCTATCTCGCGCAGGCCGATCTCACTGGCGCGCAGGTACCTGCCGGGGTTGCCCTCCTCGTCGAGTTTGACCAGCCAGGTCGCCGGGGTCCACGTCGGCTCGCCGATGGCCTCGGCGGCGGCCTTGTTGGCGGCGGCGAGGTAACGCGCGTCGTAGCGCGCGTGGTCGATGACCCAGCGGATCAACCCCAGCGCCAGCGCGCCCTCCGTGCCGGGGCGGGCGGGGAGCCACTTCCACGCCTTCGCCGCCGTCTTGGAGAGGCGCGGATCGACCACGACGAACTTCATGCCCTCGTACACGCTGTTGGTCGTGATGCGCGGCGCGCGCAGCGGCGGGCCGTAGTTGCCTTCGAACGGCGACGCGCCGACGAAGATCACGAACTCGCTGTTGCCCACGTCGCCCTGCCAGTAGAACTTGTCGCCGCCGGTCCACGCGCCGTCCACGAACCTCTCAGACATCGCCTTGCCGGTGAAGTACAGGCTCCCCTGGCACACGGTGGTGTGGCCGTGCGCGTTGACCGAGCCAAAGCCCGGCCCGATCCAGCGGCGGATCAGGTGCGCGCGCCCGTCCTTCAGCCGGCCCCAGGCGAACACGACCTGGTTGTTGCGCGGCCCCAGGTCGGGATGTTCGGGGTCGATGAGCAGGTCCAGGCTGTCCGCGAACGTGTGCTGGAACTCGGCGACCTTCGCGCGCCGGGCGTCCAGGTCCTTCTCGCCCTGGATGGCCTTGACCGCCGCCGCCATCGCCTTCGCCAGCGCCGGGTCGGTGAGCGCGTAGGACTCGCGTAGCCCCGGTACGTGGCCCTCACCGAACAGGTCGCCGCCCTCGACGATCTCCTCGACCGCCTGCGCGAACGAGACCGTGACCCACTCGCCCGCGCCGCGCCGCGTGCCCGGCTTGCGCTTGAGCACCTTCACCAGGCGGTAGGGGTCGTACACGGTTTGCAGCCCGGCCTGCCCCTTCGGGCAGATCGCGCCCTCCACCGTGCCCATCGCGGCGACGGGGGTGGCGTAGTCCAGGTGCGGGTACATCGCCATCGGGTTGTAGGGGTTGCCGTCGATCTTGACCGCCACACCCTCCAGCAGCTTGACCTTGACGCCGCAGCCGGTGTTGCATTGCAGGCACACGGTGTACACCTGATTCTCCGGCTGCGCCAGCGGGTAGACGAACTCCCCTTCGGCGGCCTGCGCCTGCGCCGCGCGCAACCGCTCGAAGCCGGGCAGCGCGCCCAGGAAGGCCGCTGCTGCGCCGGCGGCGACGCTGACCTTCAGAAAGTCGCGCCGGGAGAGACCGCACCCCTCAGGCGTGTGGGGTTTGTCGTTCACTGCGCCACCTCCGTCTTCTTCGCAAACATCGGCAGGCGGTCGATGCCCAGCAGGAAGACGAGCGTCGCCGCCCCGACAATGCCCATCGTCACCGACCACTCCATCAGGCTGGGGAAATAGTCAAACGAGAGGTGCGGGCCGGTGAAGGAGGTGGTCAGGCCCTCCAGTTCGGGCACAGTCAGCGCGGGGAAGATGATGACCGCGCGCGCCGCCGCGAAGCCGACCAGCGTCAGCACGCCCATCCAGCCCGCCCACGCGCCGTCCTGCGCCAGCCTCGGCACGGCCAGCACGATCACCGGGATCACCGTCCCGACGACGATCTGCAAAATCCAGAACGCCCACCAGTACGGGCCAAACAGCACCTGGTTGATGGCGTCCACGTTCTGCGGGATGCCGCCGTAGAGCGACTGCGAGAAGTCGGCCCACACAATATAGGTCTTGACCAGCAGGAGCGCGATGAGCGCGACGCCCAGCGCCCTGAGCTGCCGCCCGCGGCGCGGGTCGCCCGCCGGGCCGAACAGGCCGAGGACGGCCAGCATGAGCGCGACGCCGGTGGCGAGCGAAAAGATGGGGAACTGCGCCGGCAGCAGGCCGACGTGCCACACCGTGCGGCTGGCGTTGACGCCCAGCAACGCGCCCACGCCGCCGCTGACGAAGATCGCCAGGATCAGGCCGGCGACCATCAGCGCCTTGACCGCGAGCGGGGGGTTCTCCGCCTCACGCCGGGTCAGCCACAGCGCGGCCAGGATTACCAGCCCGAAGAGCGTGTAGCCCCACACCATCTGCGCCAGCAGCGAGTTGAAGTTGGGTTGCAGGTACACCTTCCAGATGCGCTCCATGTGGCCCAGGTCCATCCCGATGGAGACCAGCGCCGCCGGCAACGTCACCAGCGCGCCCCACAGCGCGTACTTGCCCGTCCCCTTGAAGAGCGGAACCCGGAAGAGATAGTCGAGCGTGGCGACCATGAACGCGCCGGAGGCGACGCCGGCGAAGAACAGGTACATGGCGACCCACAGGCCCCACGTCACATACGAGCCGTAAGCCACGTCGCGCTCGCCGACGAACAGCCGGCTGTAGAAGCCGTACAGTCCAAACACTATGGCGACCAGGGCCAGCACGTAAAGCAGTTTCTTCACCATGTCCGGCTCCTTATCAGACCAGGTAGTACACGCGCGGCTGCGTGCCCAGTTCCTCTTTGAGGCGGATGGCGTTGGGCTGCGCGACCATCTCGGCGACCAGGCTGTCAGGGTCGTTCGCGTCGCCGAACAGAGTCGCGCGCCCGATGCAGGTGGTGACGCACGCCGGCAGTTCGCCGACCGCGAGCCGGTGCAGACAGAAGTGGCACTTGCGCGCGTTGCCCATCGGCGAGCCGTGCCCCTCGCGCGCGTACTGCCGCGTGTACTCGAAGTTGGACGCGCGCTCGTAGTCGTCCGCCGCCTCGCGCCCCACGATCAGCCCCTCGGCGACCGGTGTGCCCTCGGTGTAGGTGTAGCCGAAGTCCGACGTGCGCGCTCCGTAAGGGCACGCGGCGATACACGCTCGGCAGCCGATGCACTGCTCGTAGTCCACTACCACCACGCCATCTTCGTTCGTGTAGGTGGCGTTGACGGGACAGACCGGCGTGCAGGGCGGTTCGTCGCACTGCATACAGGGTCGGGGGATGAACCGGCGCGTGACGTTGGGGTAAGTCCCGATCTCCTCGTCCAGCACCGGGCGGTAGACTACGCCCGGCGGCAGCTTGTTCTCGGCGACGCAGGCGATGGTGCAGGCGTGGCAGCCCACGCACTTGCGCAGGTCGATGACCATCACCCAGCGGCGCGCGGCGCGGGGCCTCTCCAGCGCGCGCACGAGTTCGCGCCGCATCCGCTCCAGCACGTCGAGTTCGCCGGTATCGGCGCGCCGGTCCGCGCGCGGCTCGCCCAGCAGGCTGCGCAGGAAGTCGCGTCGGCCCATCGATGGACGTTGTTTGCCGTTCGGTGAGTCCCTCATGCTTCTCTCCTTGCTCCTGGCCGACTCATAGACGCCCGTCACCGGGCGGGATGTGCGGTTGAAATCACTATAGGGGAAAGGCGGCGGCCTGGGGAGCGGGAGAAGCCCGCATCTCGTCGCGGATTCTGTCAGGGTTTTCCCGACACAGTGGGGGAATAGCTCAATCGAGGGGGTTGTCGGTGAGCAGGCCGTGCTGGAGCGCGAACTGCACCAGCGCGGCGCGCGAGCGCAGCCCCAGCTTCTCCATGCCGCGCGCGCGGTACGTCTCGACCGTCTTGGAGCTGAGGCTCAGGCGCGCAGCGACCTCGGCGGCGGTGTGGCCCCGCGCCACCAGCGCGAGGACCTCGCGTTCGCGTTCGCTGAGCGCCTCCCAGGGGTTGGCGGACTCGTCCGACGGCGGGAGCAGGTCTTCGAGCAAGGCCCGCTGCAAGGAGGGGTGGACATAGACCTCGCCGCGCGCTGCCGTGCGCACGGCGGAGAGCAGGTCCACGTCGGCGGCCTTCTTGAGCACATACCCGGCGGCCCCGCGCCGCAAAGCCTGGCGGAGGTAGCTCTCGTCGTCGTGCATGGTCAGCACCACGACGCGCGCCCCCGGCGCGGCCTTACGGAGGGCGGGGAGCGCGTCCAGCCCGCCCAGGCCGGGCATGGACAGGTCGAGCAGGATCACGTCGGGGCGCAGCCGGGCGGCGAGCGCCAGCGCCTCGCTCCCGTCGCCCGCCTCGCCGACCACCTGCATATCGGGCTGCGCGTCGAGCAGGAGCCGCAGCCCCGCGCGCAGCACCGCGTGGTCGTCAACCAGGAAAACGGTGATCTGTCCCATGCGCCTCTCCGTCGGGCGGGAGCGGAATCTCCACAAACAGGCTCGTCCCCCGGCCCGGCTCTGACTCGATGGTCATCGCCCCGCCGAGCAGTTCCGCCCGCTCGCGGATGCCGTACAGCCCCAGATGGCCGTCCCCGCCGGCGGCGCGCGGGTCGAAGCCGGCGCCGTCGTCGTCGATGACCAAGCGCACGGCGCGCCCGCGCCTTTCGATCAAGACGCTGGCAGTGCGCGCGCCCGCGTGGCGGGCGACGTTGGTCAGCGCCTCCTGCACGATGCGGTACAGCGCGGTTTCGACCGCCGGCGGCAGCCGCCGCTCCAGGCCGTGCACCGCCAGGTCGATGTCGAGCGCGTAGCGCCGGCGGCAGTCGGCGACGTGGCGCTCCAGCGCCGCCGCCAGGCCCAGGTCGTCCAGGGCGCGGGGGCGCAGTTGCAGCGCCAGCGCGTGCACCTCTTCGAGCGTCTGCCCGGCGACCGCGCGCAGCTCCTCGGCGTGCTGGCGGACTTCGGGCCGGTCGCACGTCTGGCTCAGCCCGCGCAGGCCGATTACCAGCGAAGTGAGCGTCTGGCTCGCGCTGTCGTGCAACTCGCGCGCGATGCGCCGGCGCTCCTCCTCCTGCGCGGCGATCACGCCGCTGACGTACTGCGCGCGAAGCTGGTCGCGCCCGGCGCGCTCTTCCTCGGCCTGCGCCAGCGCCCCCGTCATCGCGTTGAAAGCGTCGGCCAGGTCGCCGATCTCGTCGTCGGCCCAGCGCGGCACGCGCGGGCTGAAGTCGCCGCGCGCCACCGCCTGCGTCGCGCGCACCAGCGCCAGGATCGGGCGCGTGAGCGCCCAGGTGAGCGCCGTCGCCGCCGTGACGCCGGCCACCGAGACCAGCACGGTCGTCAGCAGCAGTTGCCCGGTGATCGCATCGCGCGTGCGGCGCACGTTCGCCTCCGAAAGCCCCACGCGCGCCGTCCCGGCGCGGCCCTCGAAGACCGGCACTGCCACGTCCCACACCCGCCCTTCATCCGTGTCAAGCACCGCCAGTTGGTGGTGCGCGTCGGGCGCGGCGGCGTTGGCGTCGCGCAGCGCCGCCGGGAACCCCGCGCCGAACGTGTGCGCGAGCACCTGCCCATCAGGTGAGACGATGAATGCATAGCGGACATTGGGGTTGTTGGCCTTCATGTCCTGCAACAACTGGTACAGGGCGTAGGTGTTGTTGATGAGGATCAGGTCGGTGGCGCGCGCCGCTACGTCGCGCGCGACGGAGACGGCCTGTTCCTCCAGTTGCGTGTCCATCGCCTGGGTGAGCATCGCGCGCACCTGCGCGGTGACGGTCAGCCCCAGCAGCAGCACCAGTGCCAGCACGATGCCGAGCATCTTGACGCGGATGTTGACCGCGCCGGCGACGGCCCAGAAGCGCGCAAACCAGCGGCGAAGTGTCTTCATAGGGAAAGCGCTCCCACAGCTTTGATGAGCGCGCGCACCGTCCCGTAAGCCCGGTCTTCGATGGGCGCGAAGCGTTCCACGCCGAGCGCGCGCAGCGCGGCCTGGCCCTCCGGGTCGTCGGCCATGCCCAGAAGCAGCGCCTGCAATGTGGCCTTGACCTGCGGGCGCACGCCGGGGCCGACGACCACCGGCGGCATCCCGAACGGCGGTGAGCGGTGGATCACGCGCACCTGCGTCGCCAGCGCCGGCTCGCGCGCGAGCGCGAAGTCGTACACCACGCTGTCCACCGATGCGCCGTCGGCCAGGCCGGCGGCCACCGCGCGGATGGCGTCGTCGTGGTTGTAGGTGAAGAACGTGCGCGCGAAGAAGGCGTCGGGCGCACGCCCCAACTGCTGCACCAGGTAGGTGGGGTACACCCGCCCGCTGAAGGACATCGGGTCGGTGAAGGCGAACACCTTGCCCTCCAGGTCGGCCATGCTTTGCGCCGGGCTGCCCGCCGGGACGATGAGCAGCGAGTAGTAGACCGTCTCGCCGTTCACGACCGGCGCGGCGAGCAGTTCCATGCCGAAGTCGTCGCGCCCGGCGATGTAGGCGCTGGTGCAGACAAAGGCCAGGTCCGCCGCCCCCTGTTCAATCAGGGCGTTGGTCTCGGCGTAGGTCTGCCGCTGCACCAGCTCCACCGGGCGGCCCAGCCGGTCGGCCAGGTAATCGAGCAGGAGGCGGTAGCTCTCCGCCGTGCCTTTTGGGGAGATGACGGCGGCGACGGAGACCCGCAGGGGGACGATCTCGGCCTCCAACGGGGTCGGCAGCGGTTCCAGCGCGGACAGGCGGATGACCGGTTGTTGTGATGTAGGCGCACAACCAACCAGAACCAACAGGGCTAGCAGCGCACAAACCACCTTGACCATGCCGGGCATCGTGTCACGCAGCCTCATTGCATCGGTTGTCCTTGTCTCTTCCCAGCCGCACATCGCCGATCCAGGTACAGGCGGGCACGGAACTGAAAAACCCCGGCGTCGTCATTCCCGGCAAGACGACGTGCTGATCTCCCACAGAGCGGTGATATCTATCACCCTCACGTGGCGTACTTGGGCGAGCTTCGCCACTTCGAGTCGCGCGCCAATCGCCAGAGTGAGGTTCAGAGCACGCTGCTTCAATCTGTAACCCATTTTATAGCCTTTTGCGCCCTGGCATACAAACGTTGAAGGGTGCGCCCCTCTGCTTTGGCGCAGTCAAGCAGGCATTGGTGCACCGATTATGGACTCGAACGCACTCTTGTGCGACACTGGTATGTGGTGGGGTTCCACGCGCGAGCACCTTCTCCGGAGGGGTCTATTCCACGATGATTGACGGCCAAGGCTGTGAAACACGCTTTGAACCACCCCGAGCATGGAGAGAGCAGGTCGCTGTGATCCGCCTCAAGCCCGTTTTACTGCGCCGGGCGCTGTTGGCGGCAATGCCCGCGTTGCTTGTTGCGACCTTATCCTGGTCTTTCGCCCTGGTTTGGGCGCTCTCAATCATGACCCTCAACCTCTCCCGCTGGGTACGCCGCGCCCGGCTCCGCGAGGCGTGCGAGGTCGCCGCCTTTATCGCGCCCGGTCTTGCGGCAATCGTGGCCTGGGTCGATGGTGAGCCGCGTGTGGAAGCTGTCGCGTTCTTGCGGCTGGCGCTGGCCATCCTTGCGCTGCTTGTGGCGAGCGCTGCGTGGCTCGTTGCCATGCTTTCGACGCCGGCGTGGACGCTGCGCGCAGCCTGCCGTGGCCGGACGCGCGCCCACACAGAGCGCGCGACGTGGCGCGACCTTCCCGAACTGATGTACGTGGTGCGCCACTGGGGCGTGGCTCTCAAGGGGGTGGTCAGGGTAGCGCCATCGCCGCCGGCCAGGTGTTGCAGGACATGTTCTCGATCGTCCCATAGCCGTAATCCTGCCCCAGATTCCAGGGGCGCTCGTCGAAGAACCAGCACGTGGGTTCGACCGGGCCAAAGGAACTCTGCGCATACACCCGCCGCCAGCGCAGCCCCAGGCAGTAGTTGGCGATGCCGTCGATGACGCCGAACTCACCGCCGTGAATCGGCTGTTCGCGCGTGCCGACCGCGTTGCTCCAAAAGCCGCCCTCGCCGCCGGGGCCGTTCGGGCCGCCTTGCAGCGAGAAGGCGGGTTCGACCCGGAGCATGAAGGTGTTGGGCAGCGTCACCAGCCCGCGCGGGAAGGGCTGCCGCTCGACCACGTGGGGCGGCACAATCGCGTACACGTTGAGCGCCCAGCCCCAGGAGAAGCCATTCACGTTGTCGCCGGGGCAGTTGAACGCGGCGTTGCCTGCGC
>DAOTXU010000014.1:0-40779 GCA_034435135.1 Anaerolineae bacterium | reverse complement strand
GGCTCAGTCTCGGCCTCTGGCGCGGCAGCATGGGCAGTGTCAGTCGGCTCAGGTATATCGCGCACCGGCACCCGTGGCCGGGTCGGCTCAGGCGTCTCGGGTGGCTCCTCCGGGATACCCTCAGGCGGCGGCTCAGGCGTGACCTCATGTGTGGACGCCTGGCTCGGCGCGCCCTTCGCTTCGGTTGGAGCGGCGGCTTGGTCGGGCTGCGCCGTTCCCTGAGCGCCGATTGGCCCGGCTTCATTCAGGACGTTAAAGGGCGGCGTTATGGGGGGTCTGACGTAGGGCGTGCGTTGCTCCGGCGGCGCAATACTTGACGAGTCGCCGTAAGTGTAGCGAACGTCCTTGATCTGGATATCCGGCGCGCCTCGCAACTGGAGGCCCCGGTCGCGGAGGTAATCGTTGATACGGATGAAAATCTCGAACTCCATACGTAGCGACGCCCGGTTGGTGAGGATTTGCCTGCCGGGATTAATCCCCGTGACTTCTTCAAGCGCATGTTTAACCTGATCGTACACGATCTGGTGGCGTTCTTGCGCCGACATCTCGATCATTCTGGCGGCCTCATCCGGGCGCACGTCGGTGGGATCGAAGCCGTACTCCACACCCAACACGAAATCCAGCGGGATTCGTTCGACGCTGTATACTTCTTTGAAAATCATCTCATGGCGTGCGGGGGTGGTATAAACGAACCTGGCGGTGTCGGTGGCCGGTTGGAAGTCGATCAGCGGCAAATGACGCCCCGGCTTAAGCGACTTGAGATAGACCCCCCGGCGGTAAAGCGCCAGCACCCAACCCTGAGGCACGTCTATCGGTTCAAACTTCAGCTCAAAGAGAGGTTGTAGCTCTTCTGGCGGGTTGTCCGGCTCGCTCATCCTGCCCTCCACGAGGCCCTGTGGCGCCTCCTGCCGGTTTGAATTGCGTTTAGGAGTCGTGTATGTATTGTAGCGTAGTTTGCATTTGGCAGAAAGCCACCATTGGTAACATGGCAGACGCGCCGCGCTCAATACGCCTCTTATGGAGCGCAGGAGAGCGCCCCACTTGCGATCTGGACGGGGGGCTTAAGCCCCCTGTCCTCGCCCACGGATTGCGGTGACTCGGCTGAGATACGGGGTGTTATCGCCGGCTTTCAGGCGCTCCACGCTATTGTGTGGTCTTACCTCGGCCTCAGAAGCCGTTTGAAAAGAGTGCCCCCGGCTGAAGCCGGGGGAGAATTCCCCACCGCGCCGTGGCTTTCCGGGGATGAGCCGCCGACTTTAGCGGAACCTGAATAAACTTCCATGGCCGGACTTCTCAAATGGCCTCTCAGCGCACGATCTTGATCGGCACGCAGGCCGGCGTCGGGAAGTTGCCGTCCCACTTGACTAGTTCCAGGCAGATCACCCAGTCGCCGACCGGCAGCGCGTCTGAATGCAGGTATTCGAGTACGCCATCGATGACCGGCTGGCTGTGAATCTCGCCGAGCGTGACCCACTGGGTGGGGCTGGTCCCCTGCCCGATCTCGATCTTGTAGAACTGCACCTCGTCGGCGCGGAACTGCGCCGTGCCTTTAATCGGCACCACACCGCGCACCTCGTCGCCGGGCTTTGGCTCGGTGATGCGCCAGATCGCCTGGATGCCGCCGGCATTGAAGCCGCCGGACGCCTGCGCCAGCAGCGCGTCATCGCAGAGCAGGTACGGCAGCACCGGGATGCTTCGCTCCTCGGCCCACGTGCGTGCGCGCGCCTCGTCCTCGCGCACAGGCGGCGGCTCGATGAACCACAATTGCTGCACGAGGGACGCGGCTTCGGGCCGGTCCTTCCAGCCGGCGGGCACGATGCAATAGCGCGGCGGCGGCATCGCTGGGCCTGACGTGGGCTGAGATGCAAGCGCCGCCTGCAACTCCTGCGGGATAGGGATCACCGTTGCGACCCACACGCCGTAGCTGACTTCCACCACCAGCGGCGCGGCGGGGTCTTCAGGCGTGGCCGGCGGGGTCGGCGAGGGTTGCGGCGCGGCGAGCGTCCCGTCGGGCTGGGGCACGGCAGCGGGGCTGTCGAGGAACCATTCGACGCTGGTCGATGAACACGCGGTGGCCGGGTCGCGCAGGCTCCCCACGCGGCAGACTTCGCGGCGGCTCATGCCCGCCGGCGGTGGGCGGTAGTCAGGCGTGAGGACGCCGTCGCGCGCCAGTTCCGCGAGCAGGTCTTGATTGGCGTAAATGCCCAGCATCACCTGGTTCCAGATCGGGGCTGCGCCCTGCAAGCCGGAGACGTTCACCATCTCCGAACCGTCGCTGTTGCCGGTCCACACGCCCACCGCCAGGTTGCGCGTGAAGCCGACCGTCCAGTTGTCGCGCCATTCGTCAGAGGTGCCGGTCTTGACCGAGGTCGGCAGGTCGCCGGTGAAGAGCGGGCTGTTGGCGCCCATTGCCGGGGTGCGCGCGGCGTTGTCGGCCAGGATGTCGCCGATAATGAAGGCGATGCGCGGGTCCACCACCGGGAAGCGCTGCGCCACCGCGTTGACGGTGGTCGGCGCGCCAGCGCCGCGCGGGCACCGCTCCTCGTACTGGTAGAGCATGTTGCCCTCGCTGTCGAGCACGCAGAGGATAGCGACGGTCGGCGTCAGGTTGCCCTCGTTGGCGAAGACGGTAAAAGCACGAGTCAGTTCCAGCAGGGTGAGTTCGCCGCCGCCGAGCGTGAGCGATAGCCCGTACTTCGACGGGTCAGTGCCCAGCGAGCGAATCCCCATGCGGGCGGCCATCGACAGGAAGTTGGGGATGCCGATCTGGCGCAAGGTCTGCACCGCCGGGACGTTGTACGAGTTCGCCAGCGCGTCGCGCACCCGCACCGGCCCGTGAAAGGTCCGGTCGTAGTTGAGCGGGGTGTACGTTCCCACGCTGGTGTTGATGACGGTCGGCGTGTCCCAGAGCACATCGGCGGCGGTCCAGCCCTGTTCGAGCGCTGCTGCGTAGTTGATCGGCTTCACCGACGAGCCGGGTTGGCGCGGGGAGATCGCCACGTTCACCTGCCCGTCGATGCGCTCGTCCTCGTAGTCCACGCTGCCCAGCATCGCCAGGATTTCGCCTGTCGGCGGGTGGATCACGACGACCGCCGCGTTGGTCATGTGGTGCGCGTCGCGCATCACCGCCACCTGCTCGCGCGCCACCTGCTCGACAAGCGCCTGGTAACGCACGTCCAGGCTGGTGAAGACCTCCAGTCCGCCAGAGCGAATGCGCGCCGGGTCTTGCCCGATGGCCTCCATCAGTTTCTCAAGCTCGCCCTGGGCGTACACGGTGAAGTGCGGCGCGTTGAGCGGGATGTTGGGATTCTGCACCACCAACACTTCGTTGTAGGCGGCGTCGGCCTCCGCTTGCGTGAGGTAGCCATGCCGCACCATCAGGTCGAGCACGACGCGCTGCCGGTCCTTAACCGCCTGGCGCACCGCCGGGTCAGGCGAGAGCGGGTCCAGGTCCGCCGGGGCCTGGGGCAGCCCGACCAAGAGCGTCGCCTGCCCCATGCTCAAGTCGCGGGCGGGCTTGCCGAAGTAGACCTGCGCCGCCGTCTCGACGCCGTAGGCCCAGTTGCCGTAATAACTGACGTTGAGGTAAAGCTCCAGGATTTCGCTCTTGGTCTTGCGCTGGCTGAGCACCATCGCCAGCAGCGCTTCTTCAAGTTTGCGCTGCCATGACTCGGCGGTGCGGTATTCGTACTCAAAGGCAAGCTGCCGCACCACCTGCTGCGTGATCGTGCTCGCGCCGGAGACAATCTCCCCCTCCTGAAGAAGCTGGATAAACGCGCGGGCGATGCTGCCCAGGTCAACGCCGGGGTTATCCCAAAACGAGTCGTCCTCGGTGGCGACCGTCGCGTCGATGAGGTGTTGCGGCACGCTTTCAATCTTGACAAGCTGCCGCCGCCCCTCCTCAAAAAGCTCGTAGAGCGTTACGCCGTTGCGGTCGTAGATGCGCGTGCTCTGGAACAGTTGCCGCGAATCGACCTGTTCGAGTTTTTGGATGCCGGCCTCCAGGCGCTCGCCCAGCCGGCTCAGATACACCGACCCCAGCACCAGCGCCACGCCCAACACCGCCGCCAGGACGACGCCGGCGCTCAGGAGCGCCATCAAAAAGCAGCCACAGCACCCGAAGCGGCGCTTCCGCTTTGGCTTTCGTTTAAACGGCGCCGGCGCAGGCGGGACGCCCTCAGGCGGCGTAGGCGTTTGGGATGTGTCGGTTCCTAGCGGCGGGAAGACGGGCTGACTCATGGCATTCTCTCAACGGTTGGCGCGGCGTTGGTGTTTTGATTGTAGCACGTATCGCCGCGCCGATGCTGTATGGGAAAACGACGCGCGCCCGTTGGGTAACGGGCGCGAAACATACGGGGGATGACTGTCAAGCCATCCCCCATATCCAGACCCCGACTTGCGCGCAGAGTAGCCTTGATCCTTTATGACCTTCGGATTTTGATCACAACCTCGTCTCTGCCGCCTTCTTCGCCGTGTGCAGCCACCTGCATCCTGGCCTGGTCGCCCGCGATCTCGCGCATCATGCGCTGAACCTGCGCCGCGCGTTCTTGGGCGAGCGCCCGGCCCGCTTCCGGGGAACCCGTTGCTGAGGCATAAGCGTCGATCTCGACGGTAATCTCGCCGGCTGCGACAGCTTCCCGCAGTTGGGCGGGCACTGCCATCTCATACCAGGTCGCCAGCTTTGCTTTCCGCGCGTCCGATAACGAGTCATCAGCTTGTAGCCCGATGGCGTACTGGTACACATCCAAGAAGCCTGATGCGTCATGCTCGTTGCTCATGAGATTCCCCGCCCTGTTTATGGAGTTGCACTTGGCGTGGGCGATGCCGGGGGCGCAGCCAACGTCGGGCGCGAGTACCTGGCCGTGCCGACCCGGATGACCCTCGTTTCACTGTGGGAATGATAGGTGGCAAGCGAATCCCACTGCCTGATGCGGACCCTGACCTCGGCGAACACGTCGGACTCGTACAGCGCTGTCCCGGATCCCACGCTGCCGGTCGCCGCGCCGCCCATGGAGACCCCCGTCGTCCGCCCAAGCGTGGTGCCGGCTTCCACACTCCCGCCCGCTTCGGCTGAGCCGGAGACGCGCCCCGTTTCAGGGCCGCGCTGCCCGCCCACAGTCGCACTGCCGGTGGCGGTGGTGGTTCTGGTCGATTCCCGTGAGCTGCCCCCGGTGGCCGTCACGCCGGAAGTGCTGCCGACGGTCGCAGCGCCCCCCGCGCCGACTTCGCGCACGTTATCTTCAAGCAGGCGGATCGTCACCGTTACGGTGTAGTAAGGTTGCAGGAACCCCGCATCGTAGGTTTGTTCACCACTCCAGGAGGTGTTGCGCTGTGAGAAGTAGCCGCTCCCGAAAATCTGCGTGATGTCGCCTTCCAGAGCGGACATGTGAGGCCATAATGCCTCATAACCGCCGAAGAAACCGAGAGGCCACTCGCCGACCGCCTGTTCGCAGTAAGTCAGCACGGGGCCAGAGTCGAGCGGCGTGGGGAAAGTCATGGCGACCGCGTCTGGTGGAAGCGGGCGCGGCGCGCGTTGCACATACGGCGTCGCGGCGGCTCTCGGCCTGACAGAGACCATCTTGCCAAGCGACACGGCGTTCTCGGCTTTCCCGGCCTGGCGCTCCTGCGCGCTATCCACATCGCCGATAAGCTGTCCCTCTCCCTCAAGGCCGCCGCTCTGAGCGATGTGCGTCGCTTCATGCGCCAGGAGTTGGCGATAGTCATCTGTCCCTGGCTTGTACTGGTCAGACGCGACGTAGATGTCGTTCCCAATCGTTGCGGCGCGCGCCCCCAGTGCGTCGGTCAGTGCGTCGGCTCCCGGATCGACGTGTACGCGCGCCGCGCTGAGATCATGGCCCAGGACCGGCGCCAGCGCGCCGCGCTCCTGGTCTTGCAGCGGCATTCCAGCCCCGCTGCGCATCCGATTCTCGCGGATCGCGTCCTTCACGGTGTCGGTGGACGGCTGCGGGATCGGCTGCGTGCCCAGCGGTTGGAGGCCGGGCGGCGCAGTCGCCCCGGTTGCCTCAGCTTCCTCGTCAGATTGCGGGGTGTGATCGCCGGCGGATTCACGCTGTGTCAGGAGCGTCTGCAATCGCCGGTTGCCGATCACGCGCTGCAAATCGAGCAGGTTGGTCTGACTGAGGTTGAAGGGCGCAAGCGTCTCGGTGGGCATGTCCCTGGTTTGTGCGCCGTGCTTGGTGCGTTTGTCCTTCGGCTGTCTTTTGAGATGTTCGGCCATCATAGTCTCCTTCTCGGCGCTAACACGCAAGCTTCAGCGCCATCATGAACGATAGGTTTACTGCCTGTCCTGAACCGCGCCCCCAGCGAACAGCAGGCACTCTCAACCCTCGTCGGACGCGGGCGGCTTGGGCGGCTCGCCGGTGGGCAGTTCCCCGCCGGACGGCGCGCTCGCGGCCAGGTCCCGGCGAATCTGCGCGCGCGACAACTCGTTGCCCCGGAAGTAGGCTGCCATCGCCACGCTCGTGCCGGAGAACAGCACGCCGACCACCAACCCAACGATGATCGCCTGTAGCGCCATGTTGTTTTCCGCCAGCGCAATCAACATGACCACGATCACGTTGACCACCGTGCCGATGCCAGCCACCATCCCGACTGGGGCAAGCTGGCGGCGGACCAGGATGTACATGGCTGCGATCGTGAGTGCAAACACGACAAACAGGACGACGCTGATACCGTCAAGGCTGCCCATGAGATTCGCTCCTCTCCGCTGCACGCGATGAATGTGCGGTATCTACTGATCCTTCACGTTCTCAAGGATACATTAAGGATACCATACATTCAACGTGCCTTCGGTAATGCTGGGCGGCTCGAAGGCGACCAGCGACAGCCGCCACTGGTTGCCGGTGGCGAAGTCGGCGCCGGTGACGTTGTACTCCACCGTGAGTTCGCTGGGGCCGTCTTGGCGGGCGTAGTAGCCCACCTGCCCCGGCCCGTTGACGATGAGCGCCATATTGGCGGGCGCGCCCGTCCACGTCGCTGAACCGGAGATGGTGCCCGGCCCTGCCAACTTTGCCACCGCCACGACGCTGCCCCAGTTGGGCGAGATGGCGAACTGATCCTGCACTGCCCCGCCGGGGTAGTTGAGGTTAATCACGCCGTTATCCGTCTGTCCACCCCCGAAACTCGCCACCGTGACGCGCCAGATCGCCCCGGCGTCGAAATCGGCCTGGGTCACGTCATAAGCCACGCTCAGACCGTTGCCGCCGTCCTGGCGCGCATAATAACCCTCCTGTCCTGGGCCGTTGATGATGAGCGCCAGGTCAGCTTGCGAGCCGCCCCAGGTGGCCTGCGCCCAGATTGTGCCCGGCCCATCCAGCTTCAGGAAGTACACGGTCCGGTTCGCGCTCAACGACTTGGCGAGATCGGCGTTGATGTCGCCGAACAACGCGACGATGATCCCCGGATTGATAATCACCCCTGGCCTGACAATGACACCGGGGTTAATAACCCCTCCGCCGCCGTCCGATGTGGGCGTCAACGATGGAGTGAGGGTCAGCGTGGGGGTCTCCGTCGGAACGGTCGGCGTCGGCGAGGGCGAGGGCGTCCATGTCAGCGATGGCGGCATGGTCGGCGTCAACGTAGGCGATGTTGTGGCTGTCAGCGTCGGCGGCAGCAGAGGGTTGGGGTCGATATTATCGGGGCTGCCGTCGCCGTCCGTATCCGGCTTTTTGGGGTCGGTGCCTTTGCTGTTGACCTCAAGCCCATCCGACCAGGTATCGCCGTCGGTGTCCAGCTTTTTCGGGTCGGTTCCCAGGGAGTTCACTTCCACGCCGTCACTCAAGCCGTCGCCGTCGGTGTCGGCGTTCTTCGAGTTGGTCCCCAGGGCCGCTTCCTGCTGGTTGCTCAGCCCGTCGGCGTCGTCGTCGCCGACGGCCTGTGCAGTCAGCGCGAGTTGGGTCTCGGTGGCCTGCGCGACAGCGGTTTGCGTGGCGGCGAACTTGAGCGCGTCGGCGGTCTGCGCATTGACCAGGCCCTGCGCGACGGTCGCCGTGCCGCTCGCCGCAGCAACCGCGGTGTTCGTCGCGTTGCGGCCCGGCGGCTCGATCACGCCGCTGCCCAGCCCCAACGCCACCAGCGCCAGGCAGACGACAATTGCAAAGCCAAGCGCGGCCAGCACCCAGTACGGGAGCAAGGGCGGGGAGACCACCTCGCCCACCTGAGTCTGTTGCCCACCCTCAAGCGTCTGCACCGCCACCTCAAATGGGAACAGCTTCGGCGCGCCGATGAGCGAGCGGCTCTTGGGCGCGACCTGGATGGGCACATGCCCGGTCTGGCCCGGCTCCAGGCTGAACTGGCGCTGCCCGATGGCGAAGTTTAAACCCTCCTCGCGGTCGCGCGCGTTCACCACATAGTTGCCGGGCGCGTTGCCGTTGTTAGAGATCGCCAGCACTGCGTTGCCCTTACCCTTCAGCCGCTTGGGTTGGAAATCGGTGGTGAAGCCGTGGAACGGCGCGATTTGCAGCGCGCCGGTCATCGTGGCGACCTCGCGCTGGTTTTCTCGACTGCTGACGCGCAATTCAAAGCGGTGCCGTCCGGCGGCGCTGGTCACCGCTCTGGGCGGGTGGAAACTCACCGGCAGCGTGCCCCGGTCGCCGGGCAGGAGTTGCAGCGGCTCCGGCGGCGTGGTAACCCACTCATGCGGTAAGCCGCGCACCCCCACCGAGAAGTGATCGACCACCTCGCCCTGGTTCAAGATTTCGACCTGGATGTCGGCGCGACCGCCGGCTTCCACGTCAACATTGCTCGGCGCCATCGCCACCGCAAGTTGGCCGGTCTGGCTCTCCATCACGGTCACGCCTGGCTGATTGGAGAGCATCAGGCTGCCGGCCGCGCCAACCGGCGAGCCGCTGTATTGGCGCGTCATGGGCTGGCCGCTGGTCTGTTCCAGCTTCAGCCAGAAGGGGCCGATGCGCACCATCTGGCCCGGCTCCCACACTTCCGGCGTGTTGGCGAGCAGGCGCGCGTCGCCGAGCCAGGTGCCGTTGGTGGAACCCAAATCGGTGATGCGGTAGCGCCCGTCAGGGCCGCGCTCGACGCGCGCGTGGTTGCGCGAGACCTTCTCCGCGTTGAGCGCCACTTCGTTGTCGCCGGTGCGCCCGATGCGGATCACGTTCTGCTTGATCGTGAACGCGCGCGTGGTCTGCCCCTCGGCGACGATAATCAGGCGGTCCTTGCCGGCCTCGCCCGGCATCACAGGCTGCGGCGTGTACGCTGGCATCTGCGCGCCGATGGGCTGGCTCATCAGGTAGGTCGCCAGGCTATCGATGCGCGTGGGCGGCGTCTCCGGCAGGGTAGCCCCGCCGCCGGCGATGGCCTTTTGCACGCTTTGCAGGGCGCGCGCCATCTCGCCGGCGGTCTTGAAGCGGTCCGCCGGATTCTTTTGCAGGCTCTTGAGGACCGTCTGCACCAGTTCCGGCGGCAGGCCGGGCCGGAACTGCGTCGGGGCGGGGAGCGGCTCGCGCGTGTGCATTCGGATCGCCTCGGTGATCGTCTTGGGCTGGTAGGGCAGCCGCCCGACCGCCAGTTCGTAGAGCATGATCCCCAGCGCGTAGATGTCGGTGCGCCCGTCAACCTCCTCGGCCAGGCATTGCTCCGGCGACATATAGGGGTAGGTCCCCATCGGCTGTCCCGTCGCCGATTGCACGCCGCCCTCGGCGAGCTTTGCCAACCCGAAGTCGGTCAGCACCGCGCGGAACTGACTCACGCCCGCGCCGCTGTCGCTCGCCAGTTTCAGGATGACGTTATCGGGCTTGATGTCGCGGTGGATCATGCCTTGCTTATGCGCGTAATCGAGCGCCTCGGCGACCTGCCTCGTCAGCTCCACCGCCTCCGGCAGTTCGATGTACTTCTGTTGCGTGTACAGGTGTTGCAGATAGCCGCGCAGGCTCCCGCCGGTAATCAGCTCCATTACCATAAAGAGCAGGCCCTGCTCCAGGCCGAACGTGTGCACGCGCACGATGCTGGGGTGATCCAGCTTCGCCGCCGCGCGCGCCTCCTGCAAGAAGCGCTGCTGGAACTCCTGGCGTGCGGCCAGGTGCGCGTGCATCACCTTGAGCGCCACAGGGCGTTGCAGGTGCAGGTCCGCTGCCTGGAACACCGAACCCATGCCGCCCTGCCCCAGCAGCTTCTCAATGCGGTAGTGGTCAATCGTGCGTCCCACCAGTCCCATGTCGGTCATTGTGTCTCGCTCCAATCCATTCTTACCACTGAGCGCACGGAGTACACGAAGCAGATAAAGAAACCAATCGCTGTGTCCTCTGCGGCGTTAAATGACTGCTTGCCTCCGCGCTATGTGATCTCCAAGGAGTAGCCCGCAAACGCCGGCTTCTGCGACTCGATCAGGCGTTCGGCCACCGCCCGGCTGAGCGCGGCCTCGCCCCGACCCAGGGGCAACCGCACCGTGAAGTGGCAGGGCCGCCCCGTATTCTCGATTATCTCCGGCTTGACGCCGAAGTACAACTCTAGCAAGCGCTCTAGCGCCGCGCGCGTCCCCCGGCGCAGAAACAGCCACCCGGCCTGGCTCATGATCGCTTGCTGCTGCTCAAGCTTCAGGCTGGGCAGGAGCAACAGGTCGAACCAGCTTGCCATCCAGCGCAGCCACTCCACCGGCGTGGTCTCCGGCGACAGGTAGAAATCGAAGTTGTCGATGATCCAGCTTAGTGGCGCCATCACGGACTCGAAGATCAACAGGAAGCGCCCGGTGAAAGCGTCCTCGGCGTAGATGCTCGGCAGGTATTGCAGCCAGTTGCTCCGGTCGCGCGGCACGCCGATTGGATAGGCCCCATTCCGCGGCGGCGCGGGCGGCGGCTCGCTGGGCGGGAGGAACGGCGCATCGGGGAGGGATGGCGGCGGCGATGGGATCGGTTGCGGCTCCGCCGCTGCGGGGGGCTGTGGCTTCGGCAGGGGCGGCGGCGACTCGATATCGGAACCTTCCGGCAGGTGGGAAGGTAGCGGCGGCAACGCAGGCGCTTCGGCGCGCGCCTCCGGTTTCGGTTCGGACACGGGCTGCTCTGGCAGCGGCGAAGGCAATGGTTGAGGGTGCACCGGAGGCGCTTCACCTTCTGGCGCGGCTTCGACCAGACCTACCCCGACCAGCCCTTCATAGGTGAAGAGATACGGCCCGGTGCGGATGGCGTCACCGGGCGTGAGGCGCTCCGGCGTATTGGGTTCCAGCCGCCGGTCGCCAATCCATGTCCCGTTGCGACTGCCCAGGTCTTCGACCCAGAAGCCGCCGTCCCGCCAAGCGAAGCGCATGTGCTGGCGGCTGATGAGCGGGTGGTCCAGCACCAAGTCATTGCCCGCCACGCGCCCTACCTTCAGCCCGCCGCGCGTGACGGTCACTTGATCGCGGTCCAGGTTCGGCCCGGTGATCTTGAAAATGGCTCGTGGGTCTTCCATAATGCCGCTCGTTTCTCGCTGGTCAATGCTCGCTTCCCGGCTCTCGATCCTTGCTGCTGACCTGTCACGAGTGCCGAGGCTACTCTATCTTCACGTCGTGTTCATGCGAGGCGACGACCCCGTGCGTCACCAGCGCGATCTCTTGCACGGCTTCGCCCCGGCTGAACTGTCCCCGGTCGTAACTGACCGGGTACAGCTCCACCGAACGGATGAAATCCACGCCCGGCACCGTGAGCAAAGCCGCCATCACGTCCGAGATATACAGGTCGCGCCCGAAAGGCCATCCGTGACCATCCGGCCCGCCGATGACCGGGTTCAGGAACGCGAAAAGCCTCGCCTCCACCGCCGCGCGCACCCTATCGGGGTCGGCGTGGGCGCTCACCCGCAGCCGCACCCGCGTGCGCACCCATTGGTACGCCGGCGCGAGCACGTCCAGTTGCGTCGAGAGCAGGCGGCGCTCGTCCAGGTAGGCGCGGATACGGTTGCGCAGGTCGTCTGGCAGGGCCAGGCTATCGGGCGAGATGTAGCCCTCCGGCCTGGGCACACGTGGGATCGCCAGCACCTTAATCTCGCCCAGGTTGGTCATCGGCGGCTGGAGGCAGAACACGCGGCTCACCAGCCCCGGAGCGGCCTCGCGCGCCAGATACTCGAAGTCAGCCGCCGTCACTGCCCGCCCCAACGAGCGCAGGTGGCCCGGCACGCGCAGCTTGGCGTCCTCCAGATTCTCGGCGTCCAGGCCGCCGTGCGCGTCGCGGCGGTTGCTGACACGGTCCACATAGGGCAGGCCGCTCTTGAGCACGTTGAGCGCCCCCGCCGCCACGTTGCCGATCCGTCCACCGCCGTGCCGGTAGGCACGCATGACCAGCGTCGCGCCCTTAGGCGGGACGGCCCCGTAGCAGCGCACGCTCCCGTCGCGTTGCGGCAGCGCCGGCCCCAGCCGCACCTCGCCTGTGCTACTGTCGAGGGTGTAATGCCGGTCGTCCTCTTTCGACCCGGCGAAGTCGCGCACCTCGGTCCAGCGCTCCTCGCGCCCGTCCTCGAAGCGCGCCATCAGGTTCTCGCCGGGCAGGCGCGGCAGGACAGGCGTGTTTTCCAGGAAAAAGCGTTGCCCCGGCGAGCCGTCAGAGCGGCCCAGGATTTCGTTGCGCACGGCGGCGGCGTGCGTGGCGTCCACCGTGCCGCCCCAACTCGCCGCTACCAGCCGCCGCACCTGGGGGCTGACCCGGTAACTGCGCACGCCCTCGGCGGGATCGAGCCGGCAGCGCAGCCAATAGCCTGCCTGCTTGTCAACGGTGGCGCGCCGCATGTGCGGCAGGTGCAACCGCACCAGGCCCGCTACGTTGAAGCCCAACGTCGTGTCCGAGTCAATCTCGGCCTCGATCCAGGGCTGCGGTTCCTCCGCGCCGATGACCTCCCACACATACGGCGGATTCGAGGGGTCGATGCCCGCGCCTTCCGCCGTCTCTACGTCCATCTCAATGCCCAGGATGTGGTTGCTCAGGTCCTCGTTGAAGCCAAGATACAGCGCGTCGCCGGGTTGCGGCGGGTTGGAGAACACCGCGAACCCTTCAAAACCCACCGCCAGCCGCGTCAGGTTTTGCGACTTAAAGCTGCGCCCGCCGCCCTGCTCGCGCCGGCTTGACATCACGCTGTGGAGCGTCGGGACATGGATGCGCAGGTCGGCGTCCGTGCTGAACACGATGGCCGGCGCGGTCTCGGTGCGCGTCGTGGCGACCTCGGTACCGCCGGGGATGTTGATGTCGGTGGGCTGCGGCGCAGCGAGCCAGAACGTCACCGGCGTGCGCGCCGGCTCCGCTTCGCGCAGGCGCATCCCAAGCAGTTCCATGAACTTGATGAAATGCTTATCCGGCACGCGGTTGAGCCGGTAAAGCAGGATGTCGGTCATCCAGGCGAACAGCTCAATCAGGGTGATGCCGGGATCGCTCAGGTTGTGGTCGGTCCATTCCGGGCAGTACAGCGGGATGCGCCGCCGCGCCTCTTCTACGATGTCTGCAAATGTCCGGTCGTCCAACCGGGGAGTCTCCAAAGCCATATGTCGCTCCTGTTCATCCCCTTTTGTAGCTCCCAGGGAGCCAGGCGAGGGCCAGTCACACCGGGTTCAGATAAAACGGATACACCAGGCTGCGCACGTCATGCCGGTCCTTGATCTCGTACACGATCTCGATGAGCAGCTCGCCGACCTCGGTCGCGCCGGGCGTCGCCGTCACCCGGTGCACGCGAATGCGCGGCTCCCACCGGCCCAGGGCCTCGGTTACATAGCGCTCAACCATCGCCGCCGTCGTCGCGTTGGCCGGCGCAAAGATCATCTCGTGGATGTTGCAGCCGAACTCCGGGCGCATCACGCGCTCACCGGGCGCGGTGTTCAGGATGATATAAATGGCCTGTTTGATGTCCGCGTCGGCGTCGGCCATTGCTATGCTCTTGCGGTCGTCCAGCCGGGGCGGGAACGCCAGGCCGCGCCCTACGATCTCGCTCATGCTATCCTCCGATCATCACCGTCGGCGCACCCATGATAATCGGCGCGCCGCACCCTGACATGTCGCCCATGCGCAGCGCCGGCCTCCCGCCGATGAGCACGGTTGTGCTGCCCATCGGGAAGGGCGACGGCGGATGCGGGCCGGCAGGAGGCGGCATACTGCACGTGTGCATGTCGCCGACCACCGCCGCCGGCATCCCGCCGATGAGCACATTCGGCACACCCGGCCCGGTGACGACGCCGGGGTGTCCTGTGGGGTCTCCTACGCGCGCTGCGGGGGGCATACTCGGTCCTCGTTTCTCGGTGCTTGTCTCTTGTTACTCGTCTCTCAGATTTCGAGGTGTTGGCGGCGCACGCCCTGGATGAACTTGTTGAGCATCCGCCCCAGGTGGTCGAATTCGTCTTCCAGGGACTTGAATTGTTCTTCCGAAATGGACTTTGTGCCGTGCAGTATGTCAAGGTGGGTGCGCACCTCATCACAGGAAGACAGTGCGAAGGTCAAGAAGCGCAAGTGCTCCTGCGCATACTGCCGGCGACCATAGCCCTCGGCGATATTGGCGACCACCGATTTTGCTGCCCGCCGAATCTGGCTCCCAGTTTCGTATAATTCGTACTGAGGTAGTGTCATCGACATCTCATGCACTGCTATTGCCGAAGCCAACGCTTTCTGATAAATCTGCAAATCACGAAACCCGGTCATCTCGGCCCTTGTTGCTTGTTCCTCGCTGCTCGATTGGGTATCCTGCGCCATCGTCACTCTACCATGGCCACAGCAGCTTGGCTCAACGAAAGCCTGCCGCTCCCATTTCTTTCACTCTGCTTCCCACCAACGACCTTGCTTTTAACTCAACACTCTCCCACACGAGCAGCGAGTAACGAGCGCCGAGTACCTAATTGATCTGGACGAGCGCACCGCGCACCGTCACATTGCCGCCGGCCTTGAGTTCGGCAGTGGCGCTGCCCTCGGCGCTGAGTTGCGCGCCCTTCAGCTTCAGCGACGCGCCAGCGCTCACGTCGGTGTTGGTGTCGCCGTCCAACTTCACCGAGCGGCCCTTCAGCTTCAACTCGCCGGTCGCCTCAATCGAAAAATCGCGCTGCGCCTTCAGATTGATCGTCCCGTCGGCCTTGATGGAGATGTCGCCCTTGCAGGTGACCTCCAGCTTCTTCCCTTTCGCATCCAGCTTGATGTGCGTCCCTTCGGCAGCGTCGAGTATCTCGATGAACTGGTCGCCTGTCTCGTCGTCCACCAGGCGGATCACGTGGCCGGTGCGCGTCTTGATGGTCCGCGTGTGCACCTTGCCGCTTTTCACCGCCTCGCTCACCTGCTCCGGCGGCTTGTCCTGCCCGTTCCACAGGCCGCCGATGACGTAAGGCCGGTTGAAATCGCCGTGCTCGAACGCGACCAGCACCTCGTCGTTGACCTCCGGCAGCCAGAACAGCCCGCGCTGGTCGCCCGCGCCGACCGCGCTCAGGCGCGCCCAATGGCTCTCAAGGTTGGTGTCGAGCCACGGGAATTTGACCTTGACCCGGCCCATGTCTTCGGGGTCGTTGTTGTTGGTCACTACTGCCGGGAACACGCCGCCCCACCGCGCGCCGTTGCTCTCCGGCGACGGCGCGCCGTTCACGAGATCCGCCATCAATGTGGGGCGCGCGCCTTCAACCGTGAAGTGAACCTCATATCCCCCGGCGCGCGCCGTATAGACGTGCTGCGCCGCCGTGACCATATACTTGCCGCTGAACCGGTCGCCCAACTTGCTCAGGTTGACAGTGTGGCCCGCAAGCAGGCTCGGATCGCCCAGCGCCGTGCCCTCGGCTTCGATAAAGCCGGTGTTGATCTCGTCGAGCAGCGCTTGCGCCACGGTGTCCGCCTCTGCCTGCGTCGCCACCGGCTGGCGCACCACGATCTGCCGCGCTGATGAGGCGAGCGCCCGTTGCGCCGCCGGGCCGCCCTGCACGCCCAGGCCGATCTCAGGGGCGGTGTCGCTGCTGGTCGCCTGCCCGACGATCTCGCGCTTCGATTGCGGGTCCCACCCCCGGACCGTCACCTCATTGACCTGGCCGGCCACCGTCAGGCGCGGGCGGAAGGCGCGCAACGTGTCGCCCCATTCCAGGCCCAACGCGCCGCCCTGGCCCCTGGGCTTCTGGAAATGCAGCGTGCGGTCGTCCACGTACACCTCGTAACCGATGCGGGCGGCGCGTTCTTGCAAAAAGGCCAGGTCGGTCTGGTTGTGCTGAAAGACGTGCTTGTAAATCTCCGACGTGCTCTCGGCCTGCACCTGTAACCCCGCCTCTTGCCCGATTTGCCGCACAATGTCGGCGTCGGTCACCTGCACGAAGACGCGCGTCTTGGTGCCCCGGTTGAGGCGGTGGCTGCGGTCGTAGCCGCGCACGGTGAGAATCGCGGTCAGATCGGCGGAATACTCCGGCTCCACCGCCGTGATCTCGCCCGCCATCACACGCACGGTTTCGCCGCCCTGCTTGGCAAGCTCAACCTCGACCGGCGCGCCCGGCTCAAACGGCCCTTCGTCTACCCACTTCAAACCATCGTCGTGGAAGCGGAGCACGAACATGTCAGGCAGGTGAAGGCTGCTGTCAACCACTGCCTCGTACAGCACATCCATCAACTCGCGCGGCAGGTCCGCTCCGTTGACTTTTATGGTAATCTGATCGACCCGTCTTTCCTCTGGCATCTTGGTTCTCGCTACTCGACGCTGGCTACAGGGGCGGGTAGCTCGCCCGGACTCCCTGAATTCTCAACGCTTGCCTCTAAAACCGGAACGTTTGACCCGGACGGACGTTGAGTGGATTATCGACGTTGTTCGCCTCGGCAATCTCTCGGTACGCGCCCGGATCGCCGGTCGCCGCCGCTGCGACGTTGTCCATCCGGTCGCCCTGCACCGCCGTGACCGTCTGTTCGGCGCGTTGCGACGCGCCGCCGGCTGAGGGTTGCTGAGGCCGGTAGTCATCCACGTCGATCAACTGCTCTAGGGTCACGTCTACGGTGCAGCGCACCGGCTTCCCATCGTCAATAAAGAGCGTGAACTTCTGGGTCAGGTTGGTAATCACCGCCTGGAAGTACAGCCGCCCCCAACGAAACGCCACCTCCGGCGGCGCGCTCTTGCCAGAACGCCGGTTCTCGGACTGTTCGTCCACCATCATCATTTTCCAAAGCGGGTCGGTGAACTCGCGCACGTCGGTGCGTTCGGCCAGGGTGTCAAAGTGAAGCGTGAGCCTGAGCGTCTGCGACCCGCCCTGCTTGAACTCGACCTTCGGCACATTCTTGCCCCTGACCGGTTTGCGCTCCCACGAGTTGCTCTTGGTCAACGTATACTCTTGCGGGTTGAACATGCAGCGCACTTCCTGGTTGGTGCGAAGGTTAATGATCGCTGCGGGTTCCAGCCCGCCCCTGGTCGCTTTGATTGCCATGCTCAATCCTCACCAACGATAACGGCCACCCTTCACCACCGGCCCGCGCTACGCTCTCGCTCGATGCGGAGCCGATCGCGCAGAATGCTGTACACGTCCCGCGCCAGCTTCTCGATGTCCGGCCCCGCGCCCGGCGCGCCGCCTTCACTCTCAGTAGACGCGTCTTCTGCCGCTTCGAGGGCCGGCGCCCGGCTGACAAGACCCGTCTCGGCCCGGCTCACCGCGTGGACAAGCGGGGGCAGGCCATGCTCGGCGATGACCGCGCCTGGGGATTCCTCTCGCGCGGGCGTCGTCGGTTCAGTCTGCCGGCCAGGCGGCTGCTCTCTGCCCGGCATGACCGGTCGCTGAGGCGGCGGTGCAGCGCGTCGCTCCGCTCGCGGTGATTCGGAGCCAGCGACAGGCGTATCGGGCGGCAGCCCTAGCAGCGCCAGCAGGTCTGCTTCCGGTTCCTCTGGCGTATCGGGTACTGCCCGGCGTTGCGGCGCTGGAGGGTGAGGCGCGTGCGGTTGTGGGGGGCCGGCTGCCGGGGCAACATCGCGTGCGCCATGCGGACGCGGCGCGGGCAGCGATGTTCTCAACGAGGTCGTCTCGTGCGGCGGCGCGGCGGACCAGACATCTGTATCGACGGCCTCTGTCGTCCTAGCCATCGGTTCTTCATCCGGAACCGGCTGCACCCAACCCGCTTCGACCAGCGCCCTGTACAGGTCCGGTGTGTCTTCCGGCACTGCTTGCGCACTTTCCGGCTCAGGGATTGCCTGCTTTGATAGCGACTCGACCTGCTCCGGGACACCTCTTGAAAGGGGGGACGAAGGCGGTTCGGTCCGCTGGGGACCGGCGCGGACGCCCACCTCGGCTACTTTGGACGAGGCCCTTGAGCTTCTAGCCTGTGGCTTTTCGGATAGGCGCTCAGGCGCGCGCATCGCCGGTTGAGGCGCTGGCTCCTGGCGAGAAGGTGGCGCAACCGGAGGGCGCGCCTGGGCCTGATGTACCTCGGCTATGGCTGGGGGTATCTCGTGCACTGGTTCAGGCGGCTCGCCGCGCGATTCTCGCATGGGCGGAAGCGGCTCATATTCCAGGCTTATCGGCTCGTCATGCGCTTCCACTGGCGACGCGGTGGGGCGCGCCGGCTCACTGCGCGACTCCGGCGTAGCCGTGTGTGTCTCGTGGATCGGTTCCGCGCGCTCATCGTGCGCCGCCGACGAGGCCGGCGCCATCTCGCCTTTGCGACTCTCCGCTGGGGCCACCTCTTGGCGGGGTGGTCCCTCGACAAGTGAGGGCGACGCCGACTTTCTGGCGACGGTATCGCCCGTTGCGCGCTGGCGCGTTGGGCTGATTTGTCGGGGCGGCGGCGATGACGCGGCGCGCTGAAAGCTCTGACCCAGATCAGGGTGCGGGATCAGCCGGGGCGGGGGTGGAGTCTCGCCGGGAACGGGCTTGTCGGTCGGGCTGGGCCTGGGCGGCGGTTCGGCTTCCGGCGTCGATTCGGGTTCCCATGTTAACGGCTGCGCTGGTTCCAAATCCGGCTCTTGCCAGACATCGGGGGTCTTGAGCTGCGCCGATGACGCCTCGATTTCATCCGCCGCTGCCTCTGGCTTGGGCGACTCGACGAGAACGCCGTCATCCCATGGCGGCGCGACCGGCTCAGGGTACGTCGGCGCATCGCTTGGCTCTGCGACTGTCGTTGGCTGGAGAGCAGGTTCGCTCGCCGCTGGTAGGGGCGCGGATAGGCTCACCGCTGGCGGCCCCTGCGCTTCCGAAGCTTGCGACCGCGCAGCCTGGGAAGGAGTAACCTCTTCCAGCAGCCCCGGCATAGGCCGTCGCCGGGTGAGCGGCGCGCCCGACGCCTGGGCGGGCGCCTGGGGCGCTCCCTGCCGGCGTGACGAAGCCATTGGGCGTTGCCGGGTCGCCTCAGCCTGGACCGGCGTAGCCGACGATGCCGGCAGCTCCGGCGCTTGCGCTAGGCGCGGCTGATCTTGCTCACGCTCCAGCGCGCGCCGTTCGGCGTGATCGTGCATGATCGCCAGCAGGTCCGGCCCGATTGCCGGCGCGCTGGGCGTCTCACTCTCGAACGGCCCTACTTGAGGAACCGCACCGGTCGGGAGCTTCCACACCAGCGGGCGCTCCGCCGCCTCCTGCCAGATCGGCGATGCTTCTGGCGGCTCACCGGCGGGGTGGGTGTAGCGGTCCGTGCGCACGCGGCTGAAGTTCGCCAGCCGCGCGCCCAGCGACCGCATAAGCCCATGCCGGAAGACACGACGTCGAATAATCATGCCCCGTTCACCGAAAAGCCATGATGCACCAGCTCAAGCGCCTCGATTGCCAGCGCCGCTTGGTCCGCCTTGAGCGTAGGGCCGGTCCACTTGACCGGGTAGGCGTCCTCGAATTCCCAACGCACAACCGGCTCCAGGGTCGAGTCGTACATCACCACGGTGACTTTATGGGTGGCCTTCTTCACCTGGCCCTTCAGTACTTCCAGGTACCAGGTGAGCAACTCCGTCCCTTTGGTGATGCCGTGCCGCAGTGTGACGTTGCCGGTCTTGACCCGGCCCGGCAACCGGTGCGAGTACTCGTTTTGGCCGCCCTCTTTGATCTCGGTGGTCTCGACCTCCAGGTTGGGCAGTGTGCATTCCGTGAAGGCAGCGCATGTGACCCCTTCGATCTCCACCGTGAAACGGAAGCTGGCATGGATTTCTACCGGTTCGCCCGTTCTTGGCATTGCTGACTCCTACGACTTGCGCCCTCGGCGCTCGCGCTCGCGGCGTAATTCGTCGCGCCACAACTGCCACACGCGCTCGGCCACGCGCCGCGCCAGTTCGCGCGCGTCCTTCGGGTCCGCTTCGGCGGCGGCGCGGGCCGCGTGGGTGTTTGTCCCTGCGGCTCGCGGTTGGTCGGTCATGGCGTCGATGCCTCTTGCGCCTGCCTGCCAAGCGCCTGATTGTGCCGGGCGTTGATGCGATTCACCTGCTCCACCCACCGCGCGCGCTCGGCGTGGGTGAGGGAGAGGAGTTCGTCATGACTCCAGCCCAGGCCGGTGGCGAGGAAGGCTACCTCCTCGTGCAGGCGGTCGAGGGGGTAGCCTACGATCCCCCCAGGTAGGGAACCGCCTCCTCGAACTCCTGCCCGCAATGCGGGCACTTGACCTGGACCCGGCTTGCGGCGGCGTCGTTGATTCGCTGGTACATGTCTTGCAGATAGGCGAGGTCGGCGGCGAAGAGGTTCTCGATCACGCGCGTGTTGACGCCGGGCAGGTTGCCTAGCCGCGTGACGACCCGCGCCAGCAACGCCACGACCAGATACGCCTCGTTGGCCTGCACGCGAGGGTCGCGCAGCGGGGCGATCTCGTCCATCGCCGTCGCCAGGCGCATGGTGCCCTCGCGGTGCAGGTTGCCGTTTTCGTCGAGATAGCCCTTCGGCAAGACAAACGCGAACTCGGTTTGCAGCGTCATACGCTCATCCCTGTTTGTCCGCATGGTTTTCGCACACCCCGCCGGCTTCCGGCGGCGGCTCATCGCGGAGCAAAGCGACCGGCTCCGCGAATTAGCCCGCGACTTCAGCGGGGGCGAAAAAAAGTTACTTCACGCGCCGCAATCCCTCGTGTGTGAGGGTCAGTTCCTCGATGCCGAATTCGTTCGAGTCCGATTTCAGGCTCGGTCCACTGACCTTCACCGGCCAGCCGCGCTCGAAGTCCCACTGCGCGACCGTCGCGTAAGACCGGTCGAACATGAAAATGGACCCGTTGTGACGTGCGCCTTCGATGTCGCCGTCCTCGACCTGCTTGCGCCAGTCCCAGATGTCCATGGTGCTGGTGATGCCGCGCTTCAGGGTGATGTCCCCCCACTTCAGACGACCGGGGATTTTTTGGACAATCTCGCGGCCCTTGTCATCGACGATCTTATGCTCGATCACCTCATGCTCCGACCCCAGGCCGCTGCATTCGGTGAAGTAACCGGTGAGGACGCCCTGAAGTTCGAGACCAAAGTTAAAACCGACAAGTGGGTCTGTCTTCCGTGCTGGCATGTTTTCACCTCCAAAGGTTTGCTTTCAGTCCCCCGGCTGAAGCCGGGGTTCATTTGTGCTCATGTTGGCCGACGATTCGCCGCCGACTTGAATCGAAGGATCAGGTTACTCCGACGCATTCGGGCCGGCCCACTGGCTGACGCGGAAGATCACGAACTCGGCCGGCTTGACCGGGGCCATGCCCACCTCGATGATGAGTTGCCCCAGGTCGCGGACCTCAGGCGGGTTGGTCTCCGCGTCACATTTGACGTAGAAGGCCTGCTCCGGCGTCGCGCCGAACAGGGCGCCGCTGCGCCACACCAGCCGCAGGAACGCGGTCACGTCGCGGGTGACGCGCGCCCAGAGGTTCGGGTCGTTCGGCTCGAACACCACCCATTGCGTGCCGCGCTCGATGCTCTCCTCGACCATGTTGAAGAGCCGGCGCACGTTGATATAACGCCACGAGGGGTCGCTGGAAAGCGTGCGTGCGCCCCACACACGGATGCCGCGACCGGGGAAGGCGCGCAGGCAGTTGATCCCGATGGGGTTCAGTCCGTCCTGTTCGCCCTTTGTGAGCTGTACTTCCAGGCCGAGCGCGCCGCGCACCACCTCGTTGGCCGGAGCCTTGTGCACACCGCGCTCGCCGTCGCTGCGCGCGTAGACGCCGGCGACGTGCCCGCACGGCGGGATGCGCTTGGTGCGCCCGTTCTGGCCGCTCTGGTCGGCGACTTCGATCCAGGGATAGTACAGCGCCGCGCGCGTGCTGTCGTAGTTGACCTGCAAGCGCCACTGCTTGATCTGTTCGGGCGACATGGCGGGCGGGGCGTCGAGGATGGCGAAGCAGTATTTGATGCGGTCGCAGTAGTCGATGATCGACTGCTGCACGCCCTGCACCGCGGTGAGGTCCATCTCGCCAGCGACGTAGCTCGCCATCAGGTCCGGCGCGCAGACCATCGTCACGTCGTCCAGTGGCTCCAGGCCGCCTATGCCTTTGCGCTCGACCACGCTGCCCTGGTAGTCCTGCACCGTGATCGCGCGCGTCTTGATCTCGCCCCCGACCAGGGCGTATGCCCCGGCGGCAGGGACCACGTTGGCGGCGGGCCGGCCCAACACCTGCACTGTGACCAGCCGTGACTGCGTGTTGACCACCGTCGCCACGTTGCGGTCGCCCTTAGCGAAAGTCAGGCCCTCGAAGGTCTCCGGCGGGCGGCCAGCCATGCTCACCGTGAGGGTGAAGGTGGGCGCCTCCGCCTCGCCGCCGGGCTTGACCTCCACGCGGACGGCGTTGCCGCTCGGCCCGGCTTCCTTAGCAGTGAATTCCAGAAGCCCCGCCGGTTTCTCCTCGGCGCTGGGGATAGTAGCCTTCGCCGGCGACGCCATGCTCTCATCGACGGCTGCGCCAAACGTCTTGATGCTCACCACGTAGCAGCGCCCGCCGCCGTTGGCGAAGTAGCCATACACCGCGTCGGGCAGGTAGGCGTTCGGCACGAACTCGCCGAACTTCTGCACGAACTGAGACCAGTTGGTGACCAGGGTCGGCTTGCCGAGAAGCGAGACCGTCTGGCCGTCTTGGGTATCGGCAGCGCGCTCGGTATAACCGACGAAGGCCGCTACTGCCGTGCCCACCGCCTCGATAGGCTTGGTGCCGCGATCTACTTCTTCGACGTACACCCCTGGCGAAAGATAGGTTGGCATCACTCAACTCCTTCCGTACTGCTCATTTGGCTTAAGACGGATTGATCTTGGTCATCGCAATTGGGTTGCCTCTGGTCGCTAGCCATCGCCCTCCTTTGCGTCGCCTTTCTTTGCATCTTTATCGACCTGCTGCCGGATTTCGATGTCGAGCACGGTCATCTTCTGGCCTGGCGGGTCGTCCGACTGGCCGACGGCGATCTTCTTGTCGAAGACCAGCGGCGCGTCGAAGCCCCGGTCGGCGTCGAGCGCCACCGTCACGGCTACGATGAAACCCGCTCGCATCTCGTTGTCGAGCACGCTCCACAGGTCGGTGAGGTTGGACACTGCCTCGGATGACTGGGCGACCTTGATCGGGATTTCGTAGGGCTGGTCGCGCAGCGCCCCTTCACATTGATCGGGGTCGAGCGCACCCGCCTGGCAGAGCGCGCCCAGCGCGCGCCAGAGCAGCAGGTGTTCATCCTCCACCTTGCGCGTCCAGGCTGAGACGAGGTAGGTCAGGTCGAAGCGCAGCGGCGGCAGGCGCAACTGGCCCTTACCGTTGGCGCGCGTGGTTTCCCATTCCATGGAGCGCAGTTCCAGGTTCTCGCGCACATCAAAGAGCCAGCAGTTGATCGTAGGCCGGCTGAGACCTGCCGCCCAATCCCCGTTGGGCTGGTCGAACGTGATGTCGATCTCGCCCGCGTTGAGCCGGCCCTTCTCAACCAATATCTTGCGAATCGTCTCGTCCAGGTCGTGGATCATCGCGTTTCTTCTCACAACCCGCCGACCTCAGCCGGCGGCTAATCATCAGGTGCCGAGAGACGGGTCCAAAAGGCCGCGCTGCACCGCGCCGGCCTGTGACGCGGTGGCCGCCGCCTCGCCTCCCGTCGCCTGCTCAGCGACCTGGTCTGCCTCATGCTCAAAGGCGTCGCCGACCGGCCCCAACGTCAGCGGCCCGGAAGCCTCCTCGCCGCCCTGCTGCACCACGTGAGTCAACTCATGCGCCAGCAACTCATGGCCCGCGCTGCTGCCGGGCTGGTACATCCCGTTGCGGAAGAAGATGTCACGTCCGGTGGTGAACGCCGCCGCGCCCAGTTCGCGGTTGAGCGCGTCCGCCTCCGGGCCGGTATGCACGCGCACGCCGCTGAAGTCCGCGCCCAACACCGACTCCATCTCGGCGCGCGCCGCTTCATCGAGCGCCTGGCCGCTACCGCGCTCCGCGTCGATGGCGGCGGTCAACCCGGCGGGGATCGGCCCCGGCGCGGGCATGGCCTCTGCGGGCTTGGCTTGCAACTCTTCTTCTTCGGGCACTTCCTGGCGTTGCACCATCGTTTCTGAAGCCGGCTTCAGTTGAAGCTCTTCCTCTTCGGGCACCTCCTGGCGCTGCAACATGCGTTGCACTGCTGCGTTGCCATGAGTCTTTTGCAGCCCCGTCACGGCGCGCGCCCGTTGCGCGTCACCCATCTGCGCGGCCAGTTGGGGGTTGGCGCGCAGCGCCTCGGCGGCCAGGTCATCGGCCTGGGGACGCCCGACAGCCTTGGGCTGTTCCTCAACTCCCAGATCGGGCTGGCGCGGCGTGCGCCTGACTTGTTTCATGTCATGTGATTTGCTTCCTGGCATCTCGACCCGTCCTTTCATAGACCGGCTTCTGATTCGTCGTCGAGCAGCCGGCCCATCTTCTGATGCTCGCGGCGGATCGCGCGCCGCAGGTGTGCCATGGTGATGACGCCGCCGTCGGCAGCCGCGAGATATGCCGACGCCAGCGCTGCGTTGCGGATGTTGCCCCCGGCCAGGCGATAGCGCGCGGCCAGGTCGATCAGGTCCACCTCCGGCGCGAGCGGCGCGTCAGAGGGGAAGTTCGCCTTCCAAATGCGCGCGCGGTACTCGACCTCCGGGAACGGGAAATCGACCACGAAGTCCAGCCGCCGCGTGAACGCCTCGTCGAGGTTCTGGCGCAGGTTGGTCGCCAACACCGCGACGCCGTCGTAGCTTTCCATTTGTTGGAGTAGATAGGCAATCTCGATGTTGGCGTAGCGGTCGTGGGCGTCTTTGACCTCGGAGCGCTTGCCGAAGAGCGCGTCGGCCTCGTCGAAGAACAGGATCGCGTTACTCGCCTGCGCCTCGGCGAAGATGGCGCTCAGGTTCTTCTCCGTCTCGCCGATGTACTTGCTCACCACCGCCGAGAGGTCAATCTTGTACAGCGCCAGGCCCAGATCGTTGGCGATGACCTCCGCCGCCATCGTCTTGCCGGTGCCACTCTCGCCAGCGAAGAGCGCGCTCACGCCCCGGCCCGGCGCGACCTTGCGCCCGAAGCCCCAGGCGTCGTGGACCACATGCGCAAAGCGCGCCCGCGCGCACACCTCCCGCAGTTGCATCAGCCGGTCGGGAGGCAGGATCAGGTCGTCCCAGCCGAAACGCGGCGTGATCCGCCTTGCCAGCTTGCCCAACCGCGCGCTGGAATGCGCCTGCGCGCCCGCGTACAGGTCCGCTGCCTGGATCGGTTCCCCACGCGAGGCGGCTAGGTCCGCCGCCGTGTGAGCCGCCGCTGCAATCTGCCCTGGTGTGAGCCGGAATTTGCCGGCCAGTTCGTCCAACACCCCTTGTAAGGGCACAGCACGCGACCGAAGGGAGTCCCTGTGGGACCGTGCCTCTGCCGTAGAAACCTTATCTGAAGGGGCATGGCGCGCTATATCCTCTTCCCAATAGCGCAGCCTTTGCTCATAGGGTGGCGCGTCCAATGCCACGCGCAGCAAACGGCGCGGACGCATGGCGTCGCGCGGCTCCCAGGGGGATACCCCGCACAGGAACACCGGGCGCTCGTAGGCCAGCAGCGCCGCCCACAGGTCCGGCGGCGGGAGCGCGTCGTCATCCAGGCACGCCTCCCAGCCGTGCAACAGGAGCGCTGCATCTGCAAGTCGCGCCTCGCGGGCCGCCAGCCGCCACGCCAGCCCCAACGGGATGTTCAGCGCCGCCAGCCGGGCCAGGTCTGCGCTCACCAGCGGCAGGCCAACCTCTGAGCAGAGCGCCGCCGCCGTCTCGCGCCGGCCCGCACCTGGCGGGCCGTAGAGATATACCATCGGCGCGGCAGGCAGCGCCGCGCGGATAGGGGCAATCGCGTTGGACGAGGGGCTTAAGGCCCTCATCTGCGCGTTTTCCTTGCCTGTGCTTCCGTCCAACACCACTGCGTCGCCCAACCGGGTGTCCGGCGTGGAGTCGCCGAGCAGGTGTGCGACGATGCGGTGATCGACCTTGAGGTAATGCGCCAGGAAGACCGGCTCGCGCTGGTTGGGGTCGGGGAGACAGTCGATCAGGTGATTGGCGCGGAGCGGGGCGTTCGACGCGAGACGTTCCCACACGGCGAAGCGCGCCGAGACGTCGTCGCCGAGGAGATTCATCACCAGGTTGACGGTAGGCCGCCGCTGTGAAACATCATCTTGGAGATACGCAAACAGCCGCTCGTAGCGCCGGTCAAGTTCGGGTGCTAGACACAGGAGCAACACGTCGCGGTCCAGCGCCGTCAACCCAAAGACGCGCATCAGTCGCGGGAGCGGAAGGTTGGCGTCTTCGTTTGCCTCTCGTTGACTGCTACCCTGGGCAGCGCTGCTCCCGCTGCCAGGCGGCCACAGCCCGCCGAGCGGCGCACTGGCGAGGTGCGCATCGACCTCGGCTTCGGTGATAATCAGGCCGCGCAGCGCATCGGTCGGGTCGTGGCCCGCTGCGCGTGCACGCGCCACCGCGGCGCGGAGCTGGCCTTCGATCTGCGCCAGGGAAGTCTGCAAGTGCCGCAGACTCTCGACGTTCATCGCCCGCTGCCTCCCTCGGTCGAATTACTCGCCCGCTCGGAAAGCAGGCGCTCGGTGAGGGCGCGCCATAGCTCGCGCAGGCGCTCTGGGTGCGCTGCGGCCTGATCGGAGACTGCCTCCAGGAAACGGAGCAAAAAAGGCAGGATCATCTTCGGATCGCGGAAGTACAGCTTCTCGCCGGTTTGCACATGCCGGATCCAGCCGCGCCACTCCGGGCGGCCCACGCTCGGCTCCAGCCACATGCGCATGACAAACGAGTGGGCGTGTTCTTCAAAGGCGAGTTCCATGTCCTCTCCTGGCAAAAGCTCCCACTCGTCCGGTGGCGCTTCGCCGGCGTTGGGAGAGTTGGCGTCGGCGTCGTTCAACGATCCACCATCTGGCCGCCTGTGGCGCGCCGAATCAAAAAGGCTGTGACCTCACGATCACAGCCTAGCCCCTCTCCCTCACCTGGGGTTCACAGGAGTCTCACAAAGGTCTCACACCATTCAGCGGGTGGTGGGCTTATACCCACGGCTTCCTTTACGGTTCGGGCGACCTGCCCGTGAGAGTCTGGCCCTCGGCGAAATTCAGGCGCTCCAGCAAGCTCACCGCCGCGCTGAGTTGAGCCGTCATACGCTCCATTCCCCCCACCGCGTCGCGCAGGTGGGTGAGGATCTCTTGCAGGTGTGGCGGATGCGCACCCGGCGCGGTCGCGTCCTGGCCGGCCCCGATTTGCAGGTAGAGCGCCTGAGTCTCCGGCATAGGATCAATCCCCAGCTCGGCGCGGAGCAGGTTGCGGCAGCGTTGATACTGGCGCACCGCCTCGGTCCGGCTGCCCAGCCGGTAGTAGTAACTCATCAATGCGCGGTGTATCTCCTCACGCAGAGGGTCGCGCGCCAGGATGCGCTGCCCTAGCGCGATAGCCTCCTCGAAAGCTTCGCGCGCACCGCAGGCGACCATCATCTGGCCGAGGGTGCGCAACAGCAGGCGCTCCAGCCGTTCGCGCTCGGCCAGGCACCAGTCATGGTACAGGCCCTCGCAAAGGTCGCCCTGGTAACACTCCACCGCCTGCGCCCAGGCGCGCTCCGGGTTCTCGGCAGTGGCGGCGGCCTGGAGCGCTTCCAGGAAGGCGCTCATGTCCACCCAGAGCGCCGCGCCGCCGGTCAACCCCACCGTGTCGCGCTCCGCGACCAGGTACTCATCCGCCGGCGCGCCGGCGTCAAGCAGGGTACGGCGTACACGCCACAGCGCCGTGCTGAGGCGCGCGCGCGCGCTCTTGAGGTCGGTGTAGTCATTGAGGACCTGCTCGATCAGAACTTCCCGTGGGAGATCGGCCCCGGCGTGGAGGGCGAGATAGCCGAAGAGGCTCTCAGCCTGGCGGGACGGGAAGCGGCACACGTCGCCATCGGCATACGAGACGCGCAGGCGGCCAAAGGCGTAAACGCGCAATACGTTCATCGGACTGTCTCTTAAGCTCTATGACGGTCAGATGACCCTCGCGGGCCAGGCGCCTTTTGTTTTGAAAAGGTATGATGAACAAGCACCATTTTCATACTACGACAGTCCGATATTTCGCGCAAGGGTTTCTTTTGTACTATACCCAGGCTATTACTCTACGCCGACACGATTCCCACCTACCGGTACTGGTCAACTATGATGTTGACGCCTCACCCCGGCGGGGTCGGGGAGTCTGTTTGCGAAAACACGCCGGATGCGCTACTATCTCCGGCGCTTTCGTTCCGCTCCCGGCGCGGCGCTCGCCACGACCGGGGGCAAACCCGTGGAAAGGAGAGCGTTCATTACATATGCGCGCCTACGAATTAACCTATATCATTCACCCCGACGTCTCGGACGAAGAACGGCCTGGCGTGACCAAACAGGTCGAGGATTGGGTCAACGCTGGGGGCGGCAAGGTCCAGAAGGTCGTCGATTGGGGCCGGCGTCGTCTGGCGTATAAGATCAAGAACCAGCGCGAGGGCCACTACATCCATCTACTGGTCGAACTTGAGCAGCCAGCAATCCCCGACCTTGAGCGCAACCTCAAATTCAGCGAGAACATCCTGCGCTACCTGCTCGTGCGCGCCGACGATTAGCGTCCCTGACAGATTCGCAAAGAGGGCTTCCAACTCATACTTGTCGGACAGAGAGCTAAAGGGGAGTAAACGGGATGAGCAGGGGGTTAAACAAAGTCATGATTATCGGCCACCTGGGGCGCGACCCAGAGATGCGCTATACCCCAAGTGGACGACCAGTCACCTCGTTCAGCGTGGCGACCAGCCGCGCCTGGACCTCCGCCGAGGGCGAGCGCCGCGAAGAAACCGAGTGGTTTAACGTGGTCGCCTGGGGGAACCTGGCCGAAATCTGCAAGCAGCACCTCAGCAAGGGACAGCAGGTTTACATCGAAGGTCGGCTCCAGACGCGCGGCTGGGAGGGTGACGACGGCAAGAAACACTATCGCACTGAGCTGGTTGCCAGTGAGATGATTGTACTCGGTGAGCGCCGCCCGCCCGAATATTTTCCTGAAGAGCATATCGGCGAGCACGACGACGAGTATCCTTTTTGAGTTAAGGAATCGCGTTGAAAGCAAGGAGGTTTCAACCCCTTGCCTGGAGAATTGATTTGCATACCACACTCCTCCAGGAGGATAACACAGTGAGCGACGAAGAATTCAGCGAACACGACGATTATGAACCACGCTCCCGACGAGGTCAGTCGGGACGCCGAGGCGACTTTGACCGGGGTGACAGCGGCGACGCGAGCGAGCGCGGCGGACGCCCCCGATTCGGGCGCCGCTCGAGGATTTCGCCCTTGTACTCCGACCCGAACTTTCGCATCGATTACAAGGACCCGGAGACGCTGCGGCGCTTCATTACCGACCACGGCAAGATTCGGCCCCGGCGGCAGACCGGCCTCTACGCCAGGGACCAGCGCAAGCTTGCGCGCGAGGTCAAGCGCGCCCGGCATCTGGCGCTGCTCCCCTTCACGGGCGGGCATGTGCGGGAAACCACGAGTTAACCGCCAGGCGACAATGCGCTTGGGGCGTGAGCGGCTGACGCGCGCCCTTTAACGTGCCTCTCAGCAGGAGAAGAAGAACGCATGGCAAAACGAGGCGAAAGCGTCCCGATCCAGAAACCCTCTGAGGTGAAGCGTCGCCATCTCTCTCGCGCCGAGCGCGAGCAGCGGATGAACCGCGCTGTGCTCGCCTCTGCCGGTGCTCTGATCCTGGTTGTTGTCGTGCTCCTGACGGTTGGCGTCCTTTATGAGGCGATCATCAAGCCCAACGAGCCGGTGGCGACGGTCGGTGACGTGTCGATCAGCACCGCCGATTTCCAGAAGCGGGTCAAGTTGCAGCGCTATCAGACCACTGTCCAGCTTACCAACCTGGCCCCGTTCTACGGCACCTGCGACACCGCCGACTCCTCATCGCCGATCTTCTCGCTCTGCCAGCAGCTAGAGTTCCCTACCGTCCTGGGCGCTAATGTCCTCGACGCCATGATCGAAGAGGAAGTGATTCGCCAGGAGGCGGCGGCGCGCGGGATCACGGTATCGGATGAGGAAATTCAGGAGCGCGTGAACGAAATCTTCGGATACAATCCCAACGCCGAAACCCCCACGCCGACTCTCCAACCCAGCGCCACCCCCACTCGACGCTTCACCGCCACGCCAACGGTCACGCCGACTGCCACCCTGACGCCGACCGGCACCCTGACCCCAACTGCCACCGCCACGCCCACGCTTGAACCGAGCGCCACGCCAACCGCCACCGCTACGCTGACCGCCGAGGAAAAGCGCCAGCGCTTCGAGGAAAACTACGATAAGCAGATTGCGCTTGTGACTGCTCTCGCCGGCGTGGGCGAGCAGGAGTACCGCGCGATTCTTGAAGCGGAACTGCTGCGCGACAAGCTCAGCGAGCAAATCAGCGCGAACATCCCCGCCGTCGTCGATCAGGTCAACATGCGCATGATGCGCGCGACCACCGAGGCGGAAGCGGTCGAATTGCTCGAGGCGCTGCGCGACGGCGAGAGCTTCGCGGCGCTGGCGCGCAACGCCGACGCCACCCGCGAAGCCAGCGACCCCAACAGCTTACGTGGCGGGGAACTGGGCTGGCAGCCGCGCGAGTCGTTGCCCATCACCGTCGCTCACGCGGCTTTCGAGGCAGAAATCGGCGCGATTCTCGGCCCCATCCGCGACATGGACCTGGAAGCCGCGCAACTGGGTCAGCCTTCGGAGTTTTACTACGTCGCGCAGGTGCTCGGCCACGAGGTGCGCCCGCTCGACGAGGCCACCCTCCAGCAGCAGCGCGACGAGTTCTTTAACACGTGGTTGGGCGGCGAGCGCAGCCAGGCGAAGACCTTCGATTATTACCGCGACCGCATCCCGGAAGAACCCAGCGAGCAGCAAATCCAGGCTGAACTGGATAAGCTGTTCCCAACGGCGGAAGGCGGGTCTTAAGATATGTCCGAGAGCAGCTTCCCGGAAGCTCTAAGCTTCCGGGAAGCTAACTGTGCGCCAATGGTTTGAAATGGTTGACAAAGCGCCGGTTGTCATATATGCTTTGGGCGTTGAGATAAAATAAGATGCCAATCGTCAACAATTCACCGCGTCGTCAGTGCCTGCGTACCCCGTCCAGCCCTTATGGGTTCGGACCGGCGGTTGCACGCGCTCTGGCAGTGGTGTAGCTGTTCTTAACACCGTAAGCATCCAGCCCCCGGACCCAAACGCCGGGGGCTTTTTGTTTGGCTCAGCAGGATAACGAGCGCAGACAGTGGGCTGAAGCCGGCTGTCTGAACAGCATTGGAGGACATCGCACCATGATCGAAGTCGGCATTTACGGCGCGACCGGCTATACGGGCGTGGAACTCGCCCGGCTGCTCTGGCGTCACCCGGAGGCGCATATCGCCTTCGCTACCTCGCAGACTAACGCAGGCGCTACGCTGGACGCGGTGTTCCCCGCCGCGCCGCCGCTCCCGCTCTTCAGCCCCGACCAGGCGCGCCCCGGCGACGTAGAGGCCGTCTTCCTGTGCCTGCCGCACGCCGCCTCCGCCCCGGTCGCCGACGCAGCGCTCAAGGCCGGCGCGCGCGTCATCGACCTCTCCGCCGACCTGCGCCTCGACTCGCCGGAGGTTTACGCGCGCTGGTACGGCGTCGAGCACCCCGCGCCGCACCTGCTGCCTGTGCCTTACGGCCTGCCGGAGATCAACCGCGCGCGCATCGGCGGCGCGCAGTGCGTCGCCAACCCCGGCTGCTACGCCACTGCGATTCTGCTGGCGCTCTATCCGCTGGTGAGATCCGGGGCGCTCATGCGCGGCGCGCCCATCATCGCGGACGCCAAGTCAGGCGTCTCCGGCGCGGGGCGGACGCCCAAGGTCACCTCGCTCTTTGTGGAGGTCAACGAGAACTTCTCGCCGTACTCTATCGGACGGGTACACCGGCACCTGCCCGAAATCGAGCAGGAGATCAGCCGGCACGGCGGCGCGCCCGGCCCGTTGATCTTCTCACCGCACCTGCTCCCGGTGGAGCGGGGCATCCTGGCTACCCTCTACGCGCAACTGGACCCCGACAACGCCCCTGCCGGCGCGTTCCTGTCGCTTTTTCAAGATATGTACCGCGACGAGCCGCGCGTTCACGTGCTGCCCGCCGGCCAGCTCGCCACGCTGCGGCACGCGGTCCGCACCAACGATTGCGTGATCTCGCTCACCCCGGTAGACGAGCATACGCTCATCGTCGTCTCGGTTATCGATAACCTGCTCAAGGGCGCGGCGTCGCAGGCGGTGCAGAACTTCAACCTGATGTCCGGGCTGCCTGAGACTTGCGGTTTGTAGGAATGTGTTTGAAAAGGTCGCCCTTGCTTCCCCTCACCCCTAAATCCCCTCTCCCACAAGGGGAGAGGGGATTCTAAACCCAGATTGGGGGTATCTTTGCCCCCTCTCCCGTCATACGGGAGAGGGGGACAGGGGGTGAGGGGGCTTTTCAAACACTTCCTTAAGAACCGGAATGAAACCGCGAATAACACGCATTGCGGCTTTTTGACGGCTGGATCACTTGAGCGAAGGAGGTATGATGCAAACGCCTATCGTTATCAAGATCGGCGGCAACGACTTGGAGAACCCTGAATTCGTGGCGGGGCTTGCGCGCGCTATCGCGCACCTATCCGCGCCGGTCGTGATCGTGCACGGCGGTGGGCGCGAGATCAGCGCGCTGCAAAACCAGCTTGGCATCACGCCGCAATACGTGGACGGGATGCGTGTCACCGACGAGGCGTCGCTGGCAGTCGCGGAGATGGTGCTCTCCGGGCGGGTGAACAAGCGGCTGGTCGCCGCGCTGCTGAACGCCGGCGTGGACGCCATCGGCGTGAGCGGCGTGGATCGCGGCCTCATCCGCGTCGAGAAGATGCAGCATCCCGCCGGCGACCTGGGGCGCGTAGGGAGGGTGGTCTCGGTGCGTGGCGCGGTGTTGTGCGATCTGCTGGCGTCCGGCGTGACGCCGGTGGTCTCGCCGATCTCGCTGGGGCCGGACGGCCCGTATAACGTCAACGCCGATCTTGCCGCTGGCGCGATTGCCCTTGCCATCGGCGCGGGCGCAGTGACGTTCCTGACGAACGTGCCGGGCGTGTTAGTGGGCGATCACGTCGCGCCGACGCTGACCGCCGTGGAAGCCGAGCAACTGATTCAGGCCGGCGTGATTCATGGCGGCATGGTGCCCAAGGCGCACGCCGCGCTCGAAGTGATCGCCGGGGGCGTGCCGCGCGCGATTATCACCGACCTGACCGGGCTGACGAGCGGGTTCGGCACTGCGCTTGTCGCGGCCCAGGCGGGTTGATTTTGCCTACTGACGCAGAAAGGCTATCGCCATGCAAAACCACAACACCATCGAAATGGAAAAGCAATACATCCTCCAGACCTATCCCCGCGCGCCGCTCGTCTTCACGCACGGCGAGGGTGTGACTTTGTATGATGCGGACGGCAAAGCGTACCTCGACTTCATGGCCGGCATCGCAGTCAACGCCCTGGGTTACGCCGATCCTGGAATTTGCCGCGTCATTGCAGAGCAGGCGGGCCAGCTGATCCACATCTGCAACCTGTATTACAACGAGCCGCAGACGCTCCTCGCCCGCGAGTTGTGCGCGGCCAGCTTTGCGGATCGCGTTTACTTCTGCAACTCCGGCGCGGAGGCAGTCGAGGCGGCGATCAAGTTCGCGCGCAAAGCGGCGCGCGTGCAGGCCGGTCCGGGCAAGACCCAGATCGTCGCCTTTCACGGCGCGTTTCACGGGCGCACGATGGGCGCGCTCGCCCTCACCGCGCGCGAGAAGTTCCAGGCCCCCTTCCGCCCGCTCATGCCCGACGTGCGCTTTGCCCCGTTCAACGACGCCGACGCAGCGGCGCGCGTCATCGGCCCGGAGACGTGCGCGGTGTTCGTCGAGCCGGTGCAGGGCGAGGGGGGGGTTAACCCCGCACGGCCTGAATTCTTGCGGGCGTTGCGTGAGTTGTGCGACCGGTACGGCGCGCTCCTGGTCTTTGACGAAATCCAGTGCGGCATGGGGCGGACCGGGCACCTGTGGGCGTATGAGGCGAGCGGCGTACAGCCGGACATGATGGCGCTGGCGAAGCCGCTGGCGGGCGGCCTGCCCATCGGCGCGACGCTGGTCACGGAGCGGGTGGCGTCGGCGATGGAGGTAGGCGATCACGGCAGCACGTTCGCCGGCGGCCCGCTGGTGACGAGCGTGGCGCGCGTCGTGCTTAAGCGCGTCAGCGACCCGCCCTTTCTGAAACACGTCTGCGAGGTGGGCGACTATCTGGTTAAGAGTCTGCGCGCGCTCAACTCGCCGCACATCAAAGAGGTGCGCGGGGCGGGGCTGATGGTCGGCGTGCAACTGGATAGGGAAGCCGCCCCAATTATCCGCGCCGGCCACGAGGCGGGCGTGCTGATGATTAACGCCGGGGCGGATGTGCTGCGCTTCGTGCCGCCGCTGATCGTGCAAAAAGAACATGTCGATGTGCTGGTGGGGCGGCTCGGCGAGATTCTGGAGGGTGTTGGCTGATGGAGGGGACGCGCGCGATTCACAGGCCCCTGTCTGAGATTGACGCCGCGCTCGCAGCGCTGGCGCAGGTGCGCGGCTTCAGCGCGGCGGGGGTGCATTGCGGCCTCAAGGCCGGCGACGCGCTCGATCTGGCGCTCGTGGCGAGCGACCGGCCCTGCGCGGCGGCAGGCGTCTTCACGGCCAACCGGGTCAAGGCTGCGCCCGTGCGGTACGACCAGGCGGCGCTGGCGCGAAACGCCTCCGATGTGCGCGCGGTGGTGGTCAACGCCGGCTGCGCCAACGCCTGCACCGGCGCGCAGGGCCAGGTGAACGCGGTGCGCACGGCGCAGGCGGCGGCGCGGGCGCTCGGCGTCGCGCCGGAGGGGGTGCTCGTGCTCTCCACCGGCGTGATCGGCGTGCAACTGGACATGCAGACGATGGAGGCGGGTATCCCTGCCGCCGCTGCGCACCTGAGCGCGGCGGGATGGCCGGACGCCGCGCGCGCGATCATGACGACCGACACGCGCCCCAAAGCCTCATGCCGCGCAGTGGACGGCTACCGCGTCGGGGGCGTCGCCAAAGGCGCAGGCATGATCGCGCCGAACCTGGCGACGATGCTGTGTGTGCTCGTCGCTGATGTGGCGCTCCCGGCGGTGGACTTGCAGCGCGCGCTCGCGGCGGCGGTTGAGGTGAGCTTCAACCACATCGTGGTGGATGGCGACATGAGCACCAACGACACGGTGCTGCTGCTGGCAAACGGCGCGTCTGGGGTTGTGCTTGAGGGCGACGCGCCCTATGCGTTCCAGGCGGCGCTGACCGAGGTGTGCGTCGAGCTGGCGCAGGACCTCGTGCGCGACGCGGAGGGCGCGACGCGCTTCGTGACCCTGCGCGTTACCGGCGCGCCGGACGCCAGCGCGGCGCGACAGGTGGCGCACGCCATCGCTACGTCGCCTCTGGTCAAGACCGCGATCTACGGCGGCGACCCGAACTGGGGCCGGGTGCTGGCGGCGGCGGGGCGGAGCGGCGTACCGGTCGAGGCGGAACGGTTGTCGTTGAGGCTTGCTTCGTATAGTGATACACAGGCAATCCCGGCGCTGCAACTGGTGGAGAACGGCGCGCCGGTGGATTACGACGAGGCGCTTGCGGTGGCGCTGATGCGCGCGCCGGAGATCGAATTCTCGCTCGATTTGGGGATGGGCAAGGCCGAGGCGACCGTGTGGACCTGCGACCTGAGCCACGATTATGTGACCATCAACGGGCATTACCGGACGTGAACGGCCGGCGCATAAAAACCAGAATGGTCATAGTCGGTTGCCCGCCACAAAACGATGATAATAGCCAGCAGCTTTCCGAAAGCTGCGAGCTTTTGGGAAGCTAGTGCGTCGATCCGCGCGATCTGCGGCGCACGTTGTCGGTTGTATCACCACGCCGTGACCCACAACGCCTGCCGGCCCAGTTTCTCCCAGTCCGCCTCAAGGCGCGCGTTGGAGAAATAGTCGATGCTCGCCGACCAGGGGTCGATGGCCCAGAAGCCGCCCGCGTCGTAGCCGATGAGCACGTAGGAATGCTGGTAGCGGATCACCGTCACCGGGCCGCCGTCGCCGTCGGTGGGCGTGAACGTGATCGGCTGCTGGCCGTAAGCGCCCAGGCCGTGCGTCGCCATGACCATCGTCGGGACGCCCTGCGCGATCAGGCCGCGCAGCGTGTCGAGGCTTGCCCAGTAGGTGTAGTGGCTGGCGACGCCCAGGTTGCGCAGGCCGTAGCTCAACGCCTCCACGTAGATACCGTAGCCGTTTCCCTGGCCCAGGCCCGGCGGCAGCGAGCCGGCGGGGCTATCGACCGAGCCGACGAAGCCCCGGTGCGGGTTGTCATACGATTGGGGCAGAGCATTGAACACGTCCATGTCCCCGCCGCACGAGTAGCCCATATACCGCATCAGGCTGCACGCCGACGCGCTCTCGCAGCTCAGGTTGCGCGACTGCTTCACGATGGGGACATCGAGATACACCCGCTCCTGAGCAAGCGGCCCCGATACGCCGGGGATGGTGAGCGTCTGCCCGGCGTAAATGCGGTTGGGGTCGCTGATGTTGTTGGCAGCCATAATCGCGCCGACCGTCACGCCATAACGCTGCGCGATGCGCCCCAGCGTCTCGCCACGGCTGACGATGTGGTCAACGCTGACGCCGCTCTCCGCCGCCGGCGCGGCGGCTGGCTCGGAATCGGCGGCTGCCGCAGAGGGGAGGGCGCTGGCGGCGGGGATGGTGAGCGTCTGCCCCGCGTAGATACGGTTCGGGTCGGTCATGCCGTTCGCTTCCAGGATGGCGTTGATCGTCACGCCATACTGCCGCGCCAGGCTGAACAGGGTCTCGCCGCGAGCGACGGTGTGTGTGGCTCCGCCGGACGTTTCGGTCGTTGTGGCGGGGGCGGGCGCTTCCGGCTGGGTCGCCTCGCCTGGTAGGGGGACCTCGCCGGCGGGGATTACCAAGACCTGCCCGGCGTAGACCAGGTTGGCGCTGCTCAGATCGTTGGCAGCCAGGATAGCATCGACGCTGACGCCGTAGCGCAGCGCAATGCGAAACAGATTCTCGCCCGGCTGCACCACGTGCGTTGTCTGGCCCGATTCCTGGGCGAGCGCCGGCGCGGCTCCGATCATGGCAGCGATGACCAACATAGCGCAGAGCGTCCGGCGCATGGCTTGTCCCTCCCAAAGCTCATGCCGGTGTCATGGCGTCTGTCACTCTACAATGAAACCGCATTTTCTACAAATCGGCAGGGGCACAAACGGTAGACGATGGTAAGAACACCAGTCATTGCCACGCGCCTGACAAGTTTGGTAGAATACACTGCACGCAATGCAGCGGCGGCTGTCTCCTCTCCTGAATGGAGTCTGTCATGGCTGAGCCGATTCGACTCAATCCACAGGTGATGCGCACCGGGCTGGGCTGGGCATTAAGCTGGACCAATGGCCCGATCCTGTGCGTGGTCGCGCCCGGTTTCACCCGGTTTGTCGTCGTCAACGAGCACAGCTTTGTCGCTTCGTGGGAATGGGCCGAGGAGACCGGCGCAGAGTCGCGTTTCTTCCTCGTGCCGCCTTTCGTCGCCAGCACACTTGCCGGCCCTGCGGCGTGGGGGCTGCTGCGGATTCGCGCGTCGCTGCATCGCAACAACGTCGCCATGACGATCTATGATAAGGCGGGCGAATACCTGCTTCAGTGGCAATGGGACCCGCGCAGCTTTAAAGCGCCGCACGTATTCGACCTGATGAGCGCGCAGCCGGAAGACATGGTTCAGACCGGTTACGTCACCATCGCGGACGCGGTGCACCTGGCAGTGGCGAATCTCGGTCGCATGGAAGGGCTTGAGGAGATCAAACGCGAGCGCCTGGCGATGCTCATCGACTTTGCGCCGGGGCGCTTAAGCATCGACGGGCAGGAGATCATGGCTGGCGATCCCCAGCGTTTTTACTTCGACCCGCGCCTGGTGATTCGCGGCCTGGAGATTGTGCGCGGGCGCACCATTGGCTTTGCCATGACGCGCCTGGAAGCCACCGGCCAGGCGATTCTCTATATGAATTCTGACCGCGACAACTGGCAGGTGCGCTGCTCACTCCTGTCAATGAAGTTGCCACAGGGCGTCGCGGCCACGACGTATGAGACAGCCGAGCGGGCGCACGATAACGGCGGCCAGACTTCGCCGGCTGCGGTGGGTGCGCAAACCAAATCTTAACCCCCAGGTCGCATCTTTACCATCCTCAAACCGAGCTTGAAGCATATTCCTACCCCACAAGGGACCGTCTGCCTATTTCCCAACCGCAAAGCGTCGCATACTTTAAGTTAGGCTTATGCACCTGCCCAGCAGGGGTTGACCCAAAAGAAGGGGCTTCCTGTGAGCGTCGAGATCTGCTTCAGTGCCCACATCGTGAAAACCGGCCTGAGTTTTGCGTTGGAGGTCGGCGAGAAACCGGTGCTGTGTGTGATCGCGCCGAACCTGTTGCGACTCATAGCCGCCCATAATGGCTGCATGGTGCTCAGATGGGAACACGCCCTGGAACGCGAAACCTCCGCTGGGGTGTTTATCGTGCCGACGCACATCGCCAGGCTGTTGACCGGCGGCGTGTTAGGCGCTAGCGAAGACCTGTGTCTCACGGTCGAAGGGCAAGATGTGCTCCTGAAGTTGACCGACAGCGACATGCCTGCCGCGCTGAGCTGGCATTGGACTCCGCCGGCGCTGGGCGCGCCAGCGGAATTGGAGCACATGCTGACGCCGCCGCCGCATCCCATCAACGTGCAGATTGCAGACCTGGTTGCCATCTTCAGTCAGGCGGCGGCGCGAACCCTGCCGCCCGGCGAGACGGAGGACGTCCGGCGCAGCCTGGTCCCGGTGAGGCCGGTAGCGCGCACGATCACCGTCGCCGGGCGAAGCCTGGCACAGGATCACGACCTGGTCGCCTACTTCGACCCGCCCTGTCTGACGCGCGTAGGCCAATGGCTCGCCAGTTGCGACGGCGCTGAAGGCATCCAGGTTGATGTGATGGACCTGGATGATAAGGTTGCCGTGCTCACCCTGCTGGGCGTGCGCGAGGGGTGGCGCGTGCAGTGCGCGATCAAGTCGGTGATGGTAGAGCGCGCCGCCGAGCGCGCGTCCCCGGTCGCGCAGCCGGCATCGCCAGCGCCCCAGACCGCATCGCAGCCTGCGCCGCCTGAAGCGCCGGCCCCGGAGCCGCGGCCAAGCGAGCGTCCATGGCCTGACATGAGCGCGTTTGCCGCGAAAGCGCCTGCCTCCGCCAACGACGCGCCTCAGCCGGTCATCCCCGCTGCACGCCCTGAACCATCGGCAAGCTCTCCTGAGCCGACATCCGAACCTGTACCGCGACCGGCGGTCGCCGCCTTCAGGGATACGGCCATCCCAGAGATCGACGCCGACGCCGCCGACTTCCTGGTCGACATCCAGCCGGAGCAGAGTCGCCGGGGACGCGACAGCACCCGCCGCCCGGCTCACTTCGACGTGCCGCTGGACTGAGCGGTTATTATCGATACCGTGACCGCTCCGCCGGCATCCACATGTCCGGGTTGGGGCCGAGTTTCGCTTTCACCGCGTCGGTGGCGCGGCTGAGCGCTTCGAGTATGGCGGGCGAGAGTTGCAGATCGGCGGCCTGCGCGTTCTGCCGGACCTGAACTGCATCCCGCGCGCCGGCGATCACCGAAGTCACGCCAGGCTGGTGCAGCAGCCACGCGATGGCGACGTGCGCCATCGGCGCGCCGACTTCTGCGCTGATCCTGCGAATCTCCGCGATAGCAGCGGAGACCTCCGCCTCGCAGCCGGGTTCGCCGTGACGCGCCAGCGGGCGGCTCCCCGCAAAATGGCGAGTGCGCTGCCGTTCAGGAGGCACGTCATCAACAGCGGCGAACTTGCCGGTCAGCAAGCCCTGAAGCAGCGGGCTGTAGCACAGGATGCTCACGTCGTTTGCCGCGCACAGCGGCATGATTGCGTACTCAATCGCGCGCGCCAGCAGGCTGTAGGGCAACTGGTTCGACTCGACGCGCCCCACCGCCAGCAGATCGGTCAGATCGCCCACGCCGAAGTTGCTCACGCCGACCGCGCGGACCTTGCCCTGCGCATGTAGCTTTTTGAGCGCGGCCAAGCTCTCCTCAATAGGGACTTCCCGGCTGGGCCAGTGGATTTGATACAGGTCGATATAGTCGGTGTGAAGCCGCCTCAGGCTGTCCTCGCAGGCCTTGACGATCTCGCCGGCTGACAACCTGGCGCGGCTCACCTTCGTGGCGATGATCGCCTCGCGTCGCCGCCCACCCAGCGCCCTGCCGAGCAGCCTCTCCGAGTAGCCGTCCTCGCCGTAGGCCTCGGCGGTGTCAAAGAAATTGACGCCGATGTCGAGCGCGGTGTGAATGGCGGCGATGGCATCCGCGTCATCCTGCGGCCCCCAGAGCCGTGGATCGGCGATGGCCCAACAG
>DAOTXU010000013.1:0-14373 GCA_034435135.1 Anaerolineae bacterium | reverse complement strand
GTGCGCGTGTCGGCGAGCGCGTAGAAGGCGCGCGCCAGCACCTCGACCAGGCAGTGCCCCACCAGCCCCACGCTCCAGAAGAGCAACACCCAGGCGGTCGCGGCGGTGTCGCCGGCGGACCACTGGCCGCGCTCGTACAAAACGCCGATGATGGGCGACGCCAGCACCACCAGCCCAACGGTTGACGGAATCGACAGGTAGAGCACGCTCCGCAGCGCGCCGCCGAGCGTCGCGCGGTAGGCGTCCATCCGTTCGGTGGCGACGTGCGCCGAGAGCGTCGGGAAGACGGCGGTAGCGATCGACTGCGCGATGATCGCCTGCGGCATGAGCATTACCTGAAAGGCGAGTGTCAGCGCGGAGATGGCCGCCTGGCCCATCGCGCTGGCGAGCGCGGTGTTGACCCAGAAGTTCACCTGCACAATCGCCAGGCCGAGCACGCGCGGCCCCATCAGGCGGAGCACTTCCATGACGCCGGGGGTGCGCGGGTTGAAGATGGGCCGGTAGCGCGGCTGGATGGGGCGCAGCGCGGGCATCTGGACCGCGCAGTGCAGCGCCGCGCCGATCACCGTGCCCCAGGCCAGGCCGTAGACGCCCAGCGGCGCGACCAGGAACAGCGCCCCGGCGATGATGCCCAGGTTGTACAGGCTCGGCGCGAGGGCGGGGAGCAGAAAGTGCTGGTGCGCGTTGAGGACACCCATCAGCAGGCCGCTGACGCCGAAGATGACCACCGTAATCAGCATGACGCGCATCAGGTCGGCGGTGAGCGCCTGCATCGCCGGCGGCGCGCCGGGCACGAGGACGCTCGCGGCGATCTGCGGCGCGAAGATGACCGCAGCGACGGTCACGACCACACTGACAAGGAGCAGCAGGTTAATCACCGCGCTGGCGAGGTCCCAGGCGTGCGCGTGTTCTTCCCGGTTGAGGTAACGGCTGAACACGGGGATGAACGACGACCCCAGCGCCCCGCCCGCCACCAGCACAAAGAGCGTCTCTGGCAGGCGTTGCGCGGCGAAGAAGGCGTCAAGCTCCGGGCCGGCGCCGAAGGCCGCCGCAATCGCGGCGTTGCGCACCAGGCCGAGCAGGCGGCTGGCGCCGAACGCCAGCATCACGACGCCGGTGGCGCGGGCAATCTGACGACCGCTCAGGGCCGCGCCACGCGAGGAGGGGGAGTTGGTCATGTCACCGCTCGCTACTGTGATTGTGATAAGTTCCGCGACTGAAGTCGCGGGCTAATCGATGTGAAACGCCGCGTCACACGACGATTAGCCGCCGACTTTAGTCGGCGGGTCTGCCAACAGCTTTTGCGGAAGTTGGCCGACATCTTCCAGGATCATGTCAAGCGCGGGCGTATCGTCTTTGATCTGCTCTGGCCGGAATTTCCCCGTCTTGACCAGCGCCGTGTGGATGCCGCACTCGCGCGCCCCAATCCCGTCTGTTTCCAGGTCGTCGCCGACCATGATCGCCTCGCCCGGCTGGACGCCCGCGTCGCGCAGCGCCATCTCAAAGAAGACGCGCGCCGGCTTCCCGAACAGGACCTCGCAGCGCGTCTCTGCGCCGTATTCGAAAGCGGCCACAAATGCGCCCGCGTCCAGCCGGTAGCCATCGTGCGCCAGCCAACGCCGGTTCCGGTGCAGCGCGGTGAGCCTCGCGCCCTGAAGCAGCGCGCGCAGGGCGTGATTGATCTGCACGATGGTCCAGGCGTCGTCCATGTCACCCACGAGCACGTAATCGGCGGGGGCGTTGGGAGTCAGCGGCAGGCCGTCCAGGTCTTCAAGCAGGTTCGGATGCACCAGCGCGAGAATGCCATGTGCGAGCGGATGCATCGCAAACCACTGGCGGGCGGCGCGCGCCGGGGTGAAGAACAGGCTCTCCGGCAGCTCAAGGCCGGCTTCGTGAAACCGCCTGGCGACCTGGCGGCGGTTTTTCACGCTGGTGTTCGTGATGAACCGGACCGCGTAGCCTTGATCGATGCACCAGCGGACGGTTTCAAGCGCCTGCGGAATCCATTCTCTACCGATGTACAGGGTGCCCTCAAGATCGAGAAGGATCGCTTTAATGCGTGTTTTATCGGCGTTCACGGTCCATCGCTCCTGCGCGGTCGCCCACCCCGGTGCATCGACATTGGGATGAACTTACGCAAACCAGCACCCCGGCAACGCGGGGCGCTCCGCCTCCATCAACTCTTTAAGCATGGCGTCCGCGTCCCCGATGGCGTTCGTCAACGGGTCTATCAGCATCGCGCGGCGCAGCAGCGCATAATTGCACGTGGCGATGGCCTCGGCGGTCAACTCGTGCACGTCAAGCACCAGCTCCTGCATCCCGCGCAGGCCGCGCGGCATCTCGCCGACGGGGCGGGGCCGGGGGCCGCCCATATCGATGTCGCACAGCAGCTCAAGGAAGGCGTCGTCGTTCATATTGGCGACTGCGCCGTGGTTGGGCACATTGACATAAAACGGCTTGCCCAGCCCGCCGACCATGCTCTCGATGATGTCGGTGGCATGGTCCGGCCCAAACATGGTCATGTAGTCGGCGATGGGAATCCTGCCGGCGATAAAGTCATCCACCTGCCGCCACATCTCCGCGTGGCGCTGGTAGCGCGGCGCGGTCTCCCAGATGGAGAGCGGGGGAATCCTCTCCCGCGTCCGGCCATGCCCCTGCCAAAAGCGCACGTACTCTTTGGTGTGCGCCACGCACACCGGGATGTAGCCGAACGCTTCGTACAGGGTGTAACCGATCGCGTTATTATAGAGCGCTTTCGCGTCGGTGTCGCCGCCGTCAGTCTCAGTGATGGCGTCGCGCCGGATCGACTCGGCGATGCGGGGCATCACGTCCTCACCCTCGTACTCGGCTTTGAGCATCCACGTGAAGTGGTTCACCCCGGCGATGCGCAGGTCGAACGCGGCGTCCACATCGGCGGTGAAGTCCTCCGGGCGCTCGATAACCCCGGCCTTAAGCGCGTAATCGCGCTTGACGTGCGGCATGTGCAGGCTGTCGCACAGCGCAAAGCTCTTGACGCGCGGCGCGTAGCGCATGAGCGCAATGCCGTTGACCGCCGTCGGGTTGACGTAGTTCACCACCCACGCATCCGGGCAGACCGCCTCGACATCGCGGGCGCACTCCAAAACATCGGGCAACTCGCGCATCGCGCGGAAGATGCCGCCCGGCCCGACCGTGTCGCCGGAGCACATGCGCACGCCGTACTTCAACGCAACTTCGCAGTCGATCCCCCGGTACTTGACCGTCTGGTCGGCGAAACTGAGGATCACGAAGTCCGCGCCCGGCAGCGCGTCTTTCCAGTTCTCTGTCGCTTCGAGCGCCAGGGGGACGCCGGTGTGGGCGATCACCATCTCGGCCAGCTTCGCCATCTTCTCGATGCGCTCAGGGTGGTTATCGACCAGCGCCAGCGTGCCGGCCCGCAGATGCGGCGAGTGGACCATCTGCCAGATCGCCTGCCGGCCAAAGAACAGGCTGCCCGCCCCAATCACGACGACTTTCGGGTGTTGGACGGCGTTGCTTGCCACTGTCGTCCTCCTTGCTCAAAACCTATCCGCAAACCGCTCTTGTCGCCTGGGGACGGGGGCTTAAGCCCCCTGTCTGGGACTTTTCGGATAGGCTGTAAGTGTCTTGCGCGCCGGAGCAGGCCGGCGAGCTTGCAACGGTTCAATGCGACGGGCGTCATTATAACGCCGGTCTCGCCGTATCGAGAACAGCAAGTCTTGACGCCAAAACGGGCGCAGCCTGTGCGCCGCGCCCGGCAGAGAGGCACCCCCGATGATCGAGGGGAACGCTTTACTGGATGGGCCGCAACGTGGACACAATGATGTCGAAGAGTGCGGCGTTGCCTAGGCCGGCTGCGACGACCTGGCGGTTCTTGTCAAAGCGCGCTTTTCGCTTTAGAGTCGCTCCCTGTACGCCTGCTTACAAATGCACTGCAACCCAGGCTCCAAAATCGAGGCACTTCCCATGTCATTGACACCCCTGGACTGGCTACTCGCGGCGGCGCCACTCATGGCGGTTCTCATCCTGATGGCCGGCTTCCGGTGGGGAGCGGTCAAGGCGGGCGCGGTCGGTTGGTTGATGGCGATGGCTGTCGCGGCGGCGCGCTTCGGCGCAGGAGCCGAGGTGCTCTTCTACGCGCAGGGGCGCGCGTTGCTGCTGACGCTCGACGTGCTCTACGTCGTCTGGGGCGCGATGTTGTTCTTCCAGGTGACCGAGCAGGCGGGGGCGCTTCGCGCCATTGGGCGCGACCTGCCACGCCTCACCGCCGACCCGGTGATGCAGGCGTTGCTACTGGCATGGGTGTTCGCCTCGTTCTTGCAGGGCGTGGGAGGGTTCGGCGTGCCGGTGGCGGTGGTCGCGCCGATGTTGCTGAGCCTGGGCGTGCCGCCGCTGCTGGCGGTGGTGCTGCCGAGCCTGGGGCACGGCTGGGCGGTGACGTTTGGCTCGCTGGGGCTGTCGTTCCAGGCGCTGATCGCGGCGACGGGGTTGCCCGCGACAGAACTCGCGCCCTGGTCGGCGTTCCTGCTCGGCGTGATGTGCATCTTCAGCGGGGCAGCCGTGGCGCAGGCGCGCGACGGCTGGCGCGGCCTCCGGCAGGGGGGGCCGGCGGTCCTGATCGTTGGCGCGACGATGGCGGTTGTCATCTACAGCGTCGCCACCTCCGGGCTGTGGACGCTCGGTTCGACGGCGGCGAGCATCGCCGGGATGGGCGTCGCGGTCGTGCTGACCCGCCTGCCGCGCTACCGCGCGCCGGTTGAGGCAGTCGAGGCGGCCAACGCGACGGCGAATCCCGGCGGCATGGCGCTGCCCTGGGCGCTGGCGTGCTACGCAACCCTGATCGTGGTGACGGTGGCGATCAAGGGCGTGCCCGCCATCGAAGACGCGCTGAGCCAGGTCGAGTTGACGTTCACCTTCCCAGAGACGCGGACCGCGCTCGGCTGGGTCACGGCGGCGGGGCCGGGGCGGCGTATCGCGGTGTTTGCGCACACCGGGGCGGTGTTAGTCTACGCCTCGGCGCTGGCGTTTCTGCTCTACCGGCTGAAGGGTTTCTACCCGGCGAATGCGGCAAGGCGCGTGCTCGCGGGGACCTCGAAGCGCGCAGTGAACGCGAGCCTGGGCATTCTGGCGTTGGTGGGCATGGCGGTTGTTATGGAAACCTCCGGTATGACCAACGCGCTCGCGCAGGGCCTCAGCCAGTCGGTCGGGCCTGCGATCTACCCGGTCGTGGCAACCGCGATTGGCGCGCTGGGCGCGTTCATGACCGGGAGCAACACCAACTCAAACGTCGTGTTCGCCGGGTTGCAGATGCAGACCGCGCAACTTCTGGGCCTGGGCGTCGCGTTGGTCCTGGGCGTGCAGACCGCGTCCGGCGCGATTGGCTCGGTGCTCGCGCCGACCAAGCTGATCGTCGGGGCGAGCACGGGCGGGATGAGCGGACGCGAAGGCGAGGTGCTGCGCGCGACGCTCACGGGCGGCGTCGTTCTGCTGGCGATCCTGGCGGCGGTGGGGCTGGCCGCCGGGTTGGTGGTTGGTGGAGGGTAAAGATTTCATTCAATGAAGTGATTCAAGCTTTTGAGCCAACGACCCCGGTGCGTGTGGAGCTTGTCGTGTTGGCGGACACCTCACCCCCCGTCCCCCTCTCCCGGCTACGCCGGCCTATAGCCGCCAGCGGAGAGGGGGTGTCGAGCCGCAGGCGAGACGGGGGTGAGGTAGAGAAAGGCCTTAGCACGGCCAGCTATTGACGTAAGTTTGAATCAGTTCAATGGAAAGCGAGCAGTCGGCGCGCTCATCCAGGGCGCGCCGAGCACGAAATGGGTAAAAAGCGAGAATCTCGACAAAGTTGGTGTTGACCCTTTGCGAGTCCTGTGCTATATTGTCAGCAGGAAGCAGTTGCTTACCACGCACTGTTTACTCCACTTTACCTTACCCAAAACATTTCTCATTGCCCTAAGACATTGAGTCTTTTCTAGCTGAGCTTGACTCTATCGCGTTTAATCTTCTTCCCGGACCGACGGTCGCCCCATGTCGGGGGTACACTGTCGGGGGACGACATGCTATGGATATAGTAGAACTAGAACAGAAAAACCTGTCCGAACTGCGCGATCTGGCCCGCGAGGCCGATATCGTGGGCTACAGCCGCCTCAAAAAGCAAGACCTGGTCCTGCGGCTGTTGCGCCACAACGCCGAGAAGCAAGGCCTGGAGCTGCGCGGCGGCGTGCTCGAAATCATCGAAGACGGCATCGGCTTCCTGCGCTCCGACCACCTGTTGCCCGGCCCCGACGACATCTACGTGAGCCAGAGCCAGATTCGGCGCTTTGGCCTGCGCACCGGCGACATGGTGATCGGGCAGGTGCGCCCGCCCAAAGACAGCGAAAAATACTTCGGCCTGCTGCGCGTCGAGGCGGTCAACGGCCTGGACCCGGAGATCGCCAAACGCCGTCCGAACTTCGAGCAACTGACGCCCATCTTCCCGGAACAGCGTTTTAACCTGGAAACGGACCCGCGCATCCTCTCCACGCGCCTGCTGAACCTGATCGCGCCCATCGGGCGCGGGCAGCGCGGGTTGATCGTCTCGCCGCCGAAGGCCGGCAAGACCACTGTGCTGAAGGACGTCGCCAACGCCATCTCGCAGAACTACCCCGACGTGCACCTGATGGTCGTGCTCATCGGCGAGCGGCCCGAAGAAGTGACCGACATGGACCGCTCCGTCGAGGCGGAGGTCATCAGCTCCACATTCGACGACCCCGTGCAGAGCCACGTCCGCGTCGCGGAGATGGCGCTGGAACGCGCCAAGCGCCTGGTCGAAGGGGGGCGCGATGTGGTGATCCTGATGGACAGCATCACGCGGCTCTCACGCGCGTATAACCTGGTGGTCCCGCCCAGCGGGCGCACGCTCTCCGGCGGCCTTGACCCCTCCGCACTCTACCCGCCCAAGCGCTTCTTCGGCGCGGCGCGCAATGTCGAGCACGGCGGCAGCCTCACGATCATCGCCACCTGCCTGGTGGACACCGGCAGCCGCATGGATGACGTGATCTACGAGGAGTTCAAGGGCACCGGCAACATGGAACTCCACCTGAACCGCCGGCTCCAGGAACGCCGCATCTTCCCCGCGTTTGACATCGAGCGCTCGTCCACGCGGCGCGAAGAGTTGTTGCTGGGGCCGGATGTGTTGCAGCGTGTGTGGACTCTGCGGCGCATGTTGGCGCAGATGATGTCACCCCCACCCAAAGGCGGCGGCCTGGACATCTCCGAGGCGATGGAATCGCTGCTGTCCTACTTCCGTCGAACCAACAGCAACCAGGAGTTCTTAGAAACCCTCACCGAGTTGGATTGACGGTAGCGGCACGGCGTGCTGTGCCCCTTTGGGTTGGCGGAAAAGCCCCCCGCTCAAGGCTTCACCGTCAACGTGATCTGGTGGATGGCGTCCGTCCCGTCCGGGAACGGGCGACCTGAGGCCTCGCTCTGGGTGAAGCCGCTCGCGTCGGTCGCGCGCACGCGGAAGCTGTGGCTGCCGGGCGCGTCGGGCTGCCACCTGAAGAACCACTGCGTCCATGCAAGCGGCGATGCCGGGCGCAACAACTCCGCCTCCAGCCACGCCCCTTCGTCGATGCTCACCTCCACGCGCTGGATCGCCCGGTCGCCGGCGAAGGCAATTCCTTGTAGGTAGACATAGCCTGTCACCGCAGCGCGCGTTGGCGGCGAGCGGAACATGGCGTGGGTCTTCACCATCGCCGTCTCGGACCAGCCGTGCCGTTCCCAGTAGCCGGGGTGCGCCCGGTCGGTGAACGTGACCCGCGTCAGCCACTTCGGCATTTTGTGCTCGTAGAGGCCGGGAATCAGCGCGCGCACCGGGTACCCCTGCGCCGGCGGCAGCGCGTCGCCGTTCATCTCATAGGCCAGCAGCGCGCCGTCTCGCAAGCGGCGCAGGTCCACGCTGACCGAATAGCCGTCCGCCGCGTCGAAGCGCGCGTGCGTCGCCTCCGGGCGCGGGCCTATGTGCGCCAGCAGCGGCTTGAGCGCAACGCCGCGCCAGCGCGCGTTGCCGATCAGCGGCCCGCCGACCGGGTTGGCGATGCTTACCACCGCCCGCACGTCCTCAACTGCGGGCAGCGCGGCGACCGCCGGCCAGTCCAGCGTCAGCGGGCGTTCGACCAGCCCGTCGAACGTCAACGTCCAGCGGTCCCGGTCCACCTGCGGGATCGCGCCGAGGCGCACCGAGAAAAAGTCGGCGTTGGGTGTGAGGACCGACTGATCATAAGTGAGCGCGCCGTAGCGCAGGTCCGGCTCCGCGTAAGCATGAAACGAAGCCGGCGCTTGCGCAGCGCCGGCCAGGTCCAGCAAGAACGTGCGCCGGCTATGCTTTTGTCCGTCGCCCATGATCTCCACAATCTGGGTTTGCTGTGAAGGGCACAGCGGCGCTGACCCTGCACACCTCACCTGATTTCAGAACATGGCGGCCTGTCTCGGTTTAAGGGGATGCCATGTCCTATTCCGCGCCAAGCGTAAGCACCGCGCGCACCATCGCCGTGAACCCCAGCGCGATCAGCAGCGCCGTCGCCAGCGTCATCTCGATCGGGAACAGCTCGGTCTCCGCGAGCAGCAAACTTACCCCGACCGCGCCCAACGCGAAGGCCAACAGCAGCCGTCCGCCGTCGCGCCGGCGCAGCGCGCCTGGCAAGAGTACCGCACCTGCCGCCGCCAACGCAAGCGGCCACAAGTCGCCGACCGCGCCGGGTATGATCCCCAGGTTGAGCAACACGCCGACCGCCGCCGCCCCGAACATCAGCAGCGCGAAGAGCAGCACGCGGGGGCGGGGTCGCCAGGGAAAACTCAGGCGGGGTCGCAGCCGGCGGCGCGGCTTCTCACTTATCTCCATCTGCGTCGCTTCCGCCTCAGCGGGCGCAGGCGGGTCGGCGCGGCGACGCCAGGGCAGCGCGCGCGTCCGCCCACTGACGACCTGCACATCGGCAGGCTCATCTTCGACCGGCGCAGCATCGGCGCGGCGGCGCAGCATCGGCGGCCAAAAGCGCCGTCTCGGCTTGACATGAGGCTCGCCTAACTGGACTGCCGGCTCTTCGGGTTCGGTCTCAGCTTTCGACGGCTTCTCGCGCCGGAAGAGCGGGAACCGGAAGCGCGGTTCCGTTGTCTCTTCATGACGCTCGGCCTGCGCTACCGCCTCGGCTGGCGTCTCTTCGGGTTGCTCTACCGGCGTCTCTCTGCGGAACAGTCTGAAGCGTTTCATGATACAACCCCCTCTCATGCGCGAACCGCGCAAGACGAGCCGACGTTGTCCGGTTGCTAAAGAATGGGGGTCGTTTTGGCGCACACGCGCCGCGTGGACAGGGGTAGTTTATCCCCAAACCGGCTTTGCGCGCAAGCGCGACGGCGAAGAAGGCGCGTTCGGAATCTGGGACGCCTTTCTTCCGAAGAACCACACACAACGCGAACTCTCTTAAAGCGGCAGACTGCCAGTATCCAGCTTCGAGCTTCCAGCTTCCAGTAGCTTCTCCATCAGCCAGCACGGCTCTTCCACAAAGCAAGTCTTACCCACGTGATCGACATAACTCCAACGGCCCGCATCCTCCCCAAAAATGCGATACCCCAGGCGTGAGTACAGGCGCAACGCTCCCTCGTTGTCTTTGGCGACGGCGATGGTCGCGCTGCGGTAGCCGCTATCGCGTAGCCGCTGCTCGGCGGCGCGCACCAGCGCCGTGCCCAGCCCCAAACGCTGAAACGGCTCCATTACCCGCAGCGCGTAGAGGTAGCCTTGCGGCTCCGCGCCGCTGAAGTTGAGGAAGGCCGCTTCCAGGCTCACGAACACCTGTCCTACCGGGAAGCCGTTTACATCGGCGACCAGCATCAGCCGGCGGCCCTGCAACTGCTGCTGATAAGTCTCTTGAAACAACCGGCGGAAGTGCGTGAATTGCCCGAACCACTCCAGCCTGGGGATGTCCTCCTCGGTTGCGGGACGAATCGTGGCGCTGACGCGCAACTCGACCGGTTGCGCCTCAACCTCTGGCGGCCGTGTTTTCCCGTTGCGACGTTGAAACAGCATCATCCAGCCTCTTGAGCGATCAACCGCTCCGCCAGGGCGCGTTCTTCCTCGAAACTTTTCACTTCGCCATCGAGCCACGCCGCGCGCAACCGCCTCAGAATACGACCGAAGAGCGGGCCGGGCTTCAGCCCCATCGCCTTGAGGTCGTCGCCGTCGATGAACGGTTGCACATAGCGCAGCCGCGCGGCGTATTCGGCGATCTGGGCGCGCGCGGTCGCGCTTGGCGTCGCCGCCCACCCCGCCGCCAGCACCGCGTCGCCGAACGGTTCCAGCCACTTGGTCACGACGCTGGGGCGCTGCGGCGTCTCCAGGTCCGGGAGGCGCCGGCGCAGGATTTGGGCCAGGTCCAGCGCGTCAACCGTACTGCGCTTGACCCGCAGGCGCTTGCACGCGCCGTGACGTTCTTCATCGGTGGCGCGGAACGTCATCAGGATAAAGGCGGGCAACTCCCACCACTCCACCTGGTACGCGCCCAGCGCCGGCCACGCCGGGCGTTCCCGCGCCGCGCGCAGGTCTTCCAGCGCCACGACCAGCCACTCGTCCACGTGTAAGGCCGGGTGAATCTGCCGCAGCACGCCCAGCCGGTCGAGCCGCTCCAAAGCCGCTTCGGGCCGCGCCTCGTGCAATATCGCCTCAAACTCGTGGCGCAGGCGCGCGCCGCTCACGCGGTCCAGCAGGGGCAGCGCCTTGCCGATTAATTCTAGCGTGCGCGGCTCGATTGTAAAACCGAGCCGTTGCTCCAGACGGACCGCGCGCAGCATCCGGGTGGGATCTTCCACAAAGCTCAAGCTGTGCAGCACGCGAATGACTCCCGCACGCAGGTCGCGCCCGCCGCCCCAGAAGTCGAGCAACTGCCCAAACGGCTCCGGGACCAGACGGATAGCGAGCGTGTTGATCGTGAAGTCGCGCCGGTGCAGGTCTTGCTTGATCGAGCTGTGCTGCACGGTCGGCAGCGCGCTGGGGTGCGCGTAGAACTCGGTGCGCGCCGTCACAAAGTCGATGGCGGCGAGAAGGCCGGGCGCGCGCGGCTCTTCCCGCGTGCCGTTCGTCAGAATCCACTTGGCCGTGCCAAAGCGCTCGTGACTGCGGTAACTGCCGCCGTAGCGTTGTGTGAGTTCCTTCACCAGCGCGATGGCGTCGCCCTCTACCACGAAGTCGATGTCTTTGTTCATCGGCTCTTTCAGCAGCAGATCGCGCACCAGCCCGGCGACGATATACAACCCGAAGCGCATCTCCTGCGCGGTCCGGCTGATCTGGCGCACCAGACGCATCGTCTCTGGCGGCAGGGCCTCCTCCAACAGGCCGACCACCTCGGCAGGGGAGATCACACCGTCCTCGCGCTGTTGGCCCCATAGCTTGATGAGATCGGTCCGCGTCACCACGCCGAGCAGCGCTCCGTTTCCATCCACAACCGGCACCTGACCCCACCCGGAGCGCAACATCACCTGCTGCAACTGCTCTAACGAGTCGGTCGGCTGCACGGTGAACGTCCCCGCGTCCATCAGCTCGCTGACCGGCGTGTCGCCCCGCCCGTGATCAAGCGCCCGGTCCACCGCGCGGCGCGTGAGCAAGCCCACCAGCCGGCCGCCGTCGAGCACGGGGTAGCCCTCGTGGCCGGTGCGCCGCATTCGCCGCTCCACACGGTGCGCGGAGTCGGTGGCCTGCACGGTCTGCACGCCATGCGACATCAGGTCGGCGACGGTGGCGCGCGGCTGGACCACCCCCGGCAGCATCTCGATTAACTCGGCTTCCACATCTTCCAGCGCGCGGTCGCGGATCAGCGCCGCCGCCGCGCGGTTGTGGCCGCCCCCGCCGAAATGCGCCGCCACCTGCGACACGTCCACCTCCTCGCCGGTGCTGCGCGCCACGAGTTGCACGTGCGTCGGCAACTCCACCAGCATGAACAACGCGGACGGCTCAAGCAAATCGCGCAGCTTGTGCGCGATGCTCGAAACTTCCTCGGTCAGTTCCGGCGCGCGCGCGCTGGTCACCACCACCGGACGCCCCTGAATGTCCAGCGTCCGGGCGTTTTCGAGCAGGCGTTCGTACAGATCGCGCTGGTCGTCGCTGAGGGGCAGGTTCATGTAGTGGCGCACCACATCCACGTCTGCGCCCTGCTCCATCAGCCACGCGGCGCAACGCACGTCCCGCAGCGTAGTGGTGCCGTAGATCAGGCAGCCGGTGTCCTCGTAGACGCCGAGCAGCATCAGCGTCGCCTCAATCGGCGTGAGCGCCGCGCCGCGCTCCTGCAGCTGCTCGCAGAGCAGTGTGGTGTTCGCGCCGGTCGGCTCGCCGCTGAAGGTCCAGTGCGGCTGAAGCTCGCGGTTCAGCGGGTGGTGGTCGATGAAGTGCACCGGCGTGTCGGGCTTCAATCCCTTCACCGAGATGATGCTCTGTGTATCGACCACCGTCACCGACTCAAGACGGTGCCGCCGGAGATCGGCCATCTGCACGAAGGGCAACACGTCGCTGTACAGGGTGGCGAACTGGCGCACGTTCCGGTTCAGCCGGCGTGGGAGCACGGGCGTGGCGGCGGGGTCGAGCTTGTGCGCCGCCAGCAACGACGCCAGCGCGTCAAAATCGGTGTTTTCGTGCGTCAGGATGAGCCTCAAGGTAGGGTCCCCAGAAAAGATTGAACCATGAATAACGCGCATTAGGGATGAGTGGTATTCGTGGTTTTACTCTCCGGTGGCCTCCCGTTTGGGTGTTGATACGGATCCAGTCAGGCTTTGCGAGGCCTGAAAATGTTTGCGCTTGTCTTACCTCACCCCCCTGACCCCCCTCTCCATTAATAGAGAGGGGGAAGCCGCGCTTCGCGCGGCAGGGGGTGAGGTCAAGCGTTCTGAAAAACCATCAACACTTTAAAAGGGAGACCACCTACTCTCTACGTCTTCTGTTTCTGTTATTGTAACACGTTCGCCCAAATGGTGAGCGTTTGCCCGCGCGCCGCCAGCGCCGGGTCAAGGATGGGGAGGGGTCGCCCCGTGAAATGATCGTAGAGCAGCAACTCCAGCCGCGCGCCCGCCGCCTCCACGCCATCGGGGACAGTCAACGTGTGCCGGTCGGTCACGACGCTGTTCCACGCCCACTTGAGCGTCGGAATGGCGCCCGCCGCCGGGATGTGGTCGCTCCCCATGCGCCAGGCCCAGCCGGGGCCGATCAAGTCCACCTTCACGACAGCGTCCTCCGGCAAGGGATACGCCGCGCGGAAGCGCAGCGTCACGTCCAGGCGGTCTCCCGGCGCGAGCGGGCTGGGCGCGTCCACCTGCGCGCCGATGAGCACAACCCCGCTCCCCAGCGGGACGTAGCGCGCACCGGGTTCGGGGCCGGGCAGGTCCACGCCGTAGCCGGTCGCCAGGCCGAACGGCCCCAGCGTCCGCGAGAGGCAGCCGCACCCCGCTTCCTCTATGGCTAACCGCGCGCCGCTCATGCCGGGCGCGCCGGGTGCGAGGTCGTGCGCGGTGCTGAAATGGCCGCCCGCGACGGCGCGAAACCGCCCTGTTGCAAGGATGGCGTCGCCCTGGCTGAGCGCGAGATCGAAGTCCGCCCACGCTTCGCCACGATACGTCCAGTGCAGGTAGAGCCGCGTCCGTCCGGGCAGCGACAGGTCGTAATCGTAGCCGGTGAGGATCAGGCCGTCGGAGAACACGTCATAGCGCGGGTGTTCGGTCGGCGGCGGCAGCGGGAGCGGCCCGGCGGCTTCCAGGCGGCCCACCTCCACGCGCGCGCGCCCGTCGCGCGTCCGCAGCGGTTCGATCCCGCCGGGCGAATGGATATACAGCCCGACGAGCAGGCTCAGCTCAGCAGGCGGGCGGTCAAGCGTGTAGCGCGCCAGGATGACCTCGGCGGGTTCAACGTTGGCGGTGGGAAGCGGGCGGTCGTCCTGCCGGAGGGTGTGGCCTGCGCCGTCCGTCGCGTGCAGGAAGCTGACCGCCTCAAGGGCCGGCAGGTCCTTCCGCCACGCCAGTACGACCGTCGCCGGCGCGTAGCCGCCGGGCGCGCGGATCGCCGGCGCGCTGAGGAGCGCCGCTCCGGCTTCGAAGCGAACCGGCGTTTCCAGCGGGGTCAGGCCCTCGGGCAGCGACCGGCGCGGCTCCGTGCGCACGTTCCACCCCGGCCCCGTGATCTGCGGCTCGAAGCGGTAGCCGCTCGCGGCGTAGGCGTCGGGATCGTAGCTCTGGACCACGACCGGGCGGCCTTCCTCCAGATATTCGCCGATCCGCCGCACCCAGGTGTCGGCCAGGGGTTCGGCCCCTTCAGGGTAGACATAAACCGCGTCCACGTCGGGGCGTTGGCCCTCGACCCGCCCCAGGTACCAC
>DAOTXU010000012.1:0-2268 GCA_034435135.1 Anaerolineae bacterium | reverse complement strand
GTTCGGGCACATGGCCGCTGGCGCGCGGCGCGATGTCCGGGCGCACCACGCCCAGCGCGTCCATGTCGTCGTAGTAGCTGCGCGTATAATACTCGGCGATCTGCATCGGCTTGGCCTGCAACTGCCGCGCCTTCTTGAGGATGCGGTCCTCGCCCGTATCCAGCAAATGCCCCACATCGGTGATGTTCTGCACATACAGCACCGTGTAGCCGAGGTAGCGCAGGTAACGCACCACCACGTCGAAAGTCACATACGTCTTGGCGTGGCCGACATGCGCGTAATCCTGCACCGTCGGTCCGCAGACGTACAGGTTGACGCGACCTTCATGTAGGGGTTCAAACGTTTCTTCCTGGCGGGTCAGCATGTTGTAGATTTTCAAGGCCATCGTTGGCTCCCTAACAGTAAGGCAAACAACAGGCAAGTCTATTTTATCAAATGTGACAGACCTGCTATGAAAAGTCAAGGGGTTCAGGATGGGAATGCTGGGCCACACGGATGATATAAGGGCGACCATCACGCAGCACGGCGTAGATACGCGCCAGCAATTTGCGGCAAATGGCCCCCATGACCGTGCCGTGAGCCTTGCCCTCGGCGCGGCGTTTGGCATAGTAGGCGCGCAGTTCCGGGTCGTGGACCCGTGCGGCGGTTGCCGCCACCCACAGGGCACGGCGCAGGTACGGCGAGCCACGCTTGGACATGTGCGCTGCCTCTGCTTCGAACGCGCCACTTTGGTACACGCTGGGGTCAATGCCCGCATAGGCAACCAACTGCTCCAGCGTGTCGAAACGGTCCACGCTGCCGATCTCCCCCAGGAGCGTCGCGGCAGTCACCACACTGACGCCGGGAATGGTCGTCAGGTATTGGTCGGGCAGCGTCGCCACCAGGCGCGCGATCTGCGCGTCGAGGTCGGCGAGTTGACGCTCCAGGAGGGCGATTTGCTCCAGCAAGCAGCTCACCTGCACCCGCGCGGCATCCGCCAGGAACGCCACGCCAATCGAGGCGCGCGCCGTCGCCTGGAGGGTCGCCGCCTTGTCGGCGCCGAACCGCCCGCGACTGGCCGCGTGCAGCCGTTGGCGCAGCTCTTCCAGGTCAAAGCTGGCGAACTCCTGCGGCAGAACCGCTTCCGCCAACAACTGGCGCGACGTGGCGACGAACACGTCCGAGAACAGCGTCGCGTATTCTGGGAAGACCTGGTCCAGCACCGCCAGGATGCGCCGCTTGGCATCGCCGATCTGGTCCGACAGGCTGGCGCGGAACCGCGCCAACTGGCGCAGTTGCAGATGCGTTTCGAGCTGATCGGTGTTGCTGCCCACCCCGCCGATGCGCAGGTAGTCGGCGATCCAGAACGCATCGATGCGGTCCTGCTTGCGCTGGCGGATCCCGCTGCGCTGGTAAGCGTGCACCTGCAACGGATTGAACACGTGGACGTGATACCCCGCTTGCGTCAATTGCGCGAACAGCGCCAGCCAGTAGTGCCCGGTGGCCTCCAGCGCCACCTCCACCGGCTCCGTCAACGTGCGCAACGGTGCCAGCACCTGCTCGATGCCCCTCCGGTCGTTGGCGAACGTGAACGCTTTCACCACCCGCTGCCCGTGCTCATTGATCACCAACGCCGTGTGTTTGCGCTTGCCCACATCGATGCCCATGTAGAGTGTCATCGGTTTCCTCCTCCCCGCTGGTCCGAAGCCGGGCGTCCCCTCGGACCGCTGCACGACCTCCAGCCTTGTGCGTTATTCGTGGCCGTACCACAACCTGCTTATCCGGAGCCACGCGCAGCGCCGAGGCAGCAGTCTGTCACACGGAGCCTCACCTCCAAGGCGGTCAACGCTGGCCCTCGGCTTCTGCGAGGGAGTGTAGCCGGTGCCGACCCTGCTGTCATTCAACTCCCCTACTCATCATACAAGGCGGTCAGGGGGCTTTGCGGTGTTTGCGTTGCATCAACCGATGCCGAGGGTGACGGCTTCCCTGACGCAGAAATCAACGGTTTCCCGTTCGCCATTTTCGTTGTTTATCAACTTAAGGAGGGTTAAGCCTTGACACGGGTTCAGGTGACGATTGATGGCAATGAGGCTGCGTCCCACATTGCCCATAAGACGAATGAAGTCATCGCCATTTACCCCATCACGCCCTCGTCGCCAATGGGGGAGTACGCCGATGAGTGGAGCGCGAAGGGGCGCACCAACATCTGGGGCACGGTCCCGCTGGTGATTGAGATGCAGTCTGAAGGCGGCGCGGCGGGCGCGGTGCACGGCTCGCTCCAGACCGGCG
>DAOTXU010000011.1:0-29725 GCA_034435135.1 Anaerolineae bacterium | reverse complement strand
GGCTCGACACCCCCTCTCCGCTTGCGGCTATAGTCCGGCGTAGCCGGGAGAGGGGGACGGGGGGTGAGGTGCCCGCCAACACGACAAGCGCCACACGCACCGCGGTCGTTGGCTCAAAAGCTTGAATCACTTCTATATTTCACTCTGAGGGTGGAGAGTAGCGTGCGGCATGATCGTTCAGACGGTGACTGTCCATAACCTGCCGTCCCAGCCCACACCTTTCGTCGGCAGGCAACAAGAGCTGACCGAGATCGCGCGCCTGCTGGCCGACCCGGCCTGCCGCCTGTTGACCCTGGTCGGGCCGGGCGGCATCGGCAAGACACGGCTGGCGCTGGAGGCCGCCGCGGCGCAGCTTGACGCTTTTGCCGATGGGGTGTTTTTCGTCGCGCTTCAGCCGCTGGAGTCGCCCGATTTCATCGCCGCGGCCATTGCCGAGGCGATCGATTGTCAGCTCGGCCAGAGCGACGATCCGAGGCGACAACTGCTTAAATGCCTGTCTGACAAGAACCTCTTGCTCGTGACGGACAACTTCGAGCATCTGCTTGACGGCGCGGATCTCGTCAGCGCTATCCTGACCGCCGCGCCGGAGGTGAAAGTCCTCGCCACGTCGCGGGAGGCGCTGAATCTCCAGGAGGAGTGGTTATGGCGCGTCGAAGGGATGCGCTATCCTGAACCCCGTCAGGCGCTTGCCGACGACTCCCTGCGCCTCGAAGAGTACAGCGCCGTGCAGCTTTTTGTCCAGCACGCGCGCCGGGTGCGCGCCGACTTCTCGCTCGACGAGGAGCGGGAGGGCGTCATCCGCGCCGTCGCGCTCGTAGACGGGATGCCGCTCGGCATCGAGCTTGCGGCGGTGTGGGTGCGGCTGCTGCCCACGACCGACATTGCCCGTGAGATTGCCCGCAGCCTCGACTTTCTGGAAACGCGGATGCGCAACCTACCGCCGCGCCATCGGAGTATGCGCGCTGTGTTAGGTCAGTCGTGGCAGCGGCTGGAGGGAGATGAGCAAGAGGTGCTCAAGCGGCTGTCGGTGTTTCGCGGCAAGTTTACGCGCGAGGCGGCGCGGGCCGTCGCCGGGGCGTCGTTGCAGACGCTCTCGGCGCTGGTGGATAAATCGCTGCTCAGAACGGATGCGTCAGGGCGCTACGACCTGCACGAACTGGTGCGTCATTATGCTGAGGAGCAACTGGGCGCCTCGGAAGCGGAAAGCCGCCAGGCGCACGACCGGCACTGCCGATACTACGCCTCATTTTTGCGCGAACAGTGGAATCACCTGCAAGGCAGCCGCGTGAAAGAAGCGCTGCAAGCCATCGAGGACGAGATCGACAATGTGCGCTCCGCCTGGCGTTGGGCTTTTGAGCATGAAATGGAAGACCAGATTGAGCACGCTGTTGACAGCCTGTGGTTCTTCTACGATACGCGCGGCTGGTACTGGGAGGGCGCGTGGCTGTTCGCGGGCGCGTCGGCGGTTCTGGCCGCAGGGGTGCCCGATTCGGAAAAGAGCCTGACGCTCGGCAAAGTGGTCGCGCGGGAGGGCGTCCTCCGCAACAGCTTGAGCCAGTTTCACGAAGCCAGGGAGTTGCTCGAAGAGGGGCTTACCCTTGCGCGCCGGTACAACGCGCCCGGCGAGATCGCTTTCTGCCTGCTCCGGCTGGGTGAGGTCAGTTCGTTTGTGGGGCAAACGCTGGAGGCTGCACCGCTGTTTGAGGAAAGCCTCCGCGCGGCGCGAGAAGCCGGCGACCAGTGGGGAGCGGCCTATGCACTCCACTGGCTAGCCATCGTCGAATTGGTGCGAGAACAGTACGCGACCGCGAAGGAATTGGCGCAGCAGGCGCTTGACATCTACAAAGCGTTGGGCAACTGCTGGGGGACGGCAATCAGCCGCCTCGCGCTGAGCTGGGCGCTGTGGTCAATGGGAGACCGCGACGATGCGTTGCAGCTTACCCAGGAGGCGCTGAGCCTGAGCCGGGAGATCGGCATCCGGTGGACTGAGGCGTACATGCTGGCGCAACTCGGCCAGTTAAACCTGGGGGCGGGCGCTTACGAGGAAGCGAAGCCGTATCTGGTGCAATCGATCCGAATCGCGCTGGAAACCAACCTGCTTCGCTACGTGGTGATGGATATGTTGGACCTTTACCGCGCGCTGGCCGGCACGGGCGAGCGCGACCGCGCTATCGAGGCGTTGGCGCTCGCCATCGCGTACATCGCCGGGTCGGAGGCAGAGAGCTATCTTGACCATGTCAAGTCCGACACCCCCCCGGATGACTTTGCAGCAGCGCTCGAAAGAAGCCAGTCAATTGAGGTCGATCACGCGCTCAAGGCGCTGCTGGCCGATCTCGAAGCGCCCGTAGCGGGAGCTGCGCCGCGCCCGGCTTCGGCGGCAATCGAGGGTCTGACCGGTCCTCTCACCGAGCGCGAACTGGAAATCCTGCGCCTCATCGCCGCCGGCAGATCGAACCGCGAAATCGCCGCCGCGCTTTACTTGGCGCTCGGCACGGTGAAGTGGTACGTCAACCAAATCTACGGAAAGCTCCAGGTCGCCAGCCGCACTCAGGCGGTCGCACGCGCGCGGGAGCTAAACCTTCTCTCCTGACCGGGTTGGGTTTGATTTCCAACCCCCTAAACCTATCCTTCGTCAGGTGACTCCCTCCGGGTTGGCGCGTACAATAGCCGCAGAAAGTGGACGAGCGCAGGAAGGAGAGCGACGTGATGTTTCCTCCGATGACTCCGATGACCGAGCGAACGCGCATTCAGAACGAAAACCGGGAGATCGAGCGGCGCGCCGCCATGAATGCCCGGATGCTGACGCAGAGGCTCAACCTGTGGGCTGTCACCCGGCGCGGGCTGTCGGGCCTGAGGGTGCGGCTGGCCGCGCTGAAGCGGATTGAACTCCCCCGCCTGCGCGGGACCGGGCAGGCGAAGTCCGCCGGGAAGAGTTAAGAACCCCAACTTCGGACGAGGGGCTTAAGCCCCTTGTCTGGCTGACAAGCCCTCAAGCGCTGCGCTCACTGTCCCAACAGTGAGCGCAGCTTTTTGCGCGCCTGCACCATGCCGCGCAGCAATGCATCGACGGCGCGGGCGTCCCGGCTCAGCCAGCTTATCGCCCAGAGCAGGTACGCCGGCGCGTACCAGGGCGCTGCCGTGATGCCGCTCCGCAGACAGGCGCGCGCCGGGGCCGGCTGGCCGCACCGCAGATGAAACATCGCGTGCACACTGTAGATGTGCGCCCGCTGCACGGCGGGAAGCGCGCGAAAGGCCGGCATCGGGTAGATGCGCGCCTGCACGTTGGCGAGGTCGCGGCACAGGCGCGCTTTGCGCGCTGCGTCCGCGCTGTGAGTCGGGAGCATGGTCATGTCGGTATGGTGGCGGTAGAGCGCCACCGTCTCGTCAAGATAGCGAAACCGGGCGCGCGCCGCGACGCGCAGCAAGAAATCCCAGTCCTCGCCGACCTCCAGGGTCTCGTCGAAATACGGCGGGGGCGGAAGGCGCGCGCGGCGGATCAGGAAAGATGTGACCGAGATAACGTTGTAACGCGCCAGGTACGCGAACAGGTTGCCCGAAGGCCAGGGCGGCGGCACGCCGCCAACGGCGACCCGGTTGCCGTCGAAGTCCACGCGCGCGACGTAGCCATAGGCCACATCGTCTTCAGGGTGGCTTTCCAACCAGCCGGCGCGCGCCTCGATGCTGGACGGCGTCAGTCGGTCGTCCGAATCCAGAAAACAGATGAGGTCGGCGGTGCACTGCGCAATCCCGGCGTTCCGGGCAGCCGAGCGGCCTTGATTCGCCTGGCGGATGGAGCGCACCGGCGGCGGGCAGGTTTGCAGTCTCTCCCATGTGTCGTCGGTTGAGCCGTCATCCACCACGATGATCTCGTCCGGCGCGCGCGTTTGATTGAGGGCGCTTTCTATCGCCTCGGTGACCAGGTGCGCGCGGTTGTAGGTGGGGATAATGACGGCGACCGTTGCCCCCATCGTTAACCTCTCTTCCCCTTCAGACGGCGTTTGAGCGACGTGACCCAACCCCAGGTGTCCAGGCCGGTGGCGGCGTCGAGCATCATCAGCAGGACGAGGCCGCTCCGGGGCCGCCAGGGCGCCAGGCGCAAGCCCTCCCACAGCTTGGGCAGCGCCGCCTTGCGTTCGCCGGCGTCGAGCAGGCTTCGCGCGGTGTAGATCGCTTCGTTGCTGTAGGCTGTTCGCGCCCAGGCGCAGTATTCAACGGGAAGGTCAGGCTGTGCGAAGAAAGCCTCCAGCACTTGCCGGCGCTCGCCGAAGAAACGCAGCCATTGGCTGCCGGTCTTCGATGCAGCGTGGACGCGGAATTGGGCGCGCTCGCCCGGCAGGTGAGTCAGGCCGCCGCCGCTTCGCGCGACCCGCAGCCACCACTCCCAGTCCATCACGTAATGCAGATCGGTCCGCAAAGGGCCGAGGCGGGTCGTCGTCTCGCGCCGCCAGAAGGCGGTCGGCTGGGGGATCGGGTGAATGTCGGTCACCAGCCGCTTGAGGTCGAACCGCGCGCCGGCGATGCCGCCGACCCGGTTCCCCGTTTCGTCGATGATCTGGGCGTCGCCGTAGACCAGGTTGACTTCGGGGTGCGCGGTCAGGTGCGCGACCGACGCGGCCATCGCGCCGGGGAGGTACACGTCGTCGCTGTTGAGCCACGCCAAGATGTCGCCGGTGGCGCGCGCAAAGCCTTTGTTGATCGCCTCGCTCTGGCCGCTGTCCGGCTCGCTGACCCACCACGCCAGGTGATCGGCGTAGCGGCGGATGATCTCGACCGAGCCGTCCGTGCTGCCGCCGTCCACGATGATGTATTCCAGGTTCGGGTAGCCCTGTAACAGCGCCGACCGGATCGTCTCTTCAATGAACTGCGCCTGATTGTAGGAGGGCGTGACCACGCTCACGCGCGGCCAGGGCGAGCCGTTGGGAAGTGTATCCGGGAGGAGAGAGCCGGCCTCGGCCCAGGGCCAGCCGGCGCGCCCCGACGGAGGAGGGGGGAGGTCAGCCAGGGTGAGAGCGCGCATCAGTCTGCGACCATTCGGCTGCTCAGGATTTCACGGTACAGGTCGATGTAGCGCTGCGCCTGAAGTTCCACGCCGAACTCGTTTTCGGCCTTTTGCCGGGCCTGGCGCGACAAAGCCCGCCGACGCGCTTCATCCTCCAACACCCAGGCGATGCCTTTCGCCAGGTCGTCCACTTCATAGGGCTGGGCCAGGTAACCGGTGCGTTCGTGCTCAACCATGTCCGGCGTCCCCCCCACCGCAAACGCGACGCACGGCACGCCGCAGGCCAGCGCCTCCATGACGGTGTTGGGCAGGTTGTCCTGCACTGACGGAAGCACAAAGGTGTCGGCGGCGGCGTACAAAAGCGCCAGGCTCGCGTCGTCGTACAGGTATCCCAGGTAGTGTGCCTGCATTCCCAGGTCGGGCGGGTGAGCAGGTCGAGAGGCGCCGAAAATGACCAGTTCGGCTTTTTGCGCCCAACCCTGCGTCGCCAACCGTCGCAGACTCGTCTGAAGGTATTGGAAACCTTTACGGCGGTCGCTGGCGCTGTTCATCGCGCCGAACAGGATGAGTTTCTTATCCGCTGGCAGCCCCAGCCACGCGCGGGCGTGGTCTTGATCCAGGGGGCGATAGCGTGTGAGATTCAGACCGTTGGGGATAACCTCGACGCGCCTGTCGTGGAACAAGGCGCTGGCTTTCGCACATTCCGCCAGCCATCGGCTCGGTGTCACGACGGTGAAGTTCACGTCGCGCCACTGCCTTTTCTTCTGGTTCCAGCCCCACCGGCTCAGGTCGAAATTGCGCTTTGAGGCCAGTTGCGGGCACGCGCCGCAGCGCTGGCGGTAGCGCTCACAGTCGTAAGGATAGTGGCACCCCCCGGTGAATGCCCACGCATCGTGCAGCGTCCAGACCAGCGGTTGCCTCAGTTGCGCCAGGGCTTTGATCGACGCGAACCCGTCGCAGATCCAATGCGCCTGCACGAGATCAGGTTCGAGGCGGGCGACGGGCGCGGTGAGGCTGGCCGAAAACCAGCCCACCGACCACGCGCTGTCTGGTCGGTCAGGGTAGAACCTTAACGGCAAAGCGTCGATCCGCAGCGATGCTTTTGCCTTCTCTTTGCCGATCCGGCTCAGCAAGCGCATCACGTGAGACACGGAGGCGTCGTCGCTGAATTTGTGCTGCACCAGCATCCTGGAATCGACGCCGCCCGCCCTCAGCCCTTCGTGCAGGTGGTAGGCGGCGCGCGCCGCGCCGCCCCGGATATCGTTGACGCTGAGGTGTAAGACCTTCATCGCCGCAGCTTCGCAGCGGCGCTGCGCGCCAGACGCCTGCCCTTGCGGATCGCACGGCGCGCCAGTTTCGCCATGCGGTCGGCGTAATCGAGGCGCTTGAGCGCGGCGCGTTGGAACCCGTATCCAGGCGAAGCGAGCAGGCGCTCGATGTCGTCCGTCTGTCGCCGCGCGACGGCAACTTTTCCGTTGGCGATGTCCTCCCACATCGCTTTGACCTGCGGCGGGTGGTCGCCCGCGAAGCGTTCGAGCCAACTGGGATACGCAAAGACGTTGTGCACCCGGAAAGGCCGGCGCAGGCGCATAAAGCTCTCTTCAGCCCAGTTTTGTGCGCCGGCGCGTTGCGCCCACGCCGCCTGCTCATAATACTGGCACTTTTCCATCACCTGGTGCGGGAAGAGCAACGAATAGTGATACATCACCACGCCGCGCCGGGCCATGTCGGCCCCATGCACCCACTTGATCTGGCGCGTGTCCCGTCCATCCGGCGTAACCACGGTCGGCGGGCGGTGAGTCATATAGCAGTAACCCGCTCCCCACATGAACAGTCGATGATAAACGCCGTCGCCGCGCCGCAAATACCAGCCGTCGGTGATGTAGTCCAGCCCGCCCCAGAACGTCAGCGTTGGGAACGACACGGCGGTGATTTCCGGGTCGTCGCGCAGCATATTGAGCGTGGCCTGCATCGCTTCGGGCAGATAGAACTCATCGACATCGACCTGCCAGAGATAGTCGCCGGTGGCGCGCCCGGCGTAGGCCTGCGACATCTCATCCTTCTCGGCCCAAAAGCCGTCGCGCGTGACGATCTGCAACTTGCCTTCCGGGTCTTCCTCGGCCTTGAAACGATGTAGCACTTCCAGCGTGCCGTCGGTGGAGTGCCCACCGGATGTGGCGATTGCGGCAGCGCCGGGGGCGGCGCCCTCGACGACGATAATCTCGTGCGCGAAAGGATAGAGCGCGCGCAGGTTGTAGCGCGTGAACGGCTCGCCGTTGAGGACGATCATGCCGAAGGTGACGCGGGGAAAGCTGTTCATGCCCCGTCCTCGCTGTGGCGGACCGTCCCATCGCAGTAGTACACATCGACGACAAAATCCCCCTCCCAGGCAAACATCACGTCAAAGAGGTCTCTGTTTTCGTGAAACGCATCTTGCAGGGGGTGGTATCTCGGTCCAAAGATCATGTCACGCCATGCGCCGCTGTGAATGCCCTTAGCGCGTCGCTCGTCGTATTCGAAAAAGACCAGTCGGTTGTGGATGGATTGGACAAACCACTTGTGCATCCCCTTCGCCCAGCCAAAGAGCGCGTCGGACAAAAGGTGTGGGGTCTCGATGTAACCTCTTTTCCCCACGCGCATGATCTCGCGCGCCGCCTGAATAGGATTGTCCACATGTTCCAGTACATGAGAACAATAGACAAAATCGAAACTCTTAGCGGGAAACGGCAAGTGATGAACGTCGCAGATGACGACCGGCTTGCCGATGGTCACAAATTCCGCTGTGCGGTGCTGGCTTGGCTCCAGGTACCGGTCTGCGAGCACAGTAGCGTAGGGAAAAGGGTCGCCGCCGCTGCCGATGTCTAACACATGCGCGCCCGGTGAAAGCTCAAAATCTATGAAGTGGCGCTGATACTCAAAGCGAGAGGTAATCGGGCGTGGCGGAGACCAGCGTCTCACCTCAAGGCCAGTAATCGCTGCCAACTTTCGGTTAACGCGAGACAGGAGCCGCTTCAGCCGCTCGTTCATCGCCGTTCACGGTCCACACTTGAGGAACTAAGAAGTAGCTTCCGTGCTGGGGCAGTTTCCCCGACCCGAAGAAATCGCTTTCAACGACGACCAGTTGAACTGCATCTGTGACCCAATCGCTTGTGTTGCCGCCCACCTCAGCATAGAGATTCAACGTGTACAGGCCCGGTTTGATGTCCAGGCTCGGCAAAAAGCACTGCACCGCCCCCTTTGCGGGGACGGTGGCGGGCCAGTCAGGGACAAGCCCCGTCCAGCACTGGAACAACGGTTCGCCCTGAGGGCCGTTGACGGAAAACCCCAGCTGCGCGTTTCTCAGCACGCCCGTATCCTGTCCCGATTCGTAATGCAAGATCACGTAGCCCGGCATCCCACAGGGCCATGAGTCCATTGGTTCTCTTTGATCGGTTTTCAAAGTGACGCCTGTGTAGCGGATCGGGCCGCTACCGCGCCGATCGCGCCGCTCGGCGACTGACTGCTCTGCGCGCTGTCGCACACCCTGCAAATAGGTTGCGATCACCTCATCAGTCCCGCTGTCTTTGACGAGGCGACCCCTTTCAAGCAGGAGCGCGCGTTGGCATAGAGCCTGGATCGCCGCCATGTTGTGGCTGACGAACAACACCGTTCGCCCTTCTCCCGCCACGTCCCCCATCTTCCCCAGGCATTTCTTCTGAAACGCCGCGTCGCCCACCGCAAGCACTTCGTCCACCAGCAAGATTTTCGGCTCCAGGTGCGCGGCGACCGCGAACGCCAGGCGCACGTACATGCCGCTGGAGTAATACTTCACCGGCGTGTCGATGAACTTCTCGATCTCGGCAAAGTCCACAATCGCGTCGAACTTGCGCGCGATCTCCGCGCGCTTCATGCCCAGGATCGCGCCGTTGAGGGAGATGTTCTCGCGCCCGGTCAACTCCGGGTGGAAGCCGGTGCCGACTTCCAGCAGCGATCCCATCCGCCCGTGAATCTCGACGACGCCCTCGGTCGGCTCGGTGATGCGCGAGAGCACCTTAAGCAGGGTTGATTTGCCGGCCCCGTTGCGTCCGATGATGCCCACCGATTCGCCCTTCTTGATTTCAAGCGAAACGTCTTTGAGCGCCCAGATCGTCTCGTGCAGGTCCGCCGCGCTGCTCGCGCGCCCGGTCAGCAACCGGCCCGCCCGGCGGAACGGCGCGGCGAACGACTCGACCAGCGTGTCGCGCAGCGTCTTGTACTGAAACCGCCCCTGCGCCGCGCCGATGCGGTAGCGCTTGGAAAGACCTGCCGCACGGATGGCAAGATCGCCCATCACACCACGTCCGCAAACGTCTTTTCTACCCGGCGGAAATAGTAAGCCCCGACCGCCAACTGCGCCAGCGCCGCCAGCGCGGAGACCAGGATGATTGGCCCCGGTGCCGTGTTCACGCCCAGCAGCGCCCAGCGGAACCCTTCCACGACGCCGGCCATCGGGTTCAGCCCGTAGAGCGTGCGCCAGGGTTCGCCGAGCAGGCTGCTCGGATAGGCAATCGGCGTGGCGAACAGCCACAACTGGATGAGGAAGGGCACCGCGTAGCGCACGTCGCGGAACTGCACGTTCATGGCCGAGAGCCACAGACCCGCGCCCAGCGCGGTCACCATCGCCAGCAGCAGGAACAGCGGCAGCCACAGTACGTTGACAGTGGGCGCGATGCCGTAGGCCAGCATCATCCCCAGCAGCACGATAAAGGCCAGGACGAAGTCGATCACCCCGGAGAGCACCGCCGAGATGGGGATCACCAGGCGCGGAAAGTACACCTTGCGGAGCAGGTTGGCGCTGCCCACCAGGCTGTCGGAAGACTGGCTCAGGCCGTTGGCGAAAAAGGTCCAGGGCACCAGCGCGGCGTAAGCGAAGATGGGATACGGCACATCGTCGGAGGGGATGCGCGCCAGCCGCCCGAAGAACAGGCTGAAAACCACCATCGTAAAGAAGGGCTGGATGATCGCCCACGACGCGCCGATCACCGTTTGCTTGTAGCGGACTTTGATGTCGCGCCAGGCCAGGAAGTAGAGCAACTCGCGGTATTGCCACAATTCCCGCAGGTTAAGCGAGACCCACCCGCGCGACGGGCGGAGGATCGTCACCGAGTCATCGTCGTCCTGAGCGATGGTTGCAGGCAGCGGCGCGTCTTGGGTTGTCGTCGGGTTCATATTACGCCTTTTGCGCTCTCTACTTTGCAGAAGGGGAAGAACAGGTCATCACGGAGGGCGCGTGTTGGCATTTGCTTGAGGTAAGATTAACAGGGGATGAGGTTTTCAGCAAGCAGGCAAAAGCTCCCCGGAAGCCTGGAGCTTCCGGGGAGCTGGCTCTGACAAAGTAGGGGTGGGGACGTAGCCCCACTCCTGGCGCGGATAAGCTGTTTACACGCCCGGCGCTACCGGCTGGAAAGGTATTGAATCACCGCTTCGCGCTCTTCTTCGTTGAGTTGCGCGCCGTGGCCGATCATACGGTCCACTGTCGCGGTCCAACCGGCGACGTCTTTGCTGGCGTTGTTGATGCGCTCCGCCGAGTGGCACACGGTGCAGCGTTCCATCACGAGCGCCTCACCATCGAGCATCCCTTCCATGCTGTGCGCCTCACCGCCTCGGCTGGCGAGATATGCAATCACCGCCTCGCGCTCTTCAGCGCTGAGTTGCGCACCATAGCCGATCATGCGGTCTACGGTCTCGGTCCAACCGGCCTCGTCTTTCGTGGCAGCGTCGATCCGCTCCGCCGAGTGGCACACGGTGCAGCGCTCCATCACCAACGCTTCCCCGTCCAGCGCACCTTCCATCGCACCTTCCATTTCAGAGGAGGTGATGTTCAACGGGCCGACCACGACCTGACCGTTCACGGCGACAGGCGCATCCGCGCCTTCAACGGTGCCGAACTCGTACACGCCGGCCTCGCCTGTGTCATAGTGGAGCATGGGGAAGACCTGCGCGCCGGCGGCCTCCTCGTCCACGGCGACAAAGACGTTCCGGTTGACGCCCGCGCGCAGCGGCGCGTAGGCGATGACCGGGCCAGGCTTGCCGTCGGCGCTGCTGTGGATCACGAGCCAGCCGGGGGCGTCGATGAGGGCTTCCTTGACGACGAGGTAGTACGCTTCGCCTTCCTCATGAAGGGCCTGATCTTCCATGACCAGCGCCGGAGCCGCGATGATCGAGGTCATGACCACCTGGTCGTTGACCGTCACCGGACCGTCCACGCCTGGCACCGTGCCGAACTCGTAGGCGTTCACGTCGCCGTTGTTGACGTGGATCATCGGCCACAGCACGGGGGTGACGCCGTCCGGGTTGACTTCCACCGCCACATCGGTGTTGAGGCCGTCCGAGAGCACGCCGACGCCGATCACCGGGCCAGGGCTGCCGCCCGCGTCCTGGTGGACGACGACAAAACCGGGGCCGTCGGAAAGGGCGGAATCGACGGCCAACGCGCCGGTCACGATCTGGTTGGAGACGCGGATGTGCGGCACGGTCCAGATGGGCAGGACCGCGACCTGATCGCCAACCATCACCGGGCTGTCCGCACCCTCAACCGCGCCGAACTCGTACACACCAGACTGGCCGGTGTCCACGTGTAGCATCGGCCAGAGCACGTTAGTCGCGGGGCCGGTCAGGTCAACAACCACGTCGGTGGACGCGCCGGCTTCAACCAGAGTTTGGCCCAAAACGGGGCCGGGCCTGCCCTCAGCGTCGGAGTGGATCACGATCCAGCCGGGCGCGTCGGTGATGATCGAGTCAATCGTCACCTGGTTGTTCCGCACGAGCTGGTCCATCGCGTGGACGATTTGCACTTTGAAGGGCGGCGTGACCGGCCTGTCGTCCACGATGACCGGGCTGTCCGCGCCCTCCACCAGGCCGAACTCGTATACCCCGACCTCGCCTGTGTCGGCGTGGAGCATGGCAAACAGGGTGGGCGTCGCCATGCGGGTATCGATCTCGACCAGCACGTCATCGTTCTCGCTGTCGAACAGAGGCGCGACGCCGATCACCGGGCCGGGGCCGCCGCTGCCATTGTCGATATGGATCACGATGAAGCCAGGGCCTTCGCTATACGCTTCGGCGATAGTCACAGTACCATCGAGGGACAACTGATCGTTCACTTCCACGGACGGCGTCTGCATCTCCTCCTGAGCGCCAGTGGGGAGCGCCAGCAGGGTCAGAGCGACACATACCGCGAGCAATACGGGCAAACGATGATAGCCTTTGTTCATTAGGTTGACCTCCTGTAAGTCTGCTTCGGATAGAGACGGCTTATTCTTCTCCAATGCCTCGCCAGGAAACGGCGCGCCGATGGGTGAGGGCGACCCGACACACGTTCAGCACTGAACAGGGTTTTGAGGGTCACGCCGTCGGGTGGGCATTACTCACCAAAAGATACGCAGCCAAAGAGATATTGGATTTAATTTGTCCGAGTATTTGTAAGAATAGGCTGGAGGTGCCGAAAGCGACTGAACAAGGGGCTTAAGTCCCTTGTTCGGGCCTATTGAGCAGCTTGTGCGGCATGAGGAAAAGTTGGCGAGCTTACACCTCACCGCCGAGGACTTTCGCGCCCGTAGGGCCAGGGCTGCCGCCGAACGGCTCGACCGTGACGCCGAACGCCGGATAGGTGAGGAGCGGTTGTGGCGCTTCGATAGTCGCCGTGCCGTAGCCCTCTTCATCGACCGAGAAGATCGCGCCGCTGGTGCGCTGGCCGGCGCTGTTGATCAACCAGAGTTGGTACTGGTGCTGCGCATCCAGGGACGGGAGGCCGTCCACAGCCAGAACGCCGTTGCGTCCATCTGCGCTGACAACAATCGTGGCGAGGGCGTCCGGCGCAGCGTCGGTGCCGACGAGGTGGATAGTCCGTAAAGCCTGAGGTGTGGGCTGCGGTGCGTTAAGCTGCTGCCACAGCAAGATGTTACTGACCGTCAGTACCGCGATGACCAGCAGCGCGGCCAGCCCCAGGACGGGCCAGGCCGGTTGAAGGCGCTGTGCGAGCCTCTGCCGCCACGACTCCTCCGCCGGAGGCACAGCGGGGCGCGACGGCTGGACGCGCGCCATGAGACGCCGCTTCAAGTCGGGGGACGGGGCGGCGTCGGGCGCGGCCAGCGCCAGTTGCGCAGCGACAGCCTGGTGCGCGCGCCACTCGGCGCGGCAGACGGCGCAGGTCGCCAGGTGTTGAGCCACCAGGGCGACCTCGTCTTGATCCAGGCAGCCTATGGCGTAGGCTGGCAGCAACTCGGTGACATGATTCTCAGCGGCCATACGCACCTTCGGAGTCCAGTTGCACTCCCGTAGGACAAGGGGCTTAAGCCCCTTGCCCAGACTCTTGGGCTAGACCTCTACTCATTATACGCAGCCGGATTATGTTTAGATGTATCGCCCGGCGCCATTTGTTCACTTTGTAACAGTTGGCGCAGCTTTTGCATTGCCAGGCGGATGCGTGTCTTGACCGTCCCCAACGGCTCGCCGAGCCGTTCGGCGATCTCGCTGTGCGTAAGCCCCTGGAAATAGGCCATCGCAAGCGCCCGCTTCTGGTCTTGTGGCAGTGTGGCGATGGCTGCGCGCACGCGGCGCTGTTGCAGTGAGAGTTCGACCGTTTCCTCCGGGCTGTTGACATGCGGCATCTCGTCGGGTTGCACCTCCGGCCAGGGGACGGTGTGCTGCTCCGGGCGCGCCCGCCGCCGGCGCAGCACGTCGATGGCGCGATGGCGCGCGACGCTGGTCAACCAGGTGCTCACCCTGGCGCGCTCGGCCTGATATGTCTCGGACTTCTCCCAGACGCGCGTAAACACATCCAGCGTAATCTCCTCGGCGGCGGCCCAGTCGCCGACCGCGTTGAGCGCGATACTGAACACGAGGCGGCTATACCGGTCATAGAGCGCCCCCAGCGCGTCGGCGTTCGCGCGCGCGATCAGCCGGATAAGCGCATCGTCGTCAAGCGTTGAGTAGTCCACGCAAAGCTCTGTCGCCCAGGTCGTCGGGTGGCATATTAAGATTAACTCGATCTAACTCGGCTTCAAAATTGCCGTCGCCAAAGCCCGCGCCGCGCCCGAAACGGGCGCGGCGCGCCAGACCTTGTCCTCATCAGGCTCCGAACTGGCCGTCTGGGGCCGAGCGGATCACCTGCAAAATCTCCTCGCCGTAGGTCTGGCGCTTCCACGGCCCCAGGCTCTCGATGGCGCTGAGTTCCTCCCACGTCTGCGGCGCCTTGCGCGCCAGCGCCCACAACGCATCCCGCGACACAATCACGTCCGACTCAACCCCGCGCGCGCTGGCCCGGTCGCGCCGCCAGGCGTGGAGCGCGTCGTAGCGCGCCAGCACCTCCGGCGCGGGGATGTCGTCCCGCTTCGGCGGTCGCGGAGGCGCGCCCTGCTCGCCGCGCCGCAGCGCCTGCAAGACCTCCTCGCCGTAGCGTTGCACCTGGCCGGCGCTCATGCCGCGCACCCGGCGCAAACCCGCCAACGTGCGCGGCGCTTTCAGCGCCAGGTCCACGATGGTGCCGTCGCCGAACACCTTGAAGGGCGGGCAGTCGCGCTGCTGCGCGACCTTGTCCCGGAAAAGGTAGAGTTCGCGCACCAGGCCCATCTTGTGGAGCGGCACGTCGTGCGCCCCGCTGACGGTCCAGAAACCCTCCGGGTCGAAGCGGTGCTCCGCTGCCGGCAGCGCCGGCAATTCGCCGAACGCCTCTTGCGCTTCCTCCCAGTGGCCGGCTGCGCGCAGCGCCTCGACCTGCCGATCGCGCAGAGCGGGGAGATAGTGCGTGTCCATCTGCGCGTAGCGCTGGCGCTCGCGCGGCAGCGGGCGCTCGCCCCAGTCGGCGCGCTGGTGGCGCTTGTCCAGGCTCACGCCGAACTCTTTGCTGAGGAGATTGCCCAGCCCCACCTGCGGCCATCCCAAAATGCGCGCGGCGATCATCGTGTCGAACAGGTTGGCGAACGTCCAGCCGAAATCGCGCTTCAGGCACATGACGTCGTACTCGGCGGCGTGGAACACCTTCTCCACGTCGGGGGCGGCCATCAACGGGCCAAGCGCGCTCAGGTCGTCCAGCGCCAGCGGGTCGATCAGGTAATCGGCGGTGCGCGTGGAAATCTGGATCAGGCAGACGCGCTCGTGATAGGCGTACAGGCTGTTGGACTCAGTGTCTACCGCCAGGAGCAACTCGCCGCGCAGCCGCGTCATCAGCCGGTCTAGCTCCTGTGGGGTGTCGATGAAGGTCGCGTCGGGCAGGGTGATGGGTGTCATAGCCAGTCCCGATGTCGGAAGTAAACGAGCATCCCGACGGCCAGGAGGAACATCGCGCCGCTGATGACCCAGAACACCAGCGGGTGTTCCTCCCCCGGCAGCCTGACGTTCATGCCGTAGCAGCCGGCCAGCAGCGTCAGCGGCAGGATGATGACCGAGATCACGGTGAGGATGCGCATCACCTCGTTGATGCGGTACGTGGCGAGCGTGTCGCTGGTGCGCGCCAGGCCCTCGATCACCTCGGTCTCCTCGTCCAGGAAGTCGCGCGCCTTCTTGATGTGGTCGAGCGTGTCGCTGAAGAAGACCTCCAAATCCTCGTGGATGAACGGGCGGTCCACCGTCCCCAGGTTGGCGATAATGTCCACCTGCGGCCTGACGATGCGCCGCAGCGCGATCACGTCCCGCCGCGCGACCGAAATCTCCTGGATGACCTCGCGCATGTGGCCGATGAACAGGTTCTCTTCAAGCTTCTGCGTGTTCTCGTCCACCTTGCGCAGGATCGGGAAAAGGTAATCGACAAGCCGGTCGATGACCGTGTGGAACAGCTCGCCGGCGGTCTTGCCCATGAACTGCTCGCGGGCGGCCTCGTCGCTCTGGCAGAGGCGGAACAGCTCATTGAGCGGCTTCAGGTCCCCGTCGTGCGCGGTGACCACGTAGTCCGCGCCGACGAAGAAGTCCACCTCGCCGGGCCGCGAGATGCGCTCTTTGGCGTCCCACAGCGGGAACTGCATCACCACGAAGAGGTGATCCGGGTACTCGTCGATCTTGGGGCGTTCCATGTGGCTGGTGAGGTCTTCCAGGTTGAGGGGGTGGAAGTGCGGGTATGCCTCGCCCAGCCGCCGCACGTCCGCAGCGTCGGCGCGCGTGATGTTGGTCCAGGTGACTTTGCCGTGTGTGATGATCTGGGTAGCCATGCGGCTAATTATGGACCGCGTGCGCGGATGCGTCAACTCTCGTCGTGATGGGGATAGTATGAACTGATTCAAACTTACGCCAACAGCTGGCCGTGCTAAGGCCTTTCTCTACCTCACCCCCGTCTCGCCTGCGGCTCGACCCCCCTCTCCGCTTGCGGCTATAGTCCGGCGTAGCCGGGAGAGGGGGACGGGGGGTGAGGTGTCCGCCAACACGACAAGCACCACACGCACCGCGGTCGTTGGCTCAAAAGCTTGAATCACTTCGATGTCAGAGGGTACAGCGCAAGCCAACTGCTTGGGCCTGGGCGGGGTGGATGTGGCGTTCACGGCGCCACGGGAGAAGCCCGCCAGCTTCGTGAAGGCGGTCATCCAATGTGATCGCTCGTCAAGCAGGTTACATATGCTCCGTCTCCAGCGCCGCCAGGAGGTGCGCCTCCAACGCCACCATCTCTTCAGCGAGGCGCTCGCGGGGCCGGGGCAGCGGCACGGGCAACTCCAGGGCGACATGCGCCGGGCGCGCGCTCAGCACGATGACCCGGTCGGCAAGAAAGACTGCCTCTTCTACGTCGTGCGTGATGAACAGGATCGTCTGCCGGAACTGCTCCCACACGCCCAGGAGCCACCCCTGCAACTCGCGCCGCGTGAGCGCATCCAGCGCGCCGAACGGCTCATCAAGCAGAATCACGCTGCGGTCGCACAGGAATGTGCGCAGCAGCGCCGCGCGCTGGCGCATCCCGCCGCTGAGGGTCGCCGGCCACGCCTGTTCAAACCCTTCCAGGCCAAACAAGGGCAACAACTCGCGCGCGCGTCGGCGCGCGTTCTCTTTGGGTATACCGTACAACTCCGGGCCGATAATCACGTTGTCCAGCACGGTGCGCCAGGGCAGGAGCAGGTCGCGCTGCGGCATGTAGCCCACCAGCCCAGCCCGCCCGATCACCGATTGCCCGTCAATGAGCACTTCGCCTGCGTCGGGCTTCACCAGGCCGGTAATGATGTTGAAGATCGTGCTCTTACCCGCGCCGCTCGGCCCGATGATGGTGACAAACTCGCCTGCCTGCGCTGCGAACGAAAGCTTATCCAGCGCCGGCACGACGCCGCCTTCATCCCGGAAGGTCTTGCTCACCCCGCGTAGTTCGATGCAAGGGCGGCTGTCGGCGCGGCGGCTCAGGTCTTGCGAGGCGTCGGACGCCACTGTAGGGGCACGGCGACCTATCCTCGTTTCGGGAGATGCCGTGCCCCTCCTATTCAAGATAGGCATGTTATTCGCTTTCCAGGGCGGGCGGCAGGAACTCGTTGGTGAACGCCGCCTCCACGTCGATAGGTTTCTCCAGCGCGCCGCCTTCGACCAGAAACGCGGTGAAGTTCTCCCACACGTCCAACTGTTGCTCGCCCCAGCACGGCGCGTCGGCCTGGTACTGGTCAGCCAGCCACGCCTGGCTCTCGCGCACCAGTTCCGCGTCAAGCTCCGGCGCGGCTTCGAGCAGGATGCTCGCCGCCTCGTCGGGGTGCGCGATGGCCCACGTATACCCGCGCGAGACCGCCTCTACAAAGGCGCGCACCAAGTCGGGCTGCTCCGCGATCATCGCCTCGCTGGTGATGAGGATCGGCGTGTAGTAGTCGGGCACGCAGTCGAGGTAGTCCTGCAACATCAGCACATTCAGGTCAACGCCCTGCACCTCCGCGCGGATGCCGTCCCAGGCGTAGAAAATCCACGCCACGTCGATGCGGCCTGTCTCCAGCAGCGGCAGCGCATCCACGAAGCCCACGTCAACGAAGCTGAGATCGTTCACGTCCGCGCCGTCGCACTCCATCAGCAAATCCAGCATGGGCCGTTCCACCGACGAACCGAACGCGCCGTAGTTCAGCCCGACCAAGTCGGCAGGCGACTCGACGCCTTTTTTGGCCAGGGTGGCGAAGCCCGACGTGTTGTGCTGGATGATCGCCGCAATCGAGACGATGGGCATGTCCGCCGCGCGGCTGAACGTGAACCACTCCTGGAAGCTGATGCCGAAATCGGCGGCGCCGCTGGCGACGATCTGCTCGACGGGAATGTCGCCGCTTGGCTGGATGAACTCGACGACGAGATTGGCCTCTTCAAAGTAGCCGTTGGCCTGCGCCACATACAGGCCGGTGTGGTTGGTGTTGGGTGTCCAGTCCAGCATGAGCGTGACCTCGGTCGGCTCCGCGAGCGCGAAGGGAGTCGGCGTCGCGCCTTCCTGAGCGGCGGCGGGCGCGATGCCTAGCGCCCCAGCTAGCAGCAGTGCGATCCCAGCGGTTTTTCTTTTTGCGTACATCGTATACCTCCTCCCACAGATGCGTTTGTGCAGGGGCGGGTCACGCCCCGAAACGTCGCCTAATAAATCCCCGGCTCCTCCCACTGCGCGGCGCGCGTCGTTGAGTAGTACCAGGGCAGCGCGGCGCGCTCGACGAGCCAGATCACTGCAAACAGGCCAATGCTCAGCAGCGCCGTGATGACGACCACCGCCAACACCTGCGCCGTCTCCGACGACTTGAAGCTGCGTTGAATCGACACACCCAGCCCCGCTTGCGCGCCCACCCACTCGCCGAAGATCGCGCCGATCACTGCATAGGTGGCGGCGATGCGCAACCCGCTGAACAGCCCCGGCAGCGACGCCGGCAGGCGCACCTTGCGCCAGATTTGCCAGCGCGTTGCGCCCATCGCGCGGAAGAGCGCCAGCAGGTCCGGGTCGGCGGAAGCGAGGCCGTCGCTCATGCTGACCACAATCGGGAAAAAGCACACCAGGATTACCACCACCACCTTCGGGGCCAGCCCAAAGCCGAGCAGGATCACCAGCCAGGGCGCAAGTACAAAGAGCGGCACGGTCTGCGAGAGGACCAGCAGCGGGTAGAGCGCACGGCGGACCGGCGGCGAGAAGTCGATCAGCAGGGCCAGCGTCACACCGATGATAAGCGACAGAAGCAGCCCGGCCATCGCCTCAAACAGGGTGTAGCCGACGTGCGTCAGCAGGATGTCGCGCATCTCCCAGCCGGCCTCGACAATGGCGCTGGGCGCGGGCAGTTGCCAAGCCGGGACGCCAGCCGCGCGCACGCCGACCTCCCAAATCGCCAGCATCGTCAGCGCCAGGACAAGCGGCGGCAGGGCGCGCCGCCGAAACTGGCTCATCGATACTTCTCCAGCTTGTCGTCGATGGTCGAGCCGCCCAGCGCGTCGCCGACCTTGATGATGGTCACCACCTTCTCCGCGCCGGCCTCGAAGCAGGCCAGGTGCGCGGCTTTGGCGGCGGCCAATACTTCATCGAGTGTGCCCTCCAGCGCGGTCTCCATCGGGCCGACCAGGTAGCGTATCCCCGTCGCCGCGATGGCGGCGATAGCCTTGTCCACCACTGCGTAGGCATCTCTATGAAGCGGCAAGACCTGTACGGCCCCGGTTACGGTTCGTTCGTTGCTCATCACTACAACCTCTTTCTTGCCTGTAGTAGGGGCACGGCGCGCCTTCGACGCAGTGCCGTGTCCCTACGCCCGACCCGGCGTATACACCGCCAGCAACAACCCGCGCCTGACCCACACCTCGGCGCGCGGCTCGGTGAGCACGTTGCTCATCCCGCGCGCCGGCCCGAAGAACAACGTCTCGCCGTTCAGTGGGTATTTCAGCCCCGACGTGCGGACGCCTTCGGCGTCGCCGCCGAGCGGCAACAGCGAGAGCGTATCGCCCGCCTGCCCCTTGACTGCCGTGTACGAGGTGACCAGCCACGCCGTCTGCTCGCCGCTGACCAGCCGCACGTCCAGGTCGCGCAGCGTCGGCAGCGCCAGCAGCATCACGTTGCCGAGCGCCTGATCGAGCCGGCCCCCCAGCGCGCCGATGACGCGAATCCACGTCGCGCCTCGATCCACCGCGAGGCGCAGCGCCAACTCCAGATCAGTTTCATCCTTCTCGGCGGGGGTTTGGACGACCTCGGCTCCAGCCGGCGCGCCGGGCAGCGAGTCCAGGTCGCCCACGATGACATCGACGCGCCGGCCCAGCGCCAGCGCGTGGCGCGTCCCGCCGTCGGCGGCGATGACGAGCGCACCGTCGCCCGCTTCCGCGAGGGCAACGCGGACGGCGCGGCCATGGTTCAGCTTCCCGTTGGCGAAGAGCAGAGCGCGCAACGCAAAACGCCACCTTCTCCAAGCCGAAATCGTTTGTCCGGCGGAAGGTGGCGCTGATTTGCACACGACGGCACCGCTCCCTCCGCCGGCATTACCCGGATCAGGTTGTAGGGTCGATGCCGCGTAAGGGCATCCTCTCAGCCTGGCTGACCCAAGCTCCCCTGCATCACCGTTTTCAGTTGTTAATCATCCCCGATTATAGCGACCTCTGCGGCAAGCTGCCAATCGGAGCTTCTTCAGTTTTGCGAGAAGCTGACCTACCAATTGACGAATCTCGGCTTTTTTTCGCGGCCTGCTCCTGGCCGCCTATCACTTTTCACAGAGAGGTTGAGCCGGCGAGGGCAAGCCCATTGAAGAGAAGAATGAAACCGCGGATAACGCTCATCAAAAGCAACGAGAAAGTCGCCCGCACCGCAAAGGCTGGCGAGATGGTTAAGCGCCTACCTCAACGCTTGGTTCTTATTGGTGTAATTCGCGTTATTCGCGGTCAAAAATCCGGTTTCTGGGGAGCGAGACGGCGCGGCGCGACAGTGACAGGCGCTCAGGGCCTGCTCAGCAGCACTAATCTGCCTACAGAGTGCTGTTCTTGCACCCTGAACTTGACACCGCCGCCGATCCTGGTCAAATCTGTGCGAAATGACATCGCGGAATGCCGACACAAGAGAGGATGTATGCGCCGCTGGTACCGTCTTCGCTTTGAGCGCCCAGTAGAGCCGCCTATCGAGCAGCGCCTGATGCAGAAAATCCTGGACGGCGTTTACCCGCCCGGCGCGCCCTTGCCTGGCGAGCGCCAGCTTGCCAAAGAACTTGGCGTGGCCCGGCCCGCGCTGCGCGAGGCGCTGCAACGCTTGGCGCGCGACGGCTGGGTGACGATCCATCACGGCAAGGCCACCCGCGTCAACGACTACTGGCGCGAGGGCGGCGTTAACGTGCTGACCGGCATCCTGAATCAGAGCGACTCCCTGCCACCTGATTTTGTCACGCACCTGCTGGAACTGCGCGCGGCCCTCGCGCCGGACTACGCGCGCCGGGCCATCGCGCGCGCCTCGGAAGAGGCGGCGGCGTATCTGGAGACGATCCAGGACCTTGCCAACACGCCCGACGCCTTCGCCGCCGCCGACTGGGGTCTGCACCGCTGCCTGTCGCTCGCCTCCGGCAACCCGATCTACCCGCTGCTGCTCAACAGCTTCGCCGGCTCTTACGAGCGCTTAGCGCGCGCCTACTTCAAACCGGAGGGTGCCCGCATCAGCGCGCGCCGTTTCTACGCCGATCTGCTCGCCATTGCCCGGCGCGCCGACCCCGACGCCGCCGAGGAGATCACGCGGCAGTCGATGTTGCGCAGCATCCGGCTCTGGCAGGGGGTGGAGGCGGTTGTTCCTGAAGAGGCCGCTTCGCCTTGAGAAGGCTGCGCACGTCAAGCCTCATCGAGCGTTTGCACCATCGCCCATGCGAAGCGCGCCGCGCGCTCTAGCGACGCCGGCTCGATATTGTCGGTGTTGTCGCGGTACTGGTGCCAGTTCGCCAGCCAGCCGCCGTCGCCGACGCCGACCAGGCAGAGGCCCCGGTAGCCGCGCCCGCGCAGGCTGCCCACTTCTTCGCTGATAACCATCGCCCGGCCAGAGACGCCAAGTTCAGGGTGGTTTTGGGCCGTGCGCTCCGCCCAGGCCAGCGACTCCGCGTCCGGGTCATACGTGTTGAAGAAAGAAAGGCCGCTGTGCCGGGTGACGTAGGCGATCTCGCCCGCGCCCACCATCTCAAGGTCGAGGAACCAGGCGTCGGTCAGTTCGCTGCCGTACCGGTCGAGGAGCGCGTGCATCCCCAGACACCCAACCTCCTCCGCGCCCGTGAACGCGAGCCAGATTTCGGTGTGTTTGAGGGGGCGCTGCTTCAAATGCGCGCCGAGGCCCAGCAGACAGGCGACTGCGCTCGCATTGTCGTTCGCGCCGTCGATAAAGCCGCCGCCCTCGTCAACCAGCGCCAACAGCGCGCTGGCGATCAGCCCCCACCGGCTGGCGCGGGTGATCCGGTTCGCCGCCTTGCCCAGCCCCACCGCCACCGCCAGTTGCGCGAGGCCGTTGAGGATCGCAAGGGCCGTCGCTGACGTAGTGATGCCGAGCAGAAAGCGCTTCGTGATTGGCGCGAACATCAGGCGGTGCTTGTTGCTGTCGGTGTGGCCGATGAGAACCAGCTTGCGACGCGGCTCGCCCGATGGCGGGATGCGCCCGATCAGTGTCGCGCTCTCGCGCGTCGGGTAGAGGAAAAAGAACGGTTGTCGGTGGCCGCCTTCTGCTCTCCACAGCGCGTAAGCGCCCAGCAGCGACGTCAGCGCGCCGCCCAACCTGCCCAGCCGACCTGTTGCGCCCAGCAGATTCCCGCCCAGGGCCGCCAGCGCCGGCGCAAGCAGCGCGTAGCCCCACGTGTCGGGGACGGCGAAAGGAAGCGTTTCGACCTCGCTGATCCCCACCTCGGCCAGCGCCCGGCGGATGTAAGCGCGCGCCTGCGCCTCCGCCGGGTGGCCGGCGGGGCGTGGGCCGATGTCGTCCGCCAGCGCCCGTACATGAGTCATCAATGTTTTAGCCGACAGGGATTCGCTCACAATCAATCTCCTTCACGCCTCCGTCCCGCCCGCCGCTTCATCGCATCCAGCACGCGCGGCATGGCGCGTGTATAGGCGTAGTAGAGCGCGCGATTGGTGGGGTAATCCCACGCGCCCATGTGGCGCACCACCTGACCGCCCAGCCCGGCCTTGAAGCGATACACGCCCCACATCCGGTCGCGCGCGTTGAAGACATCGGGCGCGCCCCAGAGGTCGTAGGTCCGGTAGCCCTGGGCCTTCGCCCAGCGCATCGCCTCCCATTGCAGCAGGTGCGGGGCCATCAGCTCGCGGTGCGCGTCCGACGACGCGCCGTAAAAGTACCACGCCTTCGGCCCGAAGTGAAAGAGGATCACGTGCGCCAGCGGCTCACCCTGGTACTGGGCGATGAGGGCGTGCGCCAGCCCCGCGCGCATCAACGCGCCCCATTCGTCGCGGTAATAGTCGAGCGGGCGGGTGATGAAGCCGTCGCGTGCGCCGGTGGCTTCGTATAGTCGATAAAGCAGGGGCAGGTCGATTTCTGGGTCGCCGTCGCGCACGATCACGCCCTTGCGCGCGCTCAGCCGGACGTTGTAGCGCGTCTTCTGCTTCATCTGGGCGAGGAGCGCGTCCTCATCCTGCGTCAGGTCGATGCAGACCGTGTTGCGGAACTGGATCTGCTCTTCTGAGAAGCGCCAGCCGCGCGCGGCGATTTCTTCAGTAAAGGCGCAGCCCGGCGAGTCGGGGCGGTCGTCGGCGCTGCCGGGTTCACCCCTGCCGACGATCACGTCCGGGTCGATCTTGACGAAGATCGCCCGCCCGCGCCGCGCGAACGTTTCCAGTTCGGCGATTACGGCGCGGCGAAGGTCGCTATTCGTGTAGTCAAGGGCAGGTCCCTTCGGCACATACATGAGGCGCAGCGGGCCGGCGCTCCGCGTCAGCACCGAGGCAGCAGCCACGATTGCGCCTTCGTGTCGAAGGGCGAGGCGCGTCGGTTTCCAGCCGGTCGTGCGCCGCTTGAAGTCGCCCCATTCCCAGGTTTGCAAGACGTGCGCGTAGGGGAGCGAGGCGAGGGCCGCGTTCCACTCTGTAGAGTTAGAGATGGTCTCGACTTGCAGTTGCACAAGAGTGCTCCCCGTCGGTGCCGCGAGCCAGCGTAACATGAGACCCGCAAAATCGCCAGTGATGTACAATAGAGCCATATGTCGAGCCTGCATTCTGACAAGGGGAAGATTCGATGGACGCGATACCGCTCGATGTCGCTCTCAAGCTCTGCGCCGGGGTTCGTGAGGCGCACCGCAACAAGCTGTTCTCCGCCGCCCGATGGCAATGCTGGGGATGCGTGAAATTCTCCAAAGGCGTCCGCGAAAAGATGTGCGGGAGCGTCGTCGGCTGTAATCTGGTGGCCTCCCAGCATAAGAAGCAAGCGCAGACTGAGGCTGGGGGACAGGCATAGCCGGCGGGCTGCCGAATTTGTCCAGGGGTATGGGTCGGGATACTATCGTCCCGTTCAACAGCCTACGAAGAAAGGCTCGATAATGACCCCCAAAGAGATCGTCTACGCGCAGATTGCGCACCAAGAGACGCCTTACATCCCGTACACCCTCGGCTTTGAGAGCGGCGTCTCCGAACGGCTGGACGACTACTACGGCACAACCGCGTGGCGGGATGCGTTAACGCAGCATATCATTGGGGTGGGTGTGTTCGACGATGGCATGAACTGGGAAATCACGGAAGAAGCGTACACGGTAGACCGCTACGGCTCGACGTGGCGCAGCGACACGTGGCAACATTACCTGGTCGAGCCGGCGCTCAGAACGCCCAGCCTGGAGGGCTATGACTGGCCCGACACCGCCGCTTTCTTTGTGCCCGATTGGCGCGAGAAGGCGCGACAAAAGATCGACGAGAACGCCGACGCCTTTATCGTCGCCGGCTTTAGCTTCGGCCTGTTTGAGCGGACGTGGACGCTGCGCGGCTTCGAGAACGCGCTCGCGGACGCAGCCGCCGAGCCGGCGTTTTACCAGGAACTCGTCAACCGCATCGCCAGGCAGCACATGGAAATCGTTGAGGAGTTGGTCACGCTGCCCGTGGATGGGGTCCTGTTCAGCGACGATTGGGGCGCACAGCGCGGGGTAATCCTCGGCCCGGCGCGTTGGCGGGCCTTTTTCAAGGAGCCGCTGCGCCGGCTGTACGAGTTCGTGCACAGCGCCGGCAAGCTGGCGCTCTCGCACTGCTGCGGCAACATCGTTGACATCATGCCGGATGTGATCGAGATTGGCCTTGACGTATTGGAGAGCGTGCAGCCGGAGGCGATGAACCCTTACGAACTCAAGAAGCGCTTCGGCGCGCACCTCACATTCTGGGGCGGGTTGGGGTCACAGAGCACGCTCCCCTTCGGCGCGCCGGATGACGTGCGCGCCGAGGTGGGTCGCCTGTGCCGGGAGATGGGGCGCGGTGGGGGGTACATCCTGGCGCCAGCGAAAGCGCTGCAAACCGACACCCCCGCCGCCAACGCCGCCGCCGCGGTTGAGTCGTTCGTGGCGCAGGCAGGGGTGAAGCTGACCTTCGCCTAGACGCCCTTGTGACGCGCCGTTCTGCGACGTGGTATAATGCCGCGCATGGACAGAGGCCCAGGCCGGCGCTGTTGGCGTGTGGGGATAAACGCACATCTGTTATCAGACCAGAGCGGATACCGCAGCGCCGGCATTCACGGATATATCCACAACCTGCTCCGACACCTGCCCGCCGCCGACCCCGACTTGCATTACACGATCTTTGTGGGCGAGGGCCGACCCGCGCCAAATGCGCGCCTGGAGGTGCGTATTTCACGGCTGCACACCGGGAGGCCGGCCCTGCGCGTGGTGTGGGAGCAAATCTTGCAACCAGGGAGGTTGTGGCAGGCGCGCGTGGACCTGCATCACGCGATGGGGTTCGTCGCGCCGGTGGTTTCGCCTTGTCCGTTTGTCGTAACCGTGTACGATCTAAGCTTCGTGTATTACCCGGAATACTTCCGCCCGGCCAATCGCCTGTACCTGCGGTTGATGACCGGCCTGTCGTGCCGCCGCGCGCGCCGCGTGATCGCCATCTCCGAGAACACCGCGCGTGATGTGAAGGCCGCGCTGGGTGTGCCCGCCGCGCGGATCGATGTGGCCGCGCCGGGGGTTGATACGCGCTTCTTTGAGCCGATTCCTGATGAAGCGTTAGCGCGTTTCCGCGCGGCGCGCGAGTTGCCGCCCCGCTTCCTGTTGTTTCTAGGGACGCTGGAACCGCGCAAAAATCTGGTCACGCTACTGCGCGCCTACGCCGCGCTTCCTGATAAGGCGGTCAAGCTCGTGCTGGCGGGAGGCAAGGGCTGGCTGTATGATGAGACTTTTCGCGCGATTGAGTCGCTGGGGTTGAGCGGCGACGTGCTCACGCCGGGCTACATCCCTGACGAGGAATTGCCGCTCTGGTACCGCGCCGCCGAAGCGTTTGTTTATCCCTCCGTATATGAAGGATTCGGCCTGCCCCTGCTTGAGGCAATGGCGAGTGGGACGCCGGTCCTCGCTGCCGATACGTCATCGCTGCCCGAAGCCGTGGGGGATGCAGGGATGCTCGTTCCGCCGACCGATGTAAACTCCTGGACCGAGTCGCTGGCCCACGCGGTTAGCTCGGTTGCTTGGCGGGAGGAGGCGGGCGCGCGCGGCCCGGCGCGCGCGCGGGCGTTTACCTGGGCGCGGACGGCGGAGCAAACGGCGGCGATCTATCGTCGCGCTTTGGAGGCGGCTTAACATGGCGAGCGTTCTGGCGCGTTACAGCTGGTGGATCATGCCGGTTGTGGACGTGGTCCTGGTGTGGCTGGCCTTTTTGGTCGGATACTATCTCCGCTACGAGTTGCAGGTGCTGCGCGTGGTCGCGGAGGGCAACCGCGCGCCGTTCGAGCCGTATATCCCTTACGCGATTTTCTTCACCTTATGGGTGCATTTTGCGTATCGCGGCGCGCGTCTGTATGAGCGCCAGCGCGGGCGTTCATGGCATGACGAGATGTATACCGTCATCAACGGCTCCGCCAACGCCACGATGTGGACGATGGCGGCGACCTTCTTTCTCCAGCCGCTTGTGTTCTCGCGCTTGCTGCTGGTGGAGGTCGGCGTGTTGGTGATCGTCTTGCTCGGCGCGGCGCGCGTGGTGGAGCGACAGGTGAAGGCCGCTTTACGCGCGCGCGGCATCGGCGTGGAGAACGTGCTGATCGTGGGCGCGGGCGGAATGGGCCGCTCGGTGATGCAGACCATTGTCGCCCGCCCAGAGTTGGGTTACAAAGCGGTCGGCTTCGTGGACGACGATCCCGATAAGTGCAAGAGCGACATGGGGCGGGTGCGCGCGTTGGGTTGCGTGGGCGACATCGCCATCCTCCTGGAGCGCGAGCCGATTGATCTGGTGATTATTACCCTGCCCTGGCGTGAGTACCCCACCATCCTCGACGTGGTGCGCGCGTGCGCAGCGCGCAACGTCGCGGCGCGCGTGGTGCCGGATCTGTTCCAGCTCAGCCTGAGCCAGGTGCAACTGGAGACTCTCGACGACGTGCCGTTGCTGGGTATCGGCGTGGAGCGGACCTGGTCGCGCAGCAGCCGCCTGGTCAAGCGGACTCTGGACCTGGCGCTGGTGCTGCTCCTTGCGCCGGTGGTCCTGCCGCTGATGGGCTTGATCGCGCTGGCGATCCGGCTTGACAGTCCCGGCCCGATTTTCTACAACCAGTGGCGTGTGGGCCAGGATGGGCGGCGCTTCCAGATCGTCAAGTTCCGTTCAATGGTTGATGGAGCCGACAGTCAGAAGGCTGAACTGATGGACCGGAACATCGCCACCGGACCGCTCTTCAAGATCAAGAACGATCCGCGTGTGACCCGCGTCGGGCGCTGGATCCGGCGCTTCAGCCTGGACGAGCTTCCTCAGATCATCAATGTGGTGCGCGGCGAGATGAGTTGGGTCGGCCCCCGGCCCGGCCTGCCCGACGAGGTGGCGCAGTACGAACCCTGGCAACGCCAACGCCTGGAAGCGCCGCCGGGCATTACCGGGCTGTGGCAGGTCACCGGTCGGTCGGATGTGGCGTTTGAGGAAATGTGCCTGCTCGACATCTATTACATCGAAAAGTGGTCGCTGGGGATGGATTTGCGCATCCTGGCGCGCACCGTGCCCCGCATGTTGATGGGCAGCGGGGCGTATTGATGAGAGCGATTCGGCGAGTAGCTTCCCAAAGCTTCAAGCTTTCGGGAAGCGCCCAAACGGAGCAAAGGCTATGCGCCTTTTCATGAGGACGACAGACCGCCTTCGCCCGCAAGTGAGCCGCAACGGGCGCGACACCCTGGTCAACTTTGCGCAACACCTGGTGCGCACCCCGAGTCTCTCTACGCAAGAGGGTGAAGTTGCGTGCCTGATCCGCGACGAGCTGACCCGGCTGGGCGTGCAAAACGTGTGGGTGGACCGCGTCGGCAGTGTAGTGGCGCGCATTGGCCGGGAGGAAGGGCCGACCCTGCTCTTCAACGGCCACATGGACACGGTGGCCGTCACCGACCCCGGCGCGTGGGAGCAAGACCCGTTTGGCGGCGTGGTCAAGAACGGCGTGCTCTACGGCCTGGGCGCAACCGATATGAAAGGCGCGCTCGCGGCAATGACTTACGCCGCCGGGTTGCTGCAACCTTACGCCGACTCTTTAAAGGGCAACGTGGTGTTCGCCTTCGTTGTGCAGGAAGAACCGTGCGAGGGTATGGCGATGCGCGCGCTCGTCGAGGAGGAGGACATTCGCCCGGAGTGGGTGGTGCTTGGCGAGCCGACCGATATGCAAATCAGCCGGGGGCATCGTGGGCGCGTGATGTTCAAAGTGACCACGCACGGGCGTTCCAGCCACGCCTCGCAACCTCAGCGCGGCGACAACGCCGTCTATTCCGCCGCACGGCTGATCTTCGGCGTGGAGATGCTGTCCAGCGCGCTCGGCAACGACCCAATCCTCGGCCCCGGCACGGTAGCGCTCACGCGGATCAGCAACCGCAGCGCCAGCCTCAACGCCGTGCCGGACCAGTGCACGTTCTACCTGGACCGCCGCCTGACCCTGGGCGAGACGGCGAGCGGCGCGCGGGCGCAGATCGAGGGGTTGGTCGCGCGCGAGGGCATCCGGGCCGATGTGGAGATCACCCGCTATCGCGCCGCGTCGTACACGGGCCACGCCTGCGACGTGGAGGAGGCCTTCCCCCCGTGGGTGCTCGACGCCGATCACCCGCTGGTGGTCCGGCTGCGGCAGAGCGCAGGGCGTGCGCTGAGTCAGCCACCGCGCGTGACCGTCTGGGACTTCTCCACCGACGGGGTATACACCGCCGGCGTCGCCAACATCCCGACGGTAGGCTTCGGTCCGGGCGACCCGAACCGCGCGCACACGACTCACGAGCAGGTGCGTGTCAAAGACCTGTGGCGCGCCGCCGAGGTGTATGCGGCGTTCGCGCTGGATATGCTCACGTAGAGTCAAGTACGGGCAGAGGGTTTAGGCCTCATGTCCGCAAGCTCTTGACGGCTCCATCAGTACGGCATGTGTGAAGTTGCATAAATCTTTCATCTTACTGCATCGCTGTTTGCCGCGCTGTGTGTTAGAATGGCGTGCTGTTTCAGAGCGGAGCGACGCGCTTTCATGTAGTGTTGTTCACATTGAGCTGTTGTGTCATTACTAGCTACCGGACACTGAACGCATGTTCGCGAAAAAGGCTTTTGTATTGAAGTGATTCAAGCTTTTGAGCCAACGACCGCGGTGCGTGTGGTGCTTGTCGTGTTGGCGGACACCTCACCCCCCTCCCCCTCTCCCGGCTACGCCGGACTATAGCCTCAAGCGGAGAGGGGGTGTCGAGC
>DAOTXU010000010.1:0-1922 GCA_034435135.1 Anaerolineae bacterium | reverse complement strand
TGGCTACTTCACCTGTCCGTCATGATACCGGACCTCAAGCCGCGCGTTGGTAGTCATGATGCAGACCTGTGATGGCTACTTCACACGTCCGTCCATGATTCGGTGGTCTGTGGCGTTTGGCGATAGTCGAGGTGAGAGCGAGATGTAACCGAAAGTTGTGGATTGGCGAGAGACAAAAGGCAGCGTATCCTCCAGGTGTCCAGACCTAAACGCACCGGCGCGAGGCCGGGAAAGGATACGCTGATGCTTAAGCTTACCACGAAGCAGGAAGAGGGCATAGCCCCCGAGATTACGGAGACGTTGGACGAGTTGGCGCGTGAGGGAGCGCGGCGGATGATCGCCGAAGCGCTGAAGCTGGAAGCGGACGAGTACGTGGCGAAGTTGCAGCACCTGCGCGACGAAAAGGGCCACGCGCAGGTGGTGCGCAACGGCAAGGCCAGGCCGCGCACGGTGACGTTGGGCGTGGGGCCGGTGGAGATTGAAGCGCCGCGCGTGCACGACCGGCGCGCAGGGCACAAGTTCACGAGCCACATCTTGCCGCCGTGGGCGCGCCGCTCGCCCCGGTTGGAAGCCGCATTGCCCGTGTTGTACCTGCGCGGTCTGTCCACCAGTGACTTCGCGGACGCCTTGCAGGTCTTGTTGGGGCCGGAGGCCGCCGGGCTGTCGGCCTCGACGATCAGCCGGCTGACGACGATCTGGCAGGACGAGTACCGGGCCTGGCGGAAGCGCTCGCTGGCGGGCAAGGACTACGTGTACATGTGGGTCGATGGGGTCAACTTCGGTGTGCGCCTGGAAGACGACCGGCTCACCTGCCTGGTGATCATCGGCGTGAACCTTGACGGCAGCAAAGAAGTGATTGCCATCGAAGATGGCTATCGGGAATCGACCGAGTCGTGGGCGAGCCTGCTGCGTGACCTGAAACGACGTGGGATGCCCGCCCCTGTGCTGGCGGTCGGCGACGGCGCGCTGGGCTTCTGGGCGGCGCTGCGCGCGGTGTACCCGGAGACTCGTGAACAACGTTGCTGGGTGCACAAGCTCGCCAACGTGCTCGACAAGCTGCCCAAACGCCTTCAGCCGCGCGCCAAGGCCATGCTGCACGAGATCATGCACGCGCCCAGCCATCAGGATGCCGAGGACGCGATCGCGCACTTCGTCGGCGAATATCAGACCCGTTACCCCAAAGCGACGGAATGCCTCACCGCCGACCAGGAGGCCCTGCTGACCTTCTTCGACTTCCCTGCCGAGCACTGGGTCCACCTGCGCACCACCAACCCCATCGAGTCGCCCTTCGCCACCGTCAAAGCGCGCACCCGCGCCACGAAAGGGTCCGGCGCGCGCAACGCGGGCTTGGCGATGGCATTCAAGCTCGCCCTTGCCGCCCAGGCGCGCTGGCGCAAGGTGAATGCGCCTCACCTCGTCGCCCTGGTCCGCGCTGGCGTCGCCTTCAAGAATGGCGCGCGCCTGACCGAAGCGCAATCGGCTGCGTTCACCGACACGGAGAGCACTCATGAGGCAGCTGCCTGATGCCTACCCATCCACAACTTTTGACAATATCTCGCTCAGAAGTGGCCTGTAAGCCTACAATGATGCGCGTTGCCAGAACCCACACATACGGAGCGCGCCAATGATCCTCTACCGCGTAAGGGTAAAGGCTCAGCCGATCCATTCTCTTCGCGCCGGCGATCCCCAGCCCACCCTGAAGCAAATCCTCAGGTGGCCCGGTAACTGCCCGTGTTGTATGCAAACCATCGCCCTCGATAGCGGCCCGCCGTTTGAGCTTTCGTTTTCAAGAATCTACGAGGAGCGCCTGGGCGCAGTCAAAAAGCAGATGATCTGGAAGGTCCCGTATTGTGAAACCTGCCGGGATCACATCGGCAAACAGAAAAAGGCGAAGGAAGCCACATACATTGGCATTGCTGTGC
>DAOTXU010000009.1:0-5128 GCA_034435135.1 Anaerolineae bacterium | reverse complement strand
CTCGCGCTCAGGCAGCAGGTCCACCACGCGGTGACGTTCCAGGTCCACCAACACCGTCCCGTAGCTATGCCCCTTCCGCTTCGCCCAGTCATCGATGCCCAGCACGCGGGGCGTCGTCTCCGGTTCCAGGCTCCTCCGGCGCAGGAGGCGCAACAGCGTGTCAGGGCTGATATGAACTTGAAAACCGCTCAGCACTTTCGTGCCCGTTTCGCTGCTCACGGCAAAACCCACGGCCCGCAGCGCGGCGGTCAGCCGCCCCGTGCGCCGGGCATACGGGGCTACCACCGTAGGCAGGCGCTCTGCGAAGGTCTTCCGTGCGCACTGTGGGTTCAGACACCGGAAACGACGCACCCGCAGTACCAATTGCACGGCGCGCCCGATGCAGGGTAGATCACAAGGGGAACGGGTGTAGTAGCTGTGGACCCGGCGAGACGGCGTGTCACAGTCCGGACACGGCGCTATCTCGGCGATCGCGTGCGCCGTGACCCGGAGCCAACCATCTTCTTCGTCCACATCATCGATTGCGAAACCGGACAAACTGAAGGGGATCGTGTTTCGGGTTGCCATCGGGCTGACCGCGCATGACAGGAACCTCGCAGCAGAAATACCCCTACAAGCATACCTGCCGCCTCCTGTCTGTCAGCACGGAAAATGCGGGAGAACCATTATCGGGCGTAAAGTGACATCAGGCGCTTCCGAATCGGCACGCCCTCGTCCTCCCGCTGCGCCAGCGCGAGCGCCGCTACGCTCACCGCCGCCTGTACGCCGACCAGGAGCGCTGCGGCTAAGGCCGTCACTGCCAGTGCCATCGCTCTACCCTGCCAGCAACTTCAGGGTCGAGACGATCAGGTAACAGGCAGCCGCCGCCGTCAGGATGCCCAGCAACACCACCGCCGCCACCGCCAAGCGACGCAGCATTCGGATCGTTTCTTTTGTGTCCCGGTCCATGATTGCTCCTGAAAAGGGCGCTCGAAAATGCCTCAAGCCGCTTTCGATTCGGTACACTCATCGCACACGTAGAGAAGGAGAACGCTGCCATGTCGTTGTTCGGCATGACGTTGCGCCAGGCGCTTGACGCATACTACCGCTTCCTTCGCACCCAGCGCAGCGCGAACACGCTCAAGATGTACACCGGCATTCTCGAACGCCTGGTCCCGGCGCTGGGCGCGAAGACCCGAATCAGGACGCTCACGCCTGCCGACCTGGACCGCGCCCTCGACGCCATCCTCCAGCCACACCACACCCCTGCCACGCAGGAGTCGTACAAGCGCGTCATCCGGGGTTTCTTCAACTGGCTGGTGAAATGCCGCCACCTGAGGACATCGCCGGTGACGTTCACGGTGCACAGGGTCACGCGCGGCCCGACGGACACGGGCAAGGCCACCCCGACACGGACATTGAGAAGCTGCTCGCTGCCTGCCAGAATGCCCGCGACGTGGCGCTGGTGACGTTCTTCCGCGACACCGCCTTCCGGCTCGGCGGAGCATGGAACCTGCGCGTGGAGGGCATCCACCCCGACGACCGGACGATCACCTCGGTGGAACTCAAGGCCAGGGACGGGGCGCCGCACACGGTCTACATGTCCGACGCGCTGTGGGATGCCCTGAACGCCTGGCTCGGTGAGCGCCGGCAAATCGTCGCGTCGCTGGACCACGATCACGGCTACGTGTTCGTGCACCTGCGCACTGGCGCGCGGCTGAGCTACCGGGGTCTGTTTCAGGTCATGTGGCGGCTGGGCGAGCGCGCCGGGGTGGAGCGCTTCAGCATGCACAAGTTCCGCCACGCCTGGGGCGTGTGGGCGGCCCGGAACGGCGTGCCGGTGCCGGAGGCGCAGGCGCAGATGGGACACAAATCCCCTTCGACGACGCTGGACTACTACTACAAGGCGCCGCCGGAGTCGCTGCGCCGCACCGTGAACCGGCGGGCGAACGGGAAGGGAGGAGAGAACGACAGGGAGCACGTGGCCCAGGCCGCCTGCGCGCCGTGAGCGCGGCGGGAATCAAACCGCGCGCCGTATCCTTGCGGCGCGCGGGATTCTGCGCTAAGATGACCATACATCCAGCGACCTGTAGGACGCTCTACCCTAGCTGCTTCACCTGTTTTACCACTCTACCTCCTCTATCTGCCCTACACGTAGCTGGTGGATTGGGCCGCGTAGCTCAACAGGCAGAGCAGTTGACTCTTAATCAATTGGTTGCAGGTTCGAGTCCTGCCGCGGTCATCATGCGGTTGTTAAGGTGCTGGAGCGTCTTCTGTTGACACCCTCCTCAGGCCGCCCGACCGCCTGCAACGACCAGCCGCGTGTCCAGACAAGTGGGCGTTCGGGTCGGGCGGTCTGAGGAAGGCATCGGAGAAATGACAACTCTCCGCCCTCCTGGGCGGTGTGTTGGGAGCCTCCCCGCCGATCAGCTTGCCGGCAACCCGGCGGACGGCTCGATGCAAAAGGTTGATGCGTAGTCTATAGCAACTGCGCGGAGACCGCTAGGGGAAAGCCTCACTGCACAGTGGGGCTTTTCGTTTTCCTAGCGAGCTCCGTTGTGCTGTCCTTCGGGCACGATGGGAAATAGTCGAGCTGAACACCTAATGTTGCTGCGATCTTCAGCAGTGTTGGAAGGTGAATTCCCTTAGCCTCTTTGTGCCAGATATTGCCTACTGTGATGTAATTCACTTTGGCCTCTCTAGCCAAAGAGGCAATATCCCATCCCCGCGCTTCAGCCACTTCGGAGAGCTTGTTTTGAAGGGTGCCAAAACCCTTCACGGTGAAGCTCTCGTACTTCCCCACGATTGGCTCTCCTATCAAGGCTATGGCGGTTGCGACCACATCGTGTGGGACATCGTGCGCTTCGCGCGCGCGCAAGGCATCCTGTGCCAGGGGCGCGGCTCAGCGGCCAACTCGCTGGTCGCGTACCTGCTCGGCATCAGCCCCATTGACCCACTCGCGCACGACCTGGTGTTCGCGCGCTTCCTCTCCGACGGGCACCACCTCGCGCCCGACATCGACATCGACTTCCAGGCCGACCGGCGCGAGGAGGTGATCCAGTACGTGTACGGGCGCTACGGCGTGGAGCACACCGCGATGGCGTGCACCTTCGTCACCTTCCGCGCGCAGCGCGGTCCGCGACGTGGGGCGCGCTGGGGCTGCCCACGCATTTGACTGACCTTACGGCGAAGGCGCTCAACACCGGCGACCCGGAGCGGATCGCCGCGTCGCCGTCGCTCCAGGCGTCGCTGGGCGGGGAGAAGGACACGCTCCCCTGGGCGCAGCTCCTCGACCTGTGCGCGCAGATCGACGGCGCGCCCCGGCACCTGGGCCTCCACAACGGCGGCATGGTGGTCACCGGCGCGCCCATCACCGAACGGGTGCCCACCGAGCCAGCGGCGATGCCGGGGCGGGTGGTGTGCCAGTGGGACAAAGACGCGCTGGAGGCGGCAGGGCTGGTCAAGATCGACTTGCTCGGGCTGCGGATGCTCTCGGCGGTGGCGGAGGCGGTCGAGATCGTGGCGGCGACGACGGGGGTGCGCCCCGACCTGGACGCGCTCGCGTTCGACGACCCGGAGGTGTACGCGCTGATCGCGCGCATGGTGCACCCGTACCTGCGCCGCCGGCTGGGCCGGGAGCCGGTGACGGTCCCGCACCCATCCCTGGAAGGCGCGCTCAGGGAAACCCTGGGCGTCATCCTCTTTCAGGAGCAGGTGCTCAAGGTGGCGCGCGACCTGGCCGGCTTCACACCGGGGCAGGGGGAGGTGCTGCGGCGCGCGCTGGGGTCGAAGCGCGAGCGGGGGCCGTTCGTCGATCTGGCGGACCTGCGCCGGCGGACCGGGCTGCCGCGCGCGGCGGTCGAGACCCTGGTCATGGCCGGCGCGCTGGACGGCTGGGGCGTCCCGCGCCGGAAGCTGCTGTGGGAGCTGGGGGAGCTGCGCGATGAGGAGGACGCACTCGACCTGGCCTTCGCCGGCGACGGCGTGGCGCTGCCGGCGCTCTCGGAGGCTGAAGAGTTATCCTGGGAGCGCGCGACGCTGGGGCTGTCCACCGGCGCGCATCCGATGGCGCTGTACCGGGAGGGGCTGAAAGCGCGCGGGGTCCTGAGCAGCGCGGAGGTTAAGGCGCGCAAGGCGGGGCTAAAGCTGCTTAGGGCATAGTGCGTGTCAAGTTGACCTGTTCCAGTACCAGGGACAGATGTTGAGACTGAAACACCAAATCTGCGATGCCATATTGCAGTACTTGCAACGACCTTCTCATAAAATGCAAGCGGATTACAAACGAAAAGCCGCCTGTTGAGCTACATCCAGGATTTTTGTTAGCAGGATGTTATATCCCGCCGGATTTTCCGTAGCGGAGGTGTGGTATTCTGTGCATAACCGTTGTGATGATGATAGCTCAAGGACAAATCCATGAGCCGAGGCACGAGAAAAGCGGAGCGCTTGATTGAGCTCGAACGGCTGCTGACCCAGCATCGAGAGGGGTTTACCATCACGCAGCTCGCCGGGCGCCTGGATGTGGACCGCAGCACGGTCTGGCGCGACCTGCAGGAGCTAAGCGTGTCGGGGGTACCCGTCGTGGAAATCGAACCCGGCGTGTACGCTGTTGACCGTTTGCACTATCTCTCCAACGTCCGGCTTGCCCCCACCGAGTCACTGATGCTTTACCTGGCGGCGCGTCGCCTGTCGCGGCACACGCACTTCGCACGTCCGGCGGTCACCAGCGCGCTGGAGAAACTGGCGCTGGCCCTGCGCCAGCCGATGACCGAACGCATTCAAGCCGCGGCGACCCGGATCATGGGGGAGCAGCCCCCGCCGGAGCCGGAAAGGGAGCAAGCCATCGAAGCCGTCGTCCGGGGCTGGATGGAAGGGCTGCGCGTGAGGATATGGCACCGCAAGCTCCGCGCCGACCAGACCCGGACCTATGTGGTCAGCCCATATCTGATCGAACCTTCGGTCTGGGGGGATGGCGCGTACCTGATCGGACACAGCGACCACCACGACGGGCTGGCGACGTTCAAGATGGAGCGCATCGAGCGGGCGATGCTGACCACCGAGCGCTTCGAGGTCCCGGCGGACCTGGATGCGGAGGCGCTGCTCCGCCACGCCTGGGGCATCTGGTACGGCGAAGACGAGCCGATCACAGTGC
>DAOTXU010000008.1:0-2359 GCA_034435135.1 Anaerolineae bacterium | reverse complement strand
GGCCCGGTGGACGCGCCGGAGACGGTGTTCGCAAACAGCGCGAAGAGCACGTCATCCTCACCCACCCAGGCCGTCGCCAGGATAATCAGCACTGCGCAGAGCGTCGCCCAGGTGGGCAATATCCACCAACGCCACACGCGCCACCATATGACAAGCCCTGCAAGGTAAGCGGCAACCGCCAGCGCCAGCGGGATTAGCCGCGCCGGCTCCGGCGCTTCCCGCGACCAGCGCCAATCGGCGTAGTCGCCGCGCAGGATGGGCACAATGTCCAGAACAACGATCGCGCCGAAGATGATCGAAACAAGAGCGATGACCCCGATCAACCAGGATGTTTGTCTGATCGACATGCGCGGAAGTGTACCGCGCTCTCGCACCTGCGTCACCTGACCCAAGCGGGAGACCACCAGCAGCTTCAGCCGCCGCATGGCAGGCTTGGCAAAAAGCGACGAGTTGGACACAATAATGCCATAGTGTGGCTCTAATCGTTAACGTACTGGAGCATGTTGAGGTATTAGCCCTGCTGAGCGCCTGTCACTTTTTACAGAGAAGTTGAGCCAGCGCACGCAAAGCCCATTTAAGAGAAGAAGAATTAAACCGCGAATAACGCGAATAACGCCAATCAAAAGAAATGAGAAAGCTGCCTTTGTTGGCATAAGTTTGAATCAGTTCAGTGTCAGGCTCGCCAGATGTGATAGGCCTTTTCCGGCTAACAGGGTATCCGTCGCAGTCCGCTGGGTGTCTCGCAGGGCCGCGCCAGGCGTGTTAGGAGGCCAACCATGCCAAGCAAGCTAGGTGTCCATATTGTCCAGGGCGCTCGCACGGGCTTCGGAGATTATCTCCGGGGCGCCCACGCCGCCGGCACGCCAGTGCCGCTGGTCAAATCCATAGACGATTACGCGCCGCTCCAAGAAGCGAAAGAGATCAACCCCAAGACCGTCACCATCTTCCGCACATTCAAGCTGGGAGACACGCCGCCGGGCAACTTCACCGGCGTCCCAGAGGCAGTCGCCGCCGCCTGGATGGAAGACCAGATGCGTCACTGGCAGCTGGGCGGAGCCGATTACTTCGAACCGATCAACGAGCCGGCCCCGGCTTCGCTGGACGGCTACCGGTGGCTGAACGATTTTTCGCTCGCCTGTATGCGCATCGCCGAGCATAACGGCTTCAGGTTGTGCCTGTACAACTTCGCCGGCGGCGTGCCGGGCGATGACCCACCGGGCCACCCCGGCGGCGCTTCGGCGGTGGATAAGTTCCGCGCGCTGTTGCCCTCCCTGCGTCACGCGCTGGACAACAATCATGCGCTGGGCCTCCACGGATACGGCCTCGCCGGGTCTGGCTCCCTGAAAGAGTCCGCCCAAAGCTCGGCGCTGCACTACCGCGCGTTCTACAAGAACGTCCTGGAGCCGGCGGGCCTGGGCAAGCTCAAGCTGTTTATCACCGAAGCCGCGCCGTTTGGCGGCCATGAGTGGGACCGACAGGGCAAAGAGGCTTTCTTAGACGACGTGTTCTGGTACGACCGCGAGGTGCGTAAGGACCCGTACCTGATTGGCGTGGCGCTCTACACACTGGGCGACTGGGCCAAGGCCAACTTCCAGGATGCGCTCAGCGACATTACCCAGCACTTCGGCACGGTCGCGGGTGCGGATGACCCGCGATATGAGGAAATCGTCGCTGTTGAAAGTCTCGCGGCTGTCTCCGCGTTGAAGCGCCGCGAGGCCCAGAGCGACTGGGAGTTCATCGCAGACATCACCATCCCTGACGGCTCGCGTTTCCCACCAGGCGCGCCGTTGGAGAAAGTGTGGCGGGTGAGGAACACCGGCAGCACGACGTGGGACGACCGTTTCCAACTCAGGTTCGCGTCCGGCGAGCAAATGGGAGGCCCGGACGCGATTCCCCTGGGCAAGACCTCGCCCGGACAGGAGCTTGACATCAAGGTGAACCTGGCCGCCCCGATACGCCCCGACCGCTATGCAAGCTACTGGAAGCTATACGATGCGAATGGCGTCCCGTTTGGCACGACGGTGTGGCTGGATATTGTGGTCGCCCCGGCGCTAAGTGGTTCATCCGACAACATGATTATCTCCACATAAAGTTGAACTGATTCAAACTTACGCCAACCGGTGGCCGTGCTAAGGCCTTTCTCTACCTCACCCCCGTCTCGCCTGCGGCTCGACACCCCCTCTCCGCGTGCGGCTATAGTCCGGCGTAGCCGGGAGAGGGGGACGGGGGGTGAGGTGTCCGCCAACACGACAAGCACCACACGCACCGCGGTCGTTGGCTCAAAAGCTTGAATCGCTTCGTTCTCATATGTCAAGAAGCCAGCTCTTCCAGGCGGCGACGCTGCTTCTCATCCTCGCAC
>DAOTXU010000007.1:0-2687 GCA_034435135.1 Anaerolineae bacterium | reverse complement strand
CGCTACCGTGACTTCAGCTTCCAGAATGGCCTGTATATCGATGCGTTGGTGATGGCGCGCCTGTTTGATTAGGAGGGAGCGATGAACAGGCGATGGTCTCTAGTGATCGCATCTGCACCTGCTCAACATAAGGAGCAACAACCATGAGCATATCCTCCTACGAAGTCGTGCACCGCGCCATCGAGTTTGACACGCCCGACCGCCTGCCGGTGCGCTTCCCCGTGCTCGGCATCAACGACACGCACGACGTGAACTGGAACCAGATCGGCACCGGTGACCACGCGCTGCGCGAGACGCGCGATGAGTGGGGATGCACGTGGGCGCGCAGCGAGGTCGCCAACATGGGCCAGGTCAAGGGCCACCCGCTCGCAGACTGGTCGGCGCTGCGCACGTATCGCTGGCCCGACCCCGACAACCCCGCCTTCTACGAAGGCATGGAGGCCAGGTTCGAGGGGGCGGACGGCAAGTACATCACCACCGGCATCTTCATGCTTCTGTTCGAGCGGATGCACGCGCTGCGCGGCTACCAGAACACCCTCACCGACCTGTACCTGGAGCGCGAGAAGATCGAGAGGCTCGCCGACCGCGTGGTTGAGTTTAATCTGGGCATCATCGAGAACATCGCGCGGCGCTTTCCGGGGCAGATTCACGGCTTCAGCTTCACCGACGACTGGGGCACCGAGCAGGCGCTCATGATCCGCCCGGCGCTGTGGGAGGAGTTCTTCAGGCCGCGCTACAAGCAGCTCTTCGACGCGATGCACGCGCACGGCTGGCACGTGTGGATGCACTCGTGCGGCAAGGTCAACGCCATTTTGGGCAGCCTGGCCGAGATCGGCTGCAACGTGGTGAACCTGCAACAGCCGCGCGCGCTCGGCATCGAGGAAGTCGGCGCGGCGTTCCGGGGCCGGCTGTGCTTCGAGTCGCTGTGCGATATCCAGCACACGCTGCCGCTCAAGGGGCCGGAGGCAATCCGCGCGGAGGCGCGTCTGCTCCTGCGCGAGTGGGCCACACCGCAGGGCGGCTTCATCCTGTCCGACTACGGCGACGGGCGCGCCATTGGCGTGAGCGACGACGCGAAGCGGATCATGCTCGACGCCTTCATGGAGGCGGATCCGTGGAAGAAACCGTGACCACCGTCATCCGGGGCGCGCGCCCCGACGACTGGGAACAGATCGCGCACCTGAACGCGCGCTGCTTCATGCAGGAGATGCCGCTGGACGATGAACTGCGCGCGATTTACGAGCACTACACGACGCAGCGGCCCGGCTTCGATCACGCACACGAACGGATCGCTGTGCGCGGTGGGCAGGTGGTCTCGCACACGCTGGTCATCCCGTACACGATGCGCTACGGGGGATCAACGCTGAAGGTCGGCGGCATCGGCAACGTGTGCACCCACCCTGACCACCGCAGGCGCGGCTACGCTGGCGAAGTGTTGCAAGACACGATCCCCTACATGAACAGCATCGGCTGTGACCTCTCGCTGCTGAACGGCGTCGGCGACTACTACAACCGCTTCGGCTATGCCAACGTTTGGCCCATGTACCTCCTGCGCATGGACGCGCGCAACGTCGCCGGCCTCAGCACGTCGCTGACCGTGCGCGACCTGACCGATGGCGACATCCCCGCGATGCTGGCGCTCTACAACCGCACCTGGCGCGACCGGCCCGGCGCGTGGCTGCGCGACGCCGAATACTTGACCTGGAAGCTGTGGGATGTGAAGGCGCGCCGGCTCGCTGCTGTGGACCGGAACGGGCGGGTGCGCGGTTACTTGGCGGGTATGGGGCCATGGCAGCACCCGGCGTGGAGCGGAGAGGTCCTCAGCGCCGACCCTGACGCCACCGCCGCGCTGCTGCGCGCCAGCGCCGCCGAGGTTGAAAAAGCCGGCGGCGAGGATCACACCGGGGAAAGGTTCTTCTACTGGATCACGCCCCCCGACGATCCCCCGGCGCGGCACGTGCGCGACCTGTGCCCGGTCGATATGGTCGCATGGACCAGGCCTAACGGCGGCTGGATGGGGCGGATCATTAACCTGCAAAGCACGGTCGAGAAGCTGTTCCCCGAACTGGAGGCGCGCCTGGCGGACTCGCAGTTCACAGGCTGGTCGGGCCGCCTGCGCCTGGAGACCGACCTCGGCCAGATCACGCTGGCGTTCTCGCAAGGGAAGCCGGCGCTGGGCCGGCACACGCGCTCCTCGCTCGTGGCGCAGGTGGACCAGGCGAACCTGATCCAGTTGATGTTCGCCTACGCCACGCCGGAAGAGGTCGCCGCGCGGCAGGGCGTGCAGATCGACCCGGAAGCGATCCCGTTGCTGCGCGCGCTGTTCCCGCAGAGGGTGTGCTGCCTTGCCGGACTCGACTGGTACTGATCTGGCCGCGATTCGCGGCCATGCGAGCTACGTCTGGCGCAGCGGCCAGGAGCGCCGCCTGGCGATGATCGACCGTTGGGCGCCGCTGGCGGGCGCGCGCGTGCTGGAGGCCGGCTGCGGCGTCGGCATGTACGCCAGCCAGATTCGCCGCCGCTTCACGCCGCACGTGGAGGCGTTCGACATCGAGCCGGCGCGCGTGACCCAGGCGCGCATCGACACGCCGCACGCGCTCATCGCCGCCGCCGAGCATCTGCCTTACCCGTCGGATACGTTCGACGCGGTGATCTCCAACGAGGTGATCGAGCACGTGGCCGACGAC
>DAOTXU010000006.1:0-1984 GCA_034435135.1 Anaerolineae bacterium | reverse complement strand
TGTTGCTTGAGGAACACGATGAAATCGCAAACAATGCCATCGCAATCACTCGCCTTATCGCGCCGCGAATTTTTGCGGCTGAGCGCGTTGTGCGCCGGCAGCGCGCTGTTGAGCGCGTGCGGTATGCGCGGCGATACCTTTCTCACGCGCGACGAAACCCGCGCGGCTGCATCAACAGGCTGGCGGACGCAGATTCCTCTCAACACCGCGCCGATCGATCCAAAGTGGGGACCGGACACTGAGCCGAAGGAAACCACACTGAAGTTCAAGTTCGTGCCCGACTACCTGCCGGGCACGCCGGATGCGAATGGCGAAATGCTCGGCGGCACAGAACTCATGCGGCTGACTGCCCACGAAGGAAAGCTGTTTGCCGGCGTCGGCTACTTCGGCCAGGACCCGGCAAAGCGTCAGTCGCCAGGAGCGCAAATTCTTCGCAAGGATTCCGCCACGAGCGGCTGGGTGGTGGATGCGACGTTTGCCGATTACGTCCGTGTGGACACGTTGCTCGCCGCGACGTTCACCACCGATGCCGGCGGGCACAAGCTGGCAAACCCGGTGACGATGCTCATCGCCGGGTTGTGGTGGCGAAAGGTGAAGCCGTGGGGCACGAACGAGGACGAACCAATATCCGTTGCGGTGCGCGACGATGCCACGGGCAAGTGGACGCTCAGCACGATGGGCACAGCCCGAGGCGGCTCGCCTGGCGATGTCCGCGCGCTGGCGATGCACACCGACGCCAAAACCGGCCGGCAGTATCTCTTCGCCGGCGGCGGCGATGGCGTGGTCTATCGTAGTAGCTACGATGCGGCTACGCCTAGCCATTTGAAATGGGAAGTGGATCCCGGCCTGCCGAAGACAGCCCGGCTCGTCACCTTCACCGAGTGCGAGGGCGCGCTATACGTCGCCGGTGGGCTGGTGGAGAATAACGGCATCAACCCGATGCGCGGCAACGTGTCCGCCGACGAAATCCGTCGTGACGGTGGCTTGTTCCGCCGTGTTGATGGCTCAGAGTCGCACTGGGAGCTGGTCTATCGCTGGCCCTTCGCCGGGCCGCGGTTCAACGAACACCACATGCGCGGCCTCAGCGTCGTGCCCGATCCGAAGAATCCCGCGAAGCCCGCCATCCTCGGCGGACTCGAAGACCCGCCGCTCATCCAGCGAATTGATCCCGCCACCGGTCAAGCCACCGACGAGTTGAACTACATGAAATACTTCCAGCGCGTCTTTGGCGACCGCCCGAACAAGGGCCTGTGGGTCAGTGCGGTGATGCTCAACCAACTCGAACCCTTCACCGACCCACGCAGCGGCGAGCGGATGCATTTCGTCACCACTTACATCATGCACCCGAAAAACCCCGAGGCGCCGCACAACGGCGCGTGGTTCCTCGTCCGCAAGCTCGACGGCACCTACTCGCATGGGGAGATCTATCCTGAAGGCGGGCTTGCCTCTGGTCAGAGTCTGCAGGGCGTACGCAGCATCATCGAAGCGCCGTTTGCCGAAGAGCGCGGCAAGGTCTGGTATTTCGCCGGCTATGGCGCGGAGCGGAAGTTGTTACACAACACCGCTTGGATTTACAAAGGCGCGCTCGCGCCCTGAATCCTCAGCTCTTCCGATCGAGGAAAGCTATGAGATCACAAACGACGCAACCACAATCACTCGCCTTATCGCGCCGCGAATTCCTGCGACTCAGCGCGCTGTTTGCCGGCAGCGCGCTGTTGAGCGCGTGCGGCATACGCAACGAAGCGACGCCTACCGCGACGACAGCAAGAACTGATGTGCCCGTACGTGCTACGCCAATAACTGCTACACCGACGCGTGAAGCCAGCATCACAAGCGCAACCTCCTTCCGTTTCACTTTCACAAAGGACTATTTTCCCGGCAACAAAGATCGCGACGGTCAATGGAGCGGCGGCACGGAGACGCTGGAGATTCGCGCGCACAACGGCAAACTGTTCGCCAGTCTGGGCTATTGGATGGACGTGCC
>DAOTXU010000005.1:0-6533 GCA_034435135.1 Anaerolineae bacterium | reverse complement strand
CGGCGATCACACCTTTTGGGCGGTCGCCTACGACGCCGCCGGCAACGCGCGTGAGAGCAATCGCGTGACGGTGCATATTGTCGAAGGCCCGCCGACCGAGTCGGAGTAACAGGCGAAGGTTGATGAGTGCATGAAGTGATTCAAGCTTTTGAGCCAACGCCCCCGGTGCACGTGGTGCTTGTCGTGTTGGCGGGCGACCTCACCCCCGTCCCTCTCCCCGCTACGCCGGACTATATCCGCAAGCGGAGAGGGGGTGTCGAGCCGCAGGCGAGACGGGGGCGAGGTAAAATGAGAAATGGAAAGCCCTGGGCAGGAGAAGGGCGTCAGCCCCCTGATCGACCCGATACGCCTTCGCGTGATGCTCGCACAGCCACAAATAGTGCCCCTCTGGCGTGATCACTTTCCGCATGCCCCATTTTCGAGGCGGATCAAGCGCGTCGAGCAACGCGCGCAGCGCCCCGCACGCCGCGCCGCGACCGCCCGCGCGCGGCTCACGCCGCGTCCAGTTCCGCAATCGTGTGCTCCATCAGCGCCACCATCTCGCCCAGCGTGCCGGCGTCGAAGGCGAACTTCGCGCCGGCGGCGGCGTACACTTCGGGGAGCGTCACGGTCCCGCCCAGCGCCAGCGCCCGGCGGTAGCGCGCCACCGCGCCGTCCTGGTCGCTCAGAGCGTTGCGCCACACCTGCGCCGCGCCCAACTGCGCCAGCCCGTATTCGACGTAGTAGAATGGCACCTGGTGGATGTGCAGCTTGCGGTGCCAGCCGGTCTTCATCTCCTCTTCCAGGCCGGTCCAGTCCACGCCGGGCATGAAGCGCGCCCAAAGCTCCGCCCACTTCGCGTCGCAGTTGGCGGGGTCGGTGGCGGCGTCGTGGTGCGTGTACACCCAGTGCTGAAAGGCGTCCACCACCGCCATGTACGGCCAGAACAAGATCGCCCCCTCCAGGTGCTCGATGCGGGCGCGCGCGGCGTCTTCTTTCGCGTAGAAGCCGCCCTCGTCGGCGGGGAGGTACGGCGCGGCGAGGAGTTCCATCCCCATCGAGGCGACCTCGGCGAACTCCATGCCGACGTCCAACTGCTGGATGTAGGGCAGCGCGCGCGTCTCGAAGACGTGGAAGGCGTGCCCGCCCTCGTGCAGCAGGGTTTGTACATCGTCGTGCAGGCCGACCGCGTTCATGAAGATGAACGGCTTGTGCTCCACGTGAAATTCGGTGCAGTAGCCGCCGGGGGCCTTGCCCTTGCGGTTGTCCAGGTCGAGCAGATGCTCGCGGCGCATGATGTCGAAGTACGCCCCCAACTGCGGATCGACGCGCTGGAAGATGGCGGCGGTCTTGCGCTCCAACTCGTCAACCTTCTCGAAGGGGCGCAGCGGGGGCCGGCCCAGCGGGTCCACGTCCAGGTCCCAGGGGCGCAGCGTCGCCACGCCCAGGCGCTCCCGGCGGCGCGCGTAGATGCGGGTCGCCGCCGGCACCGCGACCTGTTCAATCGCCCGGTGGAAGCTGGCGCAGTCTTCGGGCGTGTAGTCGAAGCGGAGCATTTGTTGCCAGCGATAGGCGCGGAAATCGGCGAAGGCGGCGTTGGCGGCCAGTTGACGGCGCACCTGCATGAATTTCCGCCATAGCGCGTTGATCGCCTCGCGGTCGGCGAGCTGGCGCGCCGCGCCCAGACGCCAGGCTTGTTCACGCCTGGCCCGGTCCGGGTTCTGGAACACGGGCCGGAGTTGCGGCAGGGTGACCTCCTTGCCGTCCCATTGCACGGTCTGCGCGCCGATGATCTTGTCATACTCGGCGCTCAACTTGCGGTCCTCGGTGAGCAAGGGCAGGTTCTTCTCGCGGAACAGCGCCGCTTCCGCCTTCATGTTGCGCAGCGGTACCTCAAAGCCGGCGGGCGGCTCCAGCCCGCTGGCGATGAGCTTCTCCTTGAGCTTCTGGTCGGTGGCCATCACGTTAGGGTAAATCTCGTCCAGGAAGGTGTGATACCGCGCTTCGGCGTCCTTGTCGGTGGTATCGACCGTGATCGCCACGTACAGGCGTTGATAAACCTCGGCGAAGAGCTTGCCTAATTGCGTCCAGTCGGCGAGCCAGCCTTGCAGGTTGGCGGCGGTCAGCGGCCGGCCGGCCAGCGCTTTCGCGTATGGCTCGATCTGCGGCCAGGTCCAGTTCATGAACTCGTGCGCGGTCTTGGGAAGCGAATCGATCATCGAAAACTCCTTGTCGTCGTGAAAGTCTTGTGAACGCGCCTCGCAAGGCAACCATACCGAGAGATTGTATCTTAAAAAGCGCGCCGAGTCCGCCTCTGAACCGGTGGGTTGCGCCGCCGACCTTGACTCCAATCTCAATTCGGGTTTAGTATTACCCGGCGCTGGCGCGTCTAAACCGCGTCCGGCGCGATTTGTGGCCGCGTTCAGCGTTGGATTTAGCTCAGCAGCTCCAGGGTTCTATGACGATGTACCCCTTTACCTACCGCAACCATCAACTCCACTGCGATGACGCGCCCCTCGCCGAGATTGCGCGCGCCGTCGGCACGCCGACCTGGGTCTACAGCCGCGCGCGCATCGAAGAGAACACCCGCGCCGTCGCGGAGGCGTTCGCGCCGCTGCACGCGCACATCCATTACTCGCTCAAGGCCAACGCTAACCTGGAAGTGCTGCGGCTGCTCGCGGGGCTGGGCGCGGGCGCGGACGTGGTCTCCGGCGGCGAGGTCTTCCGCGCGCTGCGCGCCGGCTTCCCGGCGGAGCGGATCGTCTTCGCCGGGGTGGGCAAAACCCGCGCCGAGTTGACCTACGCGCTGCAAAACGGCGTCGGCTGGTTCAACGTCGAGTCGGAACAAGAATTGGTTCTGCTCAACGAATTAGCGTGCCATGCCCTTGAAAACCAGGAGACACGTCCGCGCGTGGCGCTGCGCCTCAACCCAGACGTGCCCGCCGACACGCACCGCCACATGGCGACCGGGCACGCCTACGCCAAGTTTGGGCTGGAACTGCCTACCGCCGCTCGCGTGGCGCGCACATGGGGTCGGTTCCCTTGCCTGCGCCTGGAGGGAGCGCATGTGCACATCGGCTCACAGCTCGCCAACCCGGACGCGACCGTGAGCGCGGTGCGCCGCGCGCTGGACTTCATCGCCGAAGCGAACGTTGCCGGCCACGCTATCAACACGCTCAACATTGGCGGGGGGTTTCCAATCGCCTATGATGGATCGGAGCCTCCCGCGACCGTGGAGGGCTTCGCGGACGCGCTCCGCCCGCTGCTAGCGGGCCGGAACCTGGCTATCTTCCTCGAACCGGGCCGGCGCATCGTGGCGGACGCGGGCGCGCTGCTCGTCTCAGTACAGTACGTCAAAGAGAGTTATGGTTCGCGCTTCGTTATCACCGACGGCGGGATGAACGACCTGGTGCGGCCGGCGCTCTACGGCGCGAAGCATCGCGTGTGGCCGGTCCTGCGATCAGACGGGCCGGCCACGCCCGCCGGGGTCGCCGGGCCGATCTGCGAGAGTTCCGACTTCCTGGCGCATGACGCGCCGCTGCCGCCCCTGGCCCCTGGCGACCTGCTCGCGGTGCTCGACGCAGGGGCTTACGGCGCAACCATGTCATCGACCTACAACGCGCGCCCGCTCGCGCCGGAAGTGCTGGTGGAGGGCAGGAGCTTCCGGGTTGTGCGCCGCCGGCAGACGTGGGACGATCTGGTCGCCCTGGAGTAGGGGTGAAACGAACGTGGTCTGCCGGTGTTGGCGGTGAAATTCTGTTCAGGGTGATAGCTCCCTACGCGCTCGGCCTCGCTCGGATTGCTTTGGAGCGAAATCGCGTTTGCTAGAGTGTGGACTAGGCGCCCGACACCGTGTAAAATAGGGTAGGCTGGAATCCGCTCCGCCTGATGTTGCGTTCCGTTTTCTCACCATGTTTGAGGAGGAGAACTGTGAGAAACTTGCCACGCTTACTGCTCAGCGCGTTGCTCCTGACTGCGATATTGGTTGGGGTTGTCAGCGCCTATGCGCAGGAGGAGGCACCTACTGCCACGCCCATCGAGGACACGCCGTTGGTCAACAACAACCGTGAAGTCCTCGAAACCGTGCCTGCTGGCGAGGCGACAAAGGTCCTGGGCCGGGCCGGCACTCAACTCATCTATGTGGAGACCGTCACCGGCGCCAAGGGTTGGCTGCCTGCGGAAGCCGTCGAGCTCAGCGCGCCGCTGGACTCGCTTCCAAGAGTATCGGTTGCCGAGGTGGAGTTCGCCGCGCCATCGCTTGCGCCGGCTTTCACGGTTGCCGGCGACGCTGTCCTGGCTGACAGGCCCGCTGCGACCTACAACGTCGTCGAAAAACTGTTCACCGGGCGCGCCGGCACGCTGCTGGGCATCACCAGGGCCGGCAATTTCTTTTACGTCGAGATGGACAGCGGTGCGAAGGGATGGCTCGCGGTCGAAGCCGTGTCAACTGCGTATCCGGCCTCGCGGCTGCCCGTCGCGCGCTCCGGTGAGGCTGAGATCGTCCATCCGCCCACGCCGACCGCCACGCTGCTCAACGATGCGGACCTGATCGACCGGGCGTCCCCGTCGGTGTTCGAGACCCTTGAGACCCTGCGCGCGGGTGAGCAGGCGACCGTCCTCGGCAGAACCAGGGCCGGTAACTTCATTTATGTTGAGACGATCACCAGTGCAAAGGGCTGGCTGGCCGTGGAGAATGCCGAGTTAAATGTCGATATGGCCTTGCTGCCCACTCTGCGGTCCGGCGAGGTTGAAGTCGTCATGCCGGCGGTTGGGCCAACCTTCACCGTGACTGGCGAAGCCACGCTCATCGACCGACCGGCGGCCACCAGCAACCCCGTCGAGGCGTTGTGGACCGGGCGCGCCGGCACGCTGCTGGGCACCACCAGGGCTGGGAACTTCTACTATGTTGAGATGGAAAGCGGTGCCAAGGGTTGGCTGCCTGTTGAAGTAGTTCAAACTGCCTACCCCGTCTCGCGCCTGTCCGTCGTGCGCTCCGGCGAGGTCGAGGTCGTCAATCCCCCCACGCCGACCGCGGCGGCGCTTGCGGACCGCGTTCAGGTGCTCAGTTTCCCCAACACCATCGCCGGCACCCCAGTGGACTTCCTGAATCCTGGCGAAGCGGCGGATGTGCTCAACAGGTCTCGGTGGGGCAACTGGGTCTATGTTCAAACCGCCGCTGGCGCTAAGGGTTGGGTGCCGGTCGAGGCGGTGGCATTGAACATCAACGTTGCAGCGCTACAAAGTGTGTCGGAGAACACCGCCGAAGTCATCGCCGGGCCTGTTGGCGCTGTCGTCGCCGAGCAGGCCGTCAACCTGCGCGCCGGCCCCAACGTGGACACCGAGGTTCGGGCGGTTGTTGACCCCGGCACGCAACTGCGGCTCCTGGGGCGCGACGCCGCCGGCTCCTGGCTGTACGTTGTCCTCCCCAGCGGGACCGAGGGCTGGATGGCCGGGTTCCTGGTTGATACACAGTACGATGTGATGCTGTTGGAGGTGTTCGCCGGGCTATAGCGCGGCCACACTCCACCTCCAACGAAGGCGCGGCGGTAAAACCATTCTAGACAGCGGCTTAAGCTCGCTGTCCAGGGGGGTCTTGCGCGACCTGTTCACTGGAACTGCACCGCAAACAAGGCCACCCTCAGACAGGGTGGCCTTGTGCGTCACAATGGAGGCAAGGCGTCCTCCTGAACGGGGACAAACTGCTGGTAATGACGGTGAAAAAGCTTCCCGCAAAGCTTGAAGCTTTCAGGAAGCGGTCCAGGGAGGCGCCCTTACGACCCGGATTCCAAAATGGCCTTGAGGTTTTGCAGCCCTTTCTCCAGGTCCTCCTCATTCTTGCGCTCGATCACGAGTTTGTTGAGCATCTGGCCCAGGAACGACCCCGGCAGCGTGTAGTCCACGCGCACGATCAGGTGGGTTGAATCCGCGCCCACCGGCTCGAAGTGAAAATCGAACGTGCTGTCGATGCCGCTGATCGTCACGACCTTGAGATGGCGGTTCGGGGTCATCTCCATCACCTCGTGCTCCCCTTTAATTGTGACCCCCATCATTTTATATACGTAGCTGGAGCGCGACCCGACTTGGGTCGGAGGCGGTGTGACGCGCGTCTGGTCTTCGATGGGCGGCCACCACTCCGCCATCCGCTCCGGCTGGTTGGCGATCAGGTCAAACACCTTTTCGGGTGGGACATTGATTAAGACTTCCTTTTCCACGTAAGGCATGGCAATCCCTCCTCCTGACGGCTTCTGGCGCTGACGGCGGATGCGCACAGTTGGCGATGGGACTCCCGACTGGGGGTCGGGCCAGGGAAGTGAGGTCGAGTGCGACAGGCTCATTATATGCGGGTGCGTCCCCAACTCAAAACCCCCGACGCGGGAGAAATCGGGTATAATCTCGTTGGCCGGTTACGGAAGTGATTCAAGCTTTTGAGCCAACGACCCCGGTGCGTGTGGTGCTGGTCGTGTTGGCGGGCACCTCACCCCCCGTCCCCCTCTCCCGGCTACGCCGGACTATAGCCGCAAGCGGAGAGGGGGTGTCGAGCCGCAGGCGAGACG
>DAOTXU010000004.1:0-6218 GCA_034435135.1 Anaerolineae bacterium | reverse complement strand
CGGCGACATCGGTCGGCTGCACGCCATCGACCCGGTGCACCAGATATTGCGCCTGGTCTTCGACGAGCGCTTTGTCGATTACGACTTCTCCGAAGCCGACGAGTTGGTGCACGCCTTCGCCATCAGCGTGCACAAGAAGCCAGGGCAGCGAGTACCCCGCCGTCGTGATCCCGATGCTCACGCAGAAGCTCGTCGTGCTGGTGGGTGCGCGCAAGGCGATTCACATCGCGGTGAAGAACGACAAGGTGTCGGAGCGCTACAGCGGGCTGGCGGCGCGATTATCGTGAGCGAGCCGGCTGTGTGAGCAGCTTACGGCAACTCCTCCTGTTGCAGCCAATACAGCGCATTGCGCAAGAAATAGGAATTATCGCCGAGCGACCAGGCTTCATAGGGTCGGATACCGCTGACAAAGTTATACATAGTGGGGTATATCACAACCCGGCCACTCCCAACCTCCGCAACCGCCAGAACCGGCCTGTACGGCTCGGTTGTCCCTGCGTTCAAGACCACGTATGCGGGGGAGCTGGCAGAAAGGAAAACGGGTTCTCGCTCATCGTTATTGCTGGAAATGGAAAAAACGCTGACATCTTCCATCAGGGGATGATCTGACTGAACGGTGACATCGACATTCAGGACCGGTTCGTCACTGATGGACACCCCGAACATCCTGGCGATCTCTTTGGCATAAAAGGTCAATTCGCCACGCCGCGAACGCGGCTGGTCAGCCTGCAAGAGCAAGCCTCCGCCGCTCTCCACAAATCTTTTGATTTCCTGCAATTCCTCTTCGGTGAACGCCATCGTGTTGTTCTGAATCGCCAGGATAGACACGCCCTTCTGGTTCAGGTACGCTTCAGTCAGAGGCTCAACATCGATTTCCTCGACGACCCACCCCTTCTCGGCGGCAAACTCCGCCAGTTTCTCGTCGACGTTGGGGCAGTGATGCTTCTCAATCGCCAGCACCTTGCCCCTCACAGGCGGCGCAGGTGTGGGAGAGGGAATCACCGCCGTGGGTGTGGAGGAAGGCGTCACCTCCGCAGGTGCAGGCGAAGCGGTCGCCGCAGGCAGAGCTTGCTGAGTGGGGATGGATGGTGGCGTTGAATTCTGCTGCTGAGCCAGTTGCGTCTCCAGCGCATGGATGGTTGCCTGCGGTGATTGCACATCACCGGGCGGCGCTTCAGTTTCGGAAGGAGGGGTGCAACTCGCCACGAGCAGAACCAGGACAAAACCGACAAGGAGTCGTTTTGCGAAATGCCCTGCCCACGACACGAACGTGCTCATTGTGACCTCCAGGTAGTGATGATGCGACGAAGACAACACACGAACCGTGCGCTGCGGGCCTTGCCCGTCCTTAGTTCATCTCCGCCTTAATATATCCTCCTTGCTCTGTTGCAGAGACGGGATAATCCTGTTTTTACATAACTCCCAGAACTCGGCACTCGCCTGTTGCCCGATTCCGGCGAGAATGATACCTGGGGCTGCGCCGGCTATATCCAGTACCCTGGCGGAAATATTCCCGACAGGAATCGCATCATTCTCCTGCCGCGCTGAGTTCGAGCACGCACGCGGGGAAATCCAGCACGAGGCGGCATCGGCGCAGGAATGAGAGGCCGAGCACGCCAGCGACCAACCGCGATGGAATGTCAAGCACGGCGGTCGGTATATCTACAGAACTACATCACCGACCTCCACTTGAGCCAGCGTGAGCACAGGGACCTGCACAACATCGCTGCCAGTGAAAAGCCTCTCAACAGGGGCACTGTCAAAATCAAGCTCTAGTTCGTCCGCAACCCAGGGCTTGATAACTGTGTAGTACGAACCCGTGTCCAGTAACATGCGGACAAAAGCTCTTTATTTAGCCGGGTATGCAAGATAACGGCTTCAGGGTAGCTCTTTGGCAGCTTGAATCTCATCCCACAGGCCGTCATATAGCCGGCGCAGCGTCTCCATCGGCATGATGGGTCGCTCGCGCGGGTCAGCCCACATGCGGGTAATCAAGTCGGCGCGCTCTTCTTCCGACAGCGCCGAATCGCTTCCATCAGTTCATCGACTCGCTCGCTCATCGCCCTCACCTCCACAACTTATTTTATCACACCTTTCTACGCGACCTTCCCCCGCGCGGCGACGGGCCAGACCGCCACGACGCAGCCATCACGAATCACGTGAAAGCGGTCGTGCAGGTTGATCGTGGTGCAGCCGTGATTGGGCGCGATCTCCACGCGGTCCCCGACCTTGAGCGGCGGGCCATCGCGCCGCGCGAGCCTGCCGTGTTCCTCCGAGAGACCGACGATTTCCCAGCCCGGCGGGTCGATGACCAGCGGCGGACCGAAGTCTCTGGTCATCGACTTGAGGCCGGCGTCGATGACCGCGCGGTCGTCGCGGACGCTGACCACCGTGCTCACCAGTGTCAGCGCGCAGCCGAACTCGGTCATGCCGACGTGGTGTCGGTACTGCGCGTCCATGGTCGCATACGCGCCGGGTTGAAGCTCGGTGACCCCCGGCCATGCGCCGGTGATCGCAAACGTCGGCGTGCCGCCGCTGCTGACGATGTTGACCGGCAGGCCCGCCGCGCGGACCTGCGCCACCGTGTCTGTGAGGAGCGTCAGGCTCGCCTGGGTCACGCGACGGCGCTCGTCCGCATCGGGGATCATCACCGCGTGGCCCTCGTAGCCCATCACCCCCTCGAAACGCAGGCCTTCCGTCCCCGCCACCTGGCGCGCAAGTTCCACCGCCGGCGCGCCGGGAGCGATTCCGCAGCGCCCCATGCCGATATCCACCTCGACCAGGGCGCGCAGCGTCACACCATGCGCCCGCGCCGCCGCGCCCAGGTCTGCGACGTTGGCCGCGTCGTCTACCGCGACCATCACGTCGGTGTATGCAGCCAGGCCCATCAGCCGCGCGACCTTCTGCCGCGCGACGATTTGGTTGGCGATGAGAATGTCGCGGATTCCGGCGGCGGCCATCACCTCTGCCTCGCTGACTTTTGCGCACGTGACGCCTACCGCGCCGGCGTCGAGTTGCATACGCGCGATGGCCGGGCACTTGTGCGTCTTAATGTGCGGGCGCAGGGAGACGCCCATCGCCTGTGTCATCTCCGCCATGCGCCGGATGTTGGCTTGCAGCGTCGGCAGGTCAATGCACAGGGCGGGTGTGTCGAGTTCGTGTTTTGGGATGCCGGGTTGGTCCATCGTTACCTCATCACTTTCGTCTCAAGGCGACGCCGGGCGTCGCGCCAGTGTGCTGGCCCTCGTCGAGGACAACAATACCGTTGACAATCACATCATCTATCCCCGTCGCAGGTCGCCGCCCGTCTTCAAGCGTCGCGTGATCGGCAACCCGGTCAGGGTCGAAGACCACCACATCCGCCGCCAGCCCGACCTTGAGCAGCCCTCGGTCGTGGAGGCGGTGAGTCTGCGCGGGGAGCGACGTCATCTTACGGATGGCAGCTTCCAGCGAGAGCACGCCCATCTCGCGGACGTAGCGCGCCAGCACGCGCGGGAACGCGCCCGCCACGCGCGGATTAGGGCGGCTGCCCAGTAGGATGCCATCGCTGCTGAACATCGCCTCGCGCGGGCGCATGGTCTGGCGCAGATCGTCCTCGGTGCGGAAGGTGTGCCGGGTCACAACCCCGGCGGCCAGATCGGTGCGGACGATCAGGTCGCACAGAAAATCGACCGCGTCTTGTCCCGCCTCGGCGGCGCACTGGTCGAAGCGGCGTCCTTCCAGTGCTTCTGCGCCGGGCGCGTAAGCGAGATACAGGGTTGACCAGTCCCACCCGGCCAGTTCGCGGTGGAGCCTCGCGCGCAGGGCCGGCGCTTGCAGACGCGCGATGATGTTATCCAAATCGTCGATCACAACTGTCTGCGTCAGCAAACCAAACAGCGAGGTGGACCCCATCAAGTAGGGATAGAGGTCATAGGTCAACTCCAAACCGAGCGCCCGCGCCGACTCGGCAGTCTGCTCGACGAATGGGCCCTTGCCGATGAAGTGCGAGATGTGGACGGGGACGCCGGCCCCCGCGCCGATGGCGAAAATCTCCTCTACCGCCTCGCCGATATGGGCAGTGTAATCGCGGATGTGCGAGACGTACACGCCGCCGTAATCCGCCGCGACCCTGGCGAGCGCGATTAGTTCCTCCGTGTCGGCGTACTGGCCGGGTGCGTAGCCCAGCCCGGTCGAGAGGCCGATTGCGCCCTGCTCCATGCCCTCCGCAAGCAGGCGCGCCATGTGCGCAAGTTCGTCAGTAGTGGGCGGCCTGTGAGCCATCCCCATCGCCTCGTAGCGGATCGCGCTGTGCGGCACGAGATACGCTACGTTGACCGCCGCTCGCCCATCGAAGCGCGCGAGATACTCGGCGACGCTGGACCAATCCCACACAAGGCCGGCGGGGTCGCCGTTGAGCGGCTTGAGATAGCGCCGCCAGAAGGGCAGGTTTTGCGGCGAGACCGGCGCATACGAAAGCCCGTCCTGGCCGATGATCTCCGTCGTGACGCCCTGGCGCACCTTGAGTTCGTGGCGCGGCTCCGCCAGCGGCATGATGTCCGAATGGGCGTGCGCGTCGATGAAGCCGGGGCACACCACGCGCCCGCGCGCGTCGATGGCACGCGCGGCGTCAGCGTCCGCGAGCCTGCCGATGGCGACGATCCGCCCGGCGTAGATGCCCAGGTCGGCGCGGTACGGCGGGTTGCCGCTCCCATCGATGACCCGCCCGTTGAGGATAGCAATATCCAGCATGGCCTTACCCGAACAGCGGTTGTCCGCGCACGCCCAACTCGAAGCGGAGCACCTGCCCGCGCTCGACCTCCGTCACGTAGAGCGCCGTGCCCCAGAACGCGACGTTCGTCGGGCGCGCGCCGCCGGTCGGCAACCGGTCGATCTCCCGGCCCGACGGGTCGAGGACGATCACCGCGCCGATCCCGTAATGCGCCACGTAGAGGTTGCCCTCCACATCGAACGCCATGCCGTCTGGCCCTTCGCCGGCCGGCTCCAACTGCGCGAAGCGTTCATGCGAGGCCGCGCGCCCGTGCGCGTCGAGCGCGAAGCGGTGGATGAGCCGCGTCCACGTCTCGGCCAGGTAGAGCGTGCGCCCCTCGGCGGTCTCGCGCGTCATCACGCCGTTGGGGAAGGCGAAGCCGGTCGCAAAACGTTCGAGCGTCCCGTCGGGGCGGAGCAGGTACACGCTGCCGGCCGGGTTGTCCAAATTCGTGCCTTTGGGGTCGGTGAAGTACAGATCGCCGTTGGATGCAAACGCCAGGTCGTTGGGGCCGCGCAGTGGCTTCCCCTCGAACGCGGACGCCATCACTGCCATCTCGCCCGCTGGCGTGATGGCCAACACTTCGTTGCGCCCGGAGTCGGCCAGGAACAGCCGCCCGTCGCGGTGGAACGCCAGCCCGGTCGGGATGCCGCCCGACCGCAGGAACAGCGACACCTCCCCCGCCGGCGTGACCCGGTAGATGGCGTCCTCGTCCCAGTCCACGAAGAACAGGTTGCCCGCCCGGTCGAAGGCCGGCCCCTCCGGTGAGGTGAAGCCCTCGGCGAAGACTTCCGCGCGCCGCCTGCTCATTGTATCGGCCATTCCGGGATCAGCGCGTCGATCTCGTCCATCAGCCGGATCGTCTCCTTCAGCGCCACCACCACGCGCTGATAGTGCTGCAAGTCCTCCCACGACAGCCGCCGCCCGCGCCGGTCCTTGAGCCATTTGTCGAGCACCTGGTAGCCGCCGACGTGGAACGCCCACACGTCCGGCTCCACGCCCTCGAAGTATTGCGTCGGGTTGATGTACACCCGCCCCAATACCCCACCCCGGCCCTCCCCGCCAGCGGAGAGGGGGGCGACGTACTTCGGATAGCCGCGCTCGACCAGGTGCTCGCCGGTGACGGGGTAGGCCGTGACAAAGGCATTCAGCGCCGGCGAGCGCATCAGGTGCAGGTCGATCAGCGCCGCGCCCTTCTCGACCAGCGCCGCAAACAGCGCCCGGTCAGACGTGAGCGGCACGCGCGGGAAGTCGATGCGCAGAAACTCGGCATAGCGCTCGCGGTAGGTGGGGCTGTGAAAGACGGCATAGATATAGCTCAGCACGTCCTCAGGGTAAAAGACCCCTCCCCCCGGCCCCTTCTCCTCTGTGGGCAAAGTGTCTACCTCTCCCTCTGGCACCCTCTCCGCAAGCGGGGGTTCTACCCCTCCCCCTGGCCCCCTCCCCGCAAGCGGGGAGGGGGTAGGGG
>DAOTXU010000003.1:0-16079 GCA_034435135.1 Anaerolineae bacterium | reverse complement strand
AGCGCACCATGTCGATGGACTGGTGGATTTCACGCGCGATCTGGGCGTTGTTCTTGCCCTCGGCGGCTTTCAAAATGATGCGCGCGCGCTGCGCTTTTTGCTGCCCCGTCGTGTGGCGCGCGATCAGCTTTTCCAAGGCGCGCCGCACCTGGTCGCTTAATTCGATTCGCTCTGGCTTGGGTCCGGGCATAGCATCCTCCTACTCTGAGGTTGCCTATTCTACCCGATCCCTCGCCCTTTTTGTGCCCTAATGTACTAGTGTGGTTTCTGGGGTTAGCCATCGTGGGGCTGGGGGGTGCGTTCAGGGCGTGCTTGGCTACCTACCTCTTTACCTGCGAGAAGTCGGATGGCCGGCCGCCAGCGCTGATGGAGCGCTGGCCGCTTTCCACACCGTCAGCCTGTTTTCCGCGATCCTCATTACCCTGCTGTCAGATCGACTCGGCTCGCGGAAAGCGATTCTGCTCACCGCCACGCTGATGACGGCGGTGGGCGCAGGGCTGCTATCCATCGCCACTGGCCCGGTGGTCTGGGTCGCCGTAATCGTCGCAGGCGCCTTCAAAGATGGCCTCATGGCGCTCTTCATGACCACGATCATTGAATGGGGGTTGGAGCCACGTATGCGGGAACAGCCATCGGGATGGTGATGATTTTCTCCGGGCTGGGCGGGTTGATTTCCCCGCTGCTTGGGAATAGCCTGGCACAGGTCAGCTTGAGTTCACCTTTTGTTTTCTGGGCAGTCCTGGCAACGATGGCCTTCCTGGGCTTCCGTTTTGTGAAGTGGCCGTTGCCGGAGCCTGTGAGACAGATGGCGCGATAGAATCAGCACGCAGTTCCCGAATTTACACAACTTCCAGAAGCTCTCCATAAGTTCTCCACAGTCATCCCGTACACTATGAACAATGGGACAGAACCCTTTCTTGTGGTAGGCTTAAACAGCGCACACGAGAGAGCAAATGGTGCACCGCATTTTAGTTGTTGATGACGATAAGAACATCGTCAAGCTGGTCCGTGCATACCTGGAGCAGGCCGGCTTTCATGTCCTGGTGGCCTATGACGGGGAGACCGCGCTGCACGCCATCCGCCGTGAACGGCCCAGCTTGGTGGTGCTCGACCTGATGCTGCCCGACCGCGATGGATTGGACATTACCCGCATCGTGCGCGGCGACGCGGTTCTGAAAGATACCTCCATTATCCTGCTGACCGCGCGCGTGGACGACGTGGATAAGGTCGTCGGCCTGGAACTCGGCGCAGACGATTACGTCACGAAACCCTTCAACCCGCGCGAGGTCGTCGCGCGCGTCCATTCCGTTCTGCGCCGATCTGGTTCCGGCGGGCCGCACGGGGCGGAAAAGGTTTTGCAGTGCGGCAGGTTGCTGTTGGACGCCGAGCGGCGCGAGGTGATGCTTGACAGCAGGCCGATCAACCTGACGCCAACCGAGTTTAGCCTGCTGCACGCCCTGATGAACAACCCCGGCTATGCCTTCACGCGCGCGGAACTGGTCGAACAGGGGTTGGGGTACGGCTACGAGGGGATGGAGCGGACCCTCGACAGCCACATCAAGAACCTGCGCAAGAAAATCGAGCCTGACCCCAGCCATCCGGTCTATGTACAAACGGTTTACGGCGTGGGCTATCGTCTGGTGGGACCTGTCGATGAATCGTCTTTGGATACGGCTAAGCCTGGCGTTTAGCGCTGTCGTCTTGATTGCGGTCGCGGTCCTCATCTTGGCGCCGCGATTACTTAACGACCCAGGCATCCAGCGCTTCCTCCTGGTGGACTATGTTCGCCGGCCTGGCGGCCCGGTCGACGATTTGGTCGCATATTACAGGGAGCAACAGACCTGGACTGGGGGCGAGGTCATTATGACGGATGCGAACAGGTGGCCCCCAGATGTACAGGTACTCCTGGCCGACGCGGATGGCCACGTGCTTTTCAGCCGCGACGGAGAAAGCGCCAACACGGTTCTGGCCGATGCGCAGCGTCAGGAAGCAATGCCCATCATCGTTGATGGCGATCTTCAGGGCTATCTGTACATCCCCTTCCGCCCAGAGGATAACCGCGAGATGCGCGCCAGCTTTCTGTTGGAGCAGGCCGGGCGCGGGCTGATCTACGTCGCGATTGTCGGGGGTGTCCTCGGCATCGCTGCCGGCGTGCTGATGAGCCGCAGCCTGACCGCCCCACTCAACCACCTGGCTGAAGCCGCCAGGGACATCGGCGCGCACAAGTTCAGCCGACGGGTCGAGACCAAAGGCACCGCCGAAGTCACGGCAGTGGCGCGCGCCTTCAACGAGATGGCCGCCGCGCTCGAAGAAGCCGAGCGGTTGCGCCGCAATCTGGTGGCTGATGTCGCGCACGAGTTGCGCACCCCCTTGACCGTCATTCAAGGCAACCTGCGCGCGATCCTGGACGACGTATATCCTTTAGACAAGGCTGAAGTCGCCCAGCTCTACGAAGAAACCCGGCTCTTGAGCCGCCTGGTGGACGACTTGCACGAACTCTCACAGGCGGAAGCGCGCCAGCTTTCCCTCAATTTGCAGCCCGTCAACGTGAGTCTCCTGGTTGACGATGTTGCGGCTTCGTTTCGGACGGCTGCGGAGAGCCAGGGCGTCATGCTCCACACGGAGGTCGCCTCTGATCTCCCAACGGTCCAGGCCGACCCTGCGCGCCTCAGCCAGGTGTTGCACAACCTGTTGAGCAACGCGCTCCGCCACACGCCAGAAGGCGGGACCGTCTCCCTATGCGCAGAGCGCGACGGCGCGCACGTCCGCCTGTCGATCCACGATACGGGCGACGGCATCCCGGCGGAACATCTCCCTCACGTGTTCGACCGCTTCTACCGCGTGGAGCGTGACCGCAGCCGGGAGACGGGTGGGGCTGGCCTGGGGCTGGCGATTGTGCGCGCAATCGTCGAGGCGCACGGCGGGCATGTCACGGTCGCCAGCGAGGGCGTTCCAGGGCTTGGCTCGACATTTACGATCCACCTGCCGCTCCCGGCATAGAACCCACAGCCGCCACCGGACAACGCTGCCTGATCGCATCCCCCTGCGCTGCGGACCTCGCAGACGGCGAGCGCGCGTCGCGTTCACCGTTTTCGTCCTCCTCCCGCGAGGAGGTTTTTTTCGTTTACAAGCTACGGGCCTACGCAATCCCCGGATTTTACAAAACCTACAGGGTTTCTCCGCGAGTCTTCCACCTTGTTTTTGCAGAATGAGGGCGGTGAGACGCAATGTCAAAACAAATAGGAGGCAAGAAATGGATTTGCGTAAACACTCATTCAAAGCTCTGTTCGCGGTGGCGCTGCTTGTAGCCGGCGTGGCTCCGCTTTCCGGCGCGCTGGCGCAGGAAAGCCTGGCCGAGGTTCACCTGTATTCCACCGACTCTGCGCCGACTGATGGCACGATTGAGGTGTACATCAATTACAACTATGCCGAAGGCAAACCCTTTCAACCGGCGGGCAGCCTGATGGCATCCTTTGGCATATCGGCGGGCCAGCGCCTCGACGTGATGCTGACGGGCTTCCCGACCAACGTGAACGCGCGCGCGTGGTTCATCCCGGTCGATGGCGAGCCGAGCCTGCTGCCCAGCCAGCATTACCCTGGCGGCGAGTTCGGGACCGGCGCCGACCCGGATGACGCGCCTTTCGTCTACGAGACCAGCTTTGCCGGCGCGGTCAGCGCCGTCGGCGAGGTCGCTTCGGTCAGCGCGGGCAGCATTCTCAAATCGCCGGGCGCGTTGCAGAGCGTCGAGCTGGACGACGGCCTCATCGAGTGGGGATACCGGCTCCCTGACGATGACGACGACGATGACATCGGCGCCTACATCCAGCTCGGCTGGAGCCGGCTCAACGCGGACGGGACGGTCACTTACAGCGTTCCCGCAGGCGGGCCGGTCACGGCAGACGAACTCGCGCAACTGGTCGAAGGCCCGGATGTCGCGTGGAGCGGCGGCGTGGTGGTTCACACCGACCTGGGCGACGGCCTCACGGAGTGGGGCTACTGGCTCCCCAACGATGACGGCGACGACAGCACCGAAGACATCGGCGTGTATACCCTGCTCGGCTGGAGCCAGCTCAACGCGGACGAGACGGTGAGCTGCTCCGTGCCCGAAGACGGCCCTTTCACCGCAAGCGAGCTATGCCAGCTCGTCAATATGATGAACTGACAGCAGAAACCACAACTGAATACCGCGCGGCGGGGCGCTTGGCGCCCCGCCTTTGCTATGGCGTGCGCGAACGGGCAGGTTTTACACAACTTCCAGAAGACCTCCACAGGTTCTCCACAATTGCCCGGCAGAATGTACGTAGTGGCCGGATGCGGGTTCAGCGCGAAGTCACGAGCTTTCTGTTACAGGAGGATGATCGATGGGGAAAAAATCCATCCGGGTGCAGGATACGGTTCACCCCGACGGGGCTGAAGCCCAGGAAGATGTTTCGGAAGAGACCCTGCACAGCAATGCCGACGAGGCTGTAGCTATCGTTGTCGCTGAAAAGAAAGCGGCGAAGAAGAAAGACAAAAAAGATAAAAAGTCCAAGAAGGCGAAGAAGTCAAAGAAGCAAAAGCGACCTTCGACAGCCGACGAGGCAGAATTTGAGGCGGGCGCAGCGCAGGAAACGTTGCTCGCCGAGGCTGTGTCCGAGGCTGCGGAAGAAGACTCGGCTTCCCCTGAGGAAGACAGGCAGGTAGTCGTCGCCGACCGATCATGGCGGAGGCGCCTCGTCCCGAACTGGCGCCGGATTCTGCTGCTCTTCGGCGTGTTGGTGATCGCGGGCGTGGCGGTGCTGCTGGCGACCCGTAACAGCAGTGATGGCAGCGCGAGCGCGCAGCCGCAGGTCGCCGCCGACACCCAGACGGCGACGGTCGAGCGCACCACGCTGTACTCCACCATCGACGCAAGCGGCACAATCGCCGGCGAGCGCACCGTGAACCTTGCTGTGGGCACGTCGAGCACGGTGCTCTCGGTCGATGTCGCCGTCGGCGATCAGGTGGTCAAAGGCCAGACCCTGGCTACGCTGGACATCACCGACCTGGAAGAACAGGTGGCGCTCGCCGAGCAGTCGCTGGCAGTGCAACAGACAAGCTACGATAAGCTGGTCGCCGGGCCGACGGAGAGCGAGGTTGAGGAGGCGCGCGCGTCGCTGGAGACGGCGCAGATTCAGCTCGACGCGGCCATCGCCAACCAGGAGACGGCCCAGAGCCAGGTGACCATCACCTGCGCCGGGGTGGACGACGCCGAATCCGCGCTGGCCGAGGCGCAGGAAGCGTACAACGACTATCTGCAGACGGGCTATGCGCTGGACGCGACGTTCATCCCTGACCCAGACGCCCAGGTTGCTAAAGCGCTCAAGAATGCCCAGTCCAACCACGACGTGGAGCTTACCCAGTGTGAGAATGCCCGCGCCAGCGCCGCCGACACCAGCCAAATCCAGACGGCGCAGGCAAACGTGAACAAGGCGCAATCGGCGCTTGACACGCTGCTGGCCGGGGCGACCGAAGAAGAACTCGCCCAGGCCGAGGTGCAACTGGAGCAGGCGCGCATCCAACTGGAGCAGGCGCGCCGCAAGCTGGCCGACGCGACGCTGGTCGCGCCGTTCGACGGCGTGGTGACCGCCGTCAATATCACGGAAGGGGGGACGGCTTCGTCTGGTCAGGCGGCCATCACCCTGGTTGACACCGGGCAACTGCACCTGGATGTGGTGGTGGACGAACTCGACATCGCCCAGGTGAAGGTCGGTCAGCCGGTGACGGTCACTATCGACGCAGCCGATGCGACGCTTGAGGGCGTGGTGGCGCGTGTTGATCCGTCGGGCACGGAGACGCAAGGCATCGTGACCTACGGCGTGCGCGTGGACGTGACGCCCGATGAGGGGGTGAACGTCATCCTCGGCATGACCGCCGATGCGGAGATCAAGATCACCGCCGATGAAAACGTGCTGGTTGTGCCGACGGGGGCGATCCAGCGAGATGCGACCGGGAACGAATTCGTGATGGTTCAGAGCGACACGGGCGAGCCGGCGCGCGTGCCGGTCGTCACCGGCAATTCTTCTGGCGGGCAGACCGTGGTTGAAGGCGACCTGCAAGAAGGTCAGATCGTGTACGTCACCGCGTCGCAGACAACCAGCAGTAACAGCACCGAGGGATTCCCTGGCGGCGGCGGTTTTATGGAGGGTCCCATCATGCCCGGTGACGGCGGCGGCCTCAGGCCCTTTGGCGGCGGTTGAGCGAGGTCACCATGTCAGTAAGAACCGTCATCGAGACACGCAATCTGACCAAGGTCTACCTGATGGGCGACACTGAGGTGCGCGCGCTGCGCGGCGTATCCATCGAGATCCAAGAGGGCGAGATGGTCGCCATCATGGGGCCGTCCGGCTCCGGCAAGAGCACGCTCATGGCGATCCTGGGCGCGCTCGACAAACCCACCAGCGGCAGCTACCGGCTCGACGGCCAGGAGATCGGCCAGATGCGCGAGGACCAGCTTGCGCGCGTGCGCAACGCGCGGATCGGGTTCGTCTTCCAGCAGTTCAACCTGCTGCCGCGCAGCACCGCGCTGGCGAACGCCGCCCTGCCTCTGGTGTACAACGGCGCATCTGCAAAGGCGCGGGCTGAACACGCCCGCCGGGCGTTGGAGTTAGTGGGCCTTGGCGACAGGCTCGATCACAAGCCGACTGAGCTTTCGGGTGGGGAGCAGCAGCGCGTCGCCATCGCGCGTGCGCTCGTCAACAACCCATCGATTGTGCTCGCCGACGAGCCAACTGGCAACCTGGACAGCAAGACCGGCCATGAGATCATTGCGCTGTTCCACCAACTGCACCGCGAGCGCGGCATCACACTCATCGTCGTCACGCACGACCCGGAGGTCGCCGCGCAGACCGAACGGGTCATCTACCTGCGCGACGGGCTGGTGATCCCGCTCCCGGCCGGCGTGATGCCCGGCAGGAAACCCGGCGCGGCGGTCGTGGCCGAGGTTGGCTCAGACGTTAACCAGACAGCCGGCGAAGTGCAATCCAAACAGAAAGGGAAGTCGAAAAAGGCAGCCAAGTCGGAAAAGAAAGAGAAGAAGGGGAAGAAGAAACAGCACAGTGATGTGAGCGAGGAGGCGCAGCATGACGCAGACATGGACCGAGCTTAAGCAAGTACGCCCTCGTCTTGCCACTAACCGGGCCAATATCGTGACGCTGATCTCTGCGGCAGTGATGCTCTTCGCGGTGCTGTTCACGACCCCCTGGGTGGACCAAACCCAGATCATTCGCAGCCAGCTTGAGGCGCGCGGCATCGAGTTGCCGGAGGGCTTCGATGTCGAACAGATGCAGCAGCGTATGGCAGAGCGCATGGCGCAGGGAGGCAGTTTCCCATCTGCTAACGCTGACAGCGCCCTAAGCGGCTTGCAGCCGTTCGGGGAATCGAGTGATACGGCAAGCGGCTTGCAGCCGTTCGGGGGATCGAGCGATACGGCAAGCGGCGCTCAGCCGTTCGCCTCAGCGAACTTCGGAGCTGGTGGGCAGATCGGCGGCCTGGGCGCTTCTCAGGACGGGTTGGCGCAGCTTGCGCCTTACCTGATCGCCATCGGCGCGCTCATCGCGGCTGGCATGGCAGTGTGGGATTTCCTGAAACCTGTGAAGGGCAGGCGCTACCTCGTCCCGGCCCTGATCGCGGCTGGCGGCGTGATTGCGCTGCTGTACTATGGCTATTTCTTCCTGGTCCAGAACCCCACTTCGCAGGTTGACCTGATCGGTGTGGTGACCCCTGGATTCTGGATTGCGCTCGCGGGGACGGTGGGATTGTTCGTGCAAATGGCAGTCCCGCGCCCGGTGACCACAACCCAACCGGCAAGGCAGCCTGCGCGCCAACCCATGAAGGCAACCGATAAAGCCGGCAAGTCAGGCGTCTCGACCGCGCCGAAGGCAACGGAGGTGTCCGTCATGCCGAAAGCGCCAAAGGTCGCCGCCGCGCCGAAGGCAGCGGAAGTCCCCGTCCCGCCCAGGGCGCCGGAGGTCTCCGTCATCCCGAAAGCGCCGAAAGCTGCCGCCGCGCCGAAGGCAGCAGAAGCTCCCACCGTGATCCACCTCGGCGGCGGCGCGGGCATCAACCTGCTTCAGAACCTCGGCGTGGCCTTCGACGCACTGATGGCGAACAAACTGCGCTCGGCGCTGACCATGCTGGGCATCATCATCGGGGTGGCAGCCGTCGTCTCGCTGATCTCCGTCGGGCAGAGCGCGAGCGCGTCCATCACCAACCGCATCGAGGGCGCGGGCGCCAACGTGGTCAGCATCCGTTCGCGGAGCCGGACGGCGCAATACGCCCTTACACTCTCCGATGTCGAGGCGCTTGAGAGCCGGCTCAGCCACGTGGTCGCGGTCGCTCCCAGCAATTCACTTCAGGCGACCGTGAAGTTTGGAGATGTGAGCGTCACCGTCTCTGTCACCGCCACAACTGCTGCTTACGCTGAGGTGAACGTATTGGAGATGAACCTGGGGCGGTTCCTCAACGACGACGACCAAGCCTCTAAGGAGCGCGTCGCGGTGCTCGGCTCGCAAACCGCCGAAGACCTGTTCGGCGGGTTGAACCCGATCGGGGAGAGCATCCGCATCAACAACGTGCGGTTCGAGGTGGTCGGCGTCGCCGCCGACAGCGGCAGCGGAGCGACCTTCGGCGACCCCGACTCCGTTGTCTACGTGCCCCTGAGCACGGCGTCCCGCCGGCTCTACAGGTCCATGACGCTGGTCGGCAGCGAGGAATCCGTCTCGACCGTCGCCCTCCTGGCCGACAGCTCGGAAGTCGTCTCCCAGGTCATCGACGGCGTGGAGGCGCTGCTGCGTGACCTGCATGACATCCTGCCGGATGAGGACCTGCCCTATGGCGTCTTCAGCGCGAGCACCCTGTTGGAGACGGTCGAATCGGTCTACAACACGCTGACCGTCTTTCTGGGCGCCATCGCCGGCATATCGCTGTTCGTAGGCGGGATCGGCATCATGAACATCACGCTGGTCTCCGTCACCGAGCGCACCAAAGAAATCGGCCTGCGCAAGGCGGTCGGCGCGCAGCGGGTTCACATCCTGGCGCAGTTCCTGATCGAGACGGTCGTGCTCAGCACCACCGGCGGCGTCATCGGCATCCTGGTCAGCGGCGGCATCATGCTGCTGGTCAACTCCTCTGGATTGATGTCGGCCTGGCTTTCGCCGATGGCGGTCGCGTTAGGGTTTGGTTTCTCGGTATTGGTGGGCATGTTCTTTGGACTTTACCCGGCCAACCGGGCGGCTCGCCTCCAACCCATCGAGGCTTTGCGCTACGAATAATCTTGTGTCACAAGAAAAGGATCAGATTCATCATGAAAAGCAAGCGCATGTTCGTGAATTTGTTCTTCGCCGCGGCGCTGTTGCTGGGCGCGCTCCCGGCTGCTTCGGCGCAGACTGAAACAACGCTGGTCGTCGCCTACATCGGCGCGAGCACGGGCGCGCAGGCGGCGGCGGACCAGCTTCTTTACCAGGCCGCGGTCCTGGCCGCCGAGCAGATCAACGCCTCCGGCGCGGGCCTCTACGCGCAGGGGGTCGCCGGCCCGGATGGGGCGCGGTATCGCTTTGAGGTGCTGTACTACCCCGCCGACACCGACAGCGAAGCGCTTGAGGCGCTGGCGGACGCCGTCGCCGACGGCGCGGTTGCGGCGCTGGGGCCGGACCTGGCCGGGCGCGTGCGCGCGATCCTGAACGCGGGCGAGCCGCCGATCCCGGTGCTCTACGGCGCGCCGGATGCGCCGGCAGCGGACAGCGCTGGCGATAACGCCTTCCACCTCTCCGCCGACCTGGACGATTGGGCGCAGGCGGTGGCCGACTACCTGGTCAACGAGCGCGGCTTCTCTAAAATCGCCGTCGCTGCGGTAGACACAGAGGCGGTCCAACACAGCCTGACGGTCTTCACCGAAGCGGTTGAGGACGCCGGCGCGGAGGTCGTCGCCAACCTGGCGCACGCCGCCAGCGCGGATGACCTGCTCGCCGACGCGCGCGAAATCCGCGACTCCGGCGCGCAGGCGGTCCTCGCCTGGACGCTGGACGCACAGGCGGCCCGGTTGGTCGAAGCGTTGCGGGCCGTCGGATGGGGCGGGGTGACGGTTTACGCCGGTCTGGGCAGCGGCTTTGTTGACCTCGCCGGCGCGGAGCTTGCCGCTGGCGTGTATGGAATGGCGGGCTGGTCTGCCGCCGCCTACGATGCGTTCAGCCAGAGCTTTGTAGACGCTTACAATGAGCGCTGGGGCGGCGCGCCGCCGGACCATGCGGCGGCTTACTACGATGCCATGTACTTATTGGCCGAAGCGGTGACCGACGCCGGCAGCGACCCGGACGATATCGCCTACGCGCTGGATACCATCGCCGATTATTACGGCGTGCAGGGCGTCTACAACCGTGCGCAGACCGGCGACCTGCGCCTGGTCGAGGTCAATGCAAACGCGGCGCTGATCGAGGCCGCGCAGTACGTCAACGGCGTGTGCGCTAACTGCCCTGACATCTGGTCGGTAGGCGCGTCCGACGTCTCGACCGAAAGCCGCGCGGTGGTCACGCTGGCGCTCATCGCCACTCTGAAAGGCCCCGCCGAAGCGCGCGGGCGTCAGGCGCAACAGGCGGCGGAGCTGGCGGTGCGTGAAATCAACAACGCCGGCGGCGTGGTCGGCCCGGACGATGTGCGCTACATGCTGCAACTGCAATCCTACAGCGCGACGACCGCCGAAGAAGCCGCCAGCGCCGTGACCCAGGCCGCCCAGGCCGGCGCAAGCGTCATCCTGGGGCCAGACTACAACGCGCTCATCACGCCGAATCTGTCCCTCGCGGCGCAGTCGGGCGTTCCCCAACTGACGACGGCGACCAACGCCTGGATCCCCAACGACGATCCCAGCGATTACGTGTTCCAGGTGCGCTCAAATGACGCGGCGCTGGCTGCCGCCGCCGCCGCTTACCTGCTCGACGTGCGCGGACTCGCCAACTTTGCAACCGTGGTGGTGCGCACGGACTACGCGCTCAACGCCGTCGATGCGATTACGGACGTGATCGCCGACTCAGATGACGGCCAGATCCTCCGCGCCCTTGAGCATACGCTGGACGAAGACGACTTCGCCGGCATGGCCGGCCAGATCGCCGCGTCGGGCACACAGGCGGTGCTCGCCTGGACGACGCCGACGGCGGCGACGAGCCTGCTGGCCGAACTGGGCGCGTTGGGCTGGACGGGCACATTCGTTTACGGCTATCTCACGCCGGAGCTGGTGGAGACCCTCGATGCGCCGGCCGGCATTGAGGTGCTCGGCGCGGTGAACTGGTGGCCGACAGCCGGGTCGTGGGCGAGCCAGACCTTCACGGAGCACTATACGGACCGGTACGGCCAGCCGCCGGCGCCACAGAGCGCGGCGTACTATGACGCGGTGTACCTCATCGCGCACGCCATCGCGGAAGTCGGGCCAGCGGCGGCGGACATCCAGGCATGGCTGGCCGACGCGGGCACGATCGTCGGCGTGCAGGGCGCGTATCGCCCGGCGACTTACGGGCAGGGGGAGACCATACGGTCAGCGCTGCTGGTGCGCGTGGACGCGGAAGGCGTGCATGAGGTCGCCCGGTACGAAGGGACGCTGTGCGCCGGCGGTTGTGGCGAGGTGACGATGGGCGTCACGCTCGCTACAGTGGAGTCGGCTGAATCGACGGAAAGCACCACTACGACGACGAGCGTTGCCTATACGCCACTGGACGTGTACCCGACCTACCAGGCCTGTACCTATGCCGGCCCATACAACTACGTGTGCACCGGCTGGATCAACGTCCAGGGCGGCGAGGCTCCTTACACAGTGTGGATCAACGGGCAGGAGGTGCCCAACACGAACGGTGCCTCTGACCTGAGGGTCGAAGCACCCAGGTGCGCCCTTCGATTGTATGATGTCGAAGTGCAGGACTCCAGCGGCCAGTACGTAAAGGAGACCCTCGCCGTCAATCCATCGGGCAGCGATGCGCGCTATTTCCCCGGTGGGCGGTGCCAGTAGGATACGATTACGTCGCTCTTTTGCGGGTGCAGCAGTGTTCATCAAACAATTGAAGGAGACGGATATGTTGAGCGTAGGCAAGCGAGTTCCGTTCACAATGTTGGTCATGATGCTCTTCATCATGGTCGGCGCGGTCGTCCCGGCAGCAGCGCAGTCTGGCGAGGTCGTGACGAACCAGGATGGCGATGTTGAGACCGTGGATGGCGTCGAGTATACGCACCGCTTCGTCGAAGTCGATGGGTTGACGTGGCACTACGTCGAAGCGGGCGAAGGCGAACCCGTCGTGTTCCTGCATGGGATGCCGGAGTCGTGGTATACGTGGCATTACCAGATGGCCGGCCTGGCGACCGATTATCACGTCATCGCCATCGACCTGAAGGGCTACGGACAATCGGATAAGGCGGACGGCGACTACAGCGCAGCAGCAGTCGCCGAGGAGATCGTAGCGCTGCTGGATGCCATCGGTCTGGAGAAGTTCGCTATGGTCGCGCGCGACCAGGGCGCAAACGTTGCCGACTATATCGGCATGAACCATCCCGACCGCATCACAGGTTACGTGCGGATCGACACCACGCTTCGCGTGTTCGGCGCGTTTCCGGGTCGTCAAGGTGGGGCAATCCCTGGCGGCGAGGGCGGCGCGTTCCCCGGCGGCGAAGATGGTACACCACGTGCACCCGCGCCGGGTACTCAGCCCGGCGCGGGCGATGGCGTTGCCACGCCACCGGCACCGGGTGACGTCCCCGGCGCGGGCGAGGCCCCAAACCCGGAGTGGATGGTTGAGCGAATGTCACAACAGATGCAGGATGCCGATACGTTTGTCAGGTCCACGTTGGCCCGGCAAACCGTGCAGGAAATACCTGAAGCGGACATCGCGCGACTGGTCGCCGAGCACAGTCGCGACGGGGTCGCCGAAGCCGCGCCCCGCTACTACCGGGATATGATGTTCGCGTTTGGAGCCAACGCCGCCGAGGAAGGCGCGAATGAAAGACGACTTGTAGATTATACGGTAATGGACTTCCCCGTGCTGCTCTTACAAGGCGACTTCGCTCAACAGCAGGGAGTGGACGAGGAACAGCTTGGCAACGCCATCGCGCAGTTCCCTGACGCCGTGTTCTACTGGGTGATTGACGCCGGGGGATTCAGCCACCTGGAGCAGCCTGAGGTCGTCACCGCCGGCATCCGGGCGTTTCTCGAAGCGTCCGGGGAATAACGGCGAAAAACAGCCCTGGCGAGGCGCGCACAGCGGCGCTTCGCTGCTGAGGGGGCCAGACTGCGCGCCCCAGCCCCACCCAAAGGGGCGGGTTTTTTACCGCCGTGTTACCCCCTCAACCCATCACGGGAGATCACGGAGGCGGTCGGCGGCTTTCCCCTGTTGGTAGACCCCAGGATTCACCACATGGGCGGGGCGCTCTCCACGCAGCACGGCAAGCACGCTCGCCGAAGCCATGATCCCGATGCGTCGCGTCGTCTGGTACATGGTCATGCCCACATGCGGCGTCGCCATGAAGTTGTCCAGCCCCAAGAGCGGGTTGCAGACCGGCGGCTCTTGCGCGAACACGTCGCAGGCCGCGCCGGCCCGCGCCCCTCCCGCCAGCGCCTCATAGAGCGCCGGCTCGTCCACCAGGCCTCCGCGCGAGGTGTTGATGAGAAACGCGGACGACTTGCCCCGTTGCAGCGCGTTTCGGTCGATCAGGTGGCGGGTTTCGTCCGTGAGCGGAAGGTGCAGGCTGATCACATCGCTCTCGGAGAGCAAATCCTCCAGCGGGCGATAAGACACCTGGAGACTCTGGGTAAGCTCGACGGGAGGGGGGACAGGATCAAAATACAGGAGCCGCATCCCGAACGCCGCCGCCCGCCGCGCGACCTCCTGCCCGATGCGCCCCATCCCGATCAGGCCCAGCGTGAGGCCGTCCAGTTCGTACCCGGTGATCCGGGGCCAGCCGCCGCTCTTGACGATCTGGTTGTGCTGCGGCAGATGCCGCGCCAGGGCGAGCACAAACGCGATGGTGAGTTCGGCCACGGCGACGCTGTTCGCCCCCGGCGTGTTCGTCACGACGACGCCGCGCGCCGTCGCCGCCGCCAGAACGCCTCCAGCCAGCCCCGCACCGTGGCGCGCGTGCGCGTGATGCGCCCCTGCCCACGCAGGTTGCGCAGGACGTAGATGGGGGTGATCGCGTTGCCGGTGACGAGCGCGACCGCGATCAGCCGCGCCTGGTCGGGGGTCTGCCCCAGCGCGAGCGCGCCGGAATAGATGCGCTCCGCCTCCAGGACCGCGAACACCACCATGAGCGCCAGCGCCGCCACCGCGGTGATGACCTCGGCGGCGAGCATGGTGAGGACCGTGCCCGCGCCGGCGACGAGCGTCTCGTCGATCTCTTGCTGGCCACCGTCGGCGCGCAGGTCGGCGATGGGGAGGTCGAGCGTCCCATGCTGGGGATGCTTGACCAGGACGGTTCTGCCGTCAGGATCGACGGCCACGACGGTTACGGGAGTGCCTGAAGGATCGTAGATCATGCCAGCCGCCCTCCTGGTGCGGCTTTTACGCGAGGGCGGACTGTGCTACAATGACAGTGCCCCGCGAGACACTGGGGCAGGGCCGCACCGTGAGCGCTTGTCAGGGCAGGACACGGGCGGCCTTCTGCGTTTTGGATCCTGCGGGAAGCGTATCACGACTAAGTATGATTTTCAAGTAACATGGGTTGACAAGTAGCAACTAACCGTGTAAACTTCTGTACAAGTTGAACCGAAAGGAGGTGAGGCTGTCTGTGGCCGTGGTGGTGACCAACCGTGTTGGGGAACTCCTGGCGAAAAAGCAGCGTGAAGAAGGGCGTATGATCACCCACCAACAGCTTGCCGAAGAGGTTGGGGTAACGCAAAACACCGTCACAGCCTGGGTGCGCAATCGCGTCACCCGGTTTGACGCTGATACACTCATGCGGTTTTGCTGGTATTTCGGGGTGACGCCAAACGAGCTGCTCGTTGTGCCAGAGAAGCCGCAGGACCCTAGTCTCCGCCAGGAGCTTCCGGCCGCCTTGACGGCGGCATGAAACAACACGGTGGGCACCACCACAGTGACGCCCACCTCCCATGTGAGCCACCTGCGCCCGTCCAGCAAGACCGGCAGGTAGCTCTTCAGCCTGGCCCTTCAGGGCCAACTGTGCCGTTGTTGGCACCTTTTGGAGGGCCTGCTCAGGCGCCCTGCCCTTTGTCACGCGGGTCGCAGCGGTTTTCGCTGAGCAGGTCCTCCAGGGCGCATCAGCAGCCCGGTTGCACCTTAACAACTTGGCAGGCTGGGGGACGTGGATTCGAACCACGACTGATGGATCCAGAGTCCACTGTTCTGCCCGTTAAACTATCCCCCAACGTGTAACGGCCACCATTGTACCCTACACTACAGGGAAAGACAACCCGGTGAAAAGGTAGGGTGCATCGCAAAATCCGGGAAGATGCGACGCAAACGCACCCCAAGCCGTGACCGTACCCGCGCCTGGTGATCGTGGCGCGCAACCTCATGCGCCTGAGTTTCCTTTCGTTTGCCCTCCCTCCAGAGCGGCGGCGATGCCTCTCGCCTCAGAGACATAAGGTTGCGGTCCAGGGGACGGCGTTATCACCCTTCCCAGGTTGAACTGCGCCCCTTTTTTCCCACCAGCGACTATACTTGTCTCCGAACGTGTGTTACTTTTTCTCCGCTTTTTGGAGAGGACGTCAGCGTGCATTTAAGTCTTCGCGCGTTTATTAGGGAGAGACTGCGCACCAGCGGTACGCGAGGGTTAAAATGAGAATGAAGTGATTCAAGCTTTTGAGCCAACAGCACCGATGCGGTGGCGCTGGTCGTGTTTGCGGGCGACCTCACCCCCCGTCCCTCTCTCCCGGCTACGCCGGACTATAGCCGCAAGCGGAGAGGGGGTGTCGCGCCGCAGGCGAGACGGGGGTGAGGTAGAGAAACGCTTAGCACGGCCAGCTGTTGGCAAAAGTTTGAATCAGTTCAAGGGATGGGGGGGATTTAGCCCGCTGTCCACGACGTTTTTCACACGAGGGCTATCGACTCTGGCGAACGCTACGTCGCTTGAGC
>DAOTXU010000002.1:0-10746 GCA_034435135.1 Anaerolineae bacterium | reverse complement strand
AAAAGCTGCGCGCGGCGGGCGTCCGTCTCGAAGTGGGCGGTAGGGGCGAACCGTCGGTTCGCCCCGCCAGCGACAAGCTCGCCGGGCTGACCTTCGTGCTCACCGGCGCGCTCCCCAACATGACGCGCGACGAGGCGACGGCGCTGATCCAGGCGCACGGCGGGCGCGTCACCGACAGCGTGAGCAAGAAGACCGGCTACGTCGTGGCCGGCGAAAACCCCGGCAGCAAGCTGACGAAGGCGCAGCAGTTGGGCGTGCCTGTTCTCGATGAAGCCGGCCTGCTGGCGCTGGTGGGCCAGGAGACCCCGGCGGTTACACCTGATGCGTCAAAAGGCGATGGGCGACCTGTGCAGCCGTCGCTGTTCTGATGATGACGCGACCTGTTATCACCCTCAACCCCGACCGCGACAAACCCGTGCGCAACCGGCACCCCTGGGTGTTCTCCGGGGCGATTGCGCGCGTCGAGGGCGGTCCTGCCGACGGCGACCTGGTGACCGTGCACAGCGCCAGCGGGGAGACGTTGGCGGTCGGCTACTGGAACCGCCGCTCGCAAATCCGTGTGCGCCTGCTCACCTGGAACCCCGACGAGGCAATAGACGACGCTTTCTGGCGCGCCCGGCTGGAGCGCGCGATTTCGGCGCGGCGGGCGCTGGCCGTGTCGGGAGAGACGACGGCGTACCGGCTCGTCAACGCCGAGAGCGACGGGCTGCCGGGGCTGGTCGTGGACCGCTACGGCGACTGGCTGGTGGTCCAGGCGCTCACGCTCGGCATTGACCGGCGCAAAGGGACGCTCGCGCGGCTGCTGGCGGACCTGCTCGCGCCGGTGGGGGTCTACGAGCGCAGCGACGCCGACGTGCGCGCGAAAGAGGGCCTGGAGCCGGCGACGGGCGCGCTGCTCGGCGCGGAGCCGCCGGAGTGGGTGCAGGTGGTTGAGCGCGGGCGGCGGTTCTGGGTGGACGTGCGCGCCGGCCACAAGACCGGCTTCTATCTTGACCAGCGCGAGAACCGCGCGCTGCTGGCCGATCTGCTCCGCGCCGACCCCAGTGCCGCGAATAAGACGGTGCTCAATGCCTTCTCCTACACGGGCGGCTTTGCGGTCTACGCGCTCAGCGCCGGCGCGGGGCGGGTCATCAACATCGACAGCGCGCCGGAGGCGTTGAAACTCGCGCGCGCGAACGTGGCGCTAAACGGCTCCCCTGTCCGCGACGATGATTTCATGGAGGCGAACGTCTTCGGCGCGCTGCGCGCGTTCCGCACGGAGGGGCGGACGTTCGACGTGATTGTGCTCGACCCGCCGAAGTTTGCGCAGGCGGCGCGCGATTTGGAGGCGGCGACGCGCGGCTATAAAGACATCAACCTGCTCGCGTTTCAGTTGCTCAAGCCGGGCGGGTTGCTGCTGACGTTTTCGTGCTCCGGGCTGGTGAGCGCGAACCTCTTCCAAAAGATTGTGTCCGGCGCGTTGGTGGACTCCGGGCGCGAGGCGCAAATCCTGCGCCAGCTTGGGCCGGGCGAGGATCACCCGGTCGCGCTGACCTTCCCGGAGGGAGCGTACCTGAAAGGGTTGTTGTGCCGTGTTTGGTGATAAGCTGAGCGATGATAAGCGATGGGATGTCGGCGTCGGGGCGGCGCTGGTGCACGAGGGCAAGGTCCTGCTCGTGCGGCAGACCTACGGCGGCGCGAAGGGTAAGTGGGTATTGCCGGGCGGCTTCGCCAGCCACGAAGAGCTGCTCGACGCGGCGGCGGCGCGCGAGCTGCGCGAAGAGGCCGGCGTCGAGGGTGTGGCGGAGGGCGTCGTCGGCGTGCGCACGCGCTACCGACCGAACGGCGGCGCGGTGTACGTGGTCTTTAAGATGCGGTTGGTGAGCGGCACGCCGCAGGCCGATAACTTCGAGGTGGACGCGGCGCAGTTCTTTACGGCGGAAGAGATAGCAGCTCTACCCAATATCATGGAGTCGATGCGGCAGGCGGCGCTGGCGGCGTTGCGCGCGGAGGGTTCGGGCCTGATCGAAACGCACTGCGAGGGCCAGTCCGGGCCGGATTATAAGTTGTTTGTGTTGCCGTGAAGGTTTTCCAAGCCGCCGACTGAGGTCGGCGGCTAATCGTCGGCTTGAATTGCATGGCTTCACACTCAGCCCACGGCTTCAGCCGGGGGAATGAAAGCAATCGACTTCTCCGTTGGTGGCGCGCGAGGCCGCTGGCGCTGTTGTGCCTGGTCTTCGTCGCGCTGAGCGGCTACTACAACGCGGCGATGCCGCTATTCGAGAACCCGGACGAGCACGGGCATTATCAATACGTGCTGAGCCTGGCGCGCGGCGAAGGGTTGCCCGTGCTGCCGCGCGTGCGCGACGAAGCCGACCCCTGGCGCTACCACGAGGGCGGACAGGGACCGCTCTATTACGCAGTGGCGGCGTTCCCGGTCGCGCTGGCCGGCGCTGCGCCGATGGACGCGCTGCTGTATCGAAACCCCTACTTTCATCTCTTCGAGGCGCTCGACCCTACCAACAAGAATCTGTTTATCCACACCGCCGCCGAGGCGTTCCCCTGGCAGGGCGCGGCGCTGGGGGTGCATCTGGCGCGCGCCGTCTCGACCGGGTTCGGGCTGCTCGCGGTGATTGGCGCGTATCTGCTGGTGTTGGAAGTGGTTTCGTTTCCCCCCTCTCCATTCATGGAGAGGGGGAAAGGGGGTGAGGTAAAACAGGCTCCCCAAGCAAGCGCTCAGACAGGGGGCTTAAGCCCCCTGTCTGTGAACAGGCATATCGCGCTGATGGCAGCAGCAGTCGTGGCGTTCAACCCGGCGTTTCTCTCCGTGAGCGCGGCGGTGAGCAACGACGCGGCGGTCGCGGGGCTTTCCGCAATCGCGCTGTGGCTGGTGGCGCGCGCCCTCAACGGCGGCGGGACGCGGCGGTTGGCGCTGGCGCTCGGCGTCGTGAGCGGGCTGGCGGCCCTGGCGAAGACGAGCGCGCTCGCGGCGGCGCCCCTCACGCTGCTGGTCGTGATCGTCGCGCGGCGGCGGCGACGGCTGCCCATCCCCTTGTGGCAGGCGGCGGCGCTGATCCTGGTCCCGGCGGCGGCGATCTGCGGGTGGTGGTTCGCGCGCAACTACGCGGTCTACGGCGAGCTGACCGGCGCGACCGCGCTGATGCAGACGCTCGGCTATCCGGGCACGCCGTACCGCACCGCGTTCCTGACCGACCCGGCGGTCTTCGCCGAGGAGTTCCGGGGGCTGCGGTACTCGTACTGGGGGATGTTCGGCTGGTTCAAGATACTGCTGCCCATCCCGTACCTCGGCTTGATGGATGTGCTCTCCGAACTGGGAGCAGTCGGGGTGATCGCGGTCCTGATCGGACATTGGCGCGCGCGCCGCTGGGATGACTTGCTCCGCCTGGGAGTGGTGATCGCGTGGGTCGGGGCCGTGTTCGCGGGCGTCACGATCTACAACGTCTACCTGGACGCCTACCACGGGCGGCTGATGTTCCCGGCAATCTCCGCGATGGCGCTGTTGCTCGCGCTCGGCCTGGACCTGCTGGCGCGCTTCCTGCGCGTGCGATGGGCGGCGGGCGCATTGCCGGCCGTGCTGGCGTTCATGGCAGTGGCGGCAATGCCCATCTATGTGCGCCCGACCCTCGTCCCGCCGCCTGCGATAAACGCGGCGGACATTCCCGCGTCGGCGGCGTGGATCGGGTGGCGCTACGGCGATGGCATGAAGCTGCTCGCGGCGGAGGTCGAGGAGGGGGCAGTCGCGCCGGGTGGGGAGGTTCACGTGACCCTGTATTGGGAGGCGCTGGCGTCGATGGACGCGGATTACGCGCTGGACCTGCAACTGCTGGGGCAGAGCTTCCAGCCGGCGAAGATCATCACCAGCTACCCCGGCGGCGGGACGTGGCCCACCAGCCAGTGGGAGCCGGGCATGGTCGCGCGCGACCGGTATGCGCTGCCGGTGGCCGAGGACGTGGCGAGGCCGGCGGTAGGGTGGATTGTGGCGCGGCTCGTGGGCCAGGACAAAGCGCTGTTGCCGATCTTCGGCGCGGACGGCGCGCCGGTCGCAGGCCTGCCCATTGTCGGCTGGACGCGGCTCCGCCCCGGCGAGGTCCCGCCCCCGGCGCGTGCGCTTGACGCGCAGTTTGACATCGGCGTGCGCTTGGCCGGTTGCGATTTCGCGCAGCGGGGCGACGGCGCGCTGGAGGTGACGCTCCATTGGGCGGTCGAGCAGGACGTCGGCGAGGACTGGACGGTCTTTGTGCACGCGCTGGATGCGAACGGCGTGCTGATCGAGCAAGGCGACGGCCCGCCCGTGAATGGGGACTACCCGACGTGGGCGTGGCTCGCGGGCGATGTCGTAGTGGACACCCATCGTGTGCCCCTGCCGCCGGAAGCCGAACCGTATGAGGTGGCAGTGGGGCTGTACCGGCTGAGCGATGAGACGCGCGCTCCGGCGCTGGTGGACGGCGAGCCGGTCGCAGATGGAGCGGTGCGAATTGTGGTAAAGGAAGGGTAGGGGCGCTGCGTTGGCGCGTCCCTACGAGCCGGAAGCGAGTCGTTCGATTTTCGCGCCGGTCTCGCGCCAACTGATGCGGCTCAGACCCAACTTCTCGCGTAACTCGTCGGGCGGCATCCCGGCGCGGAAGTCGCGCACTGCCGAGGTCCAGCGCAGCATCTCGAACGAGACTGGCGTGATCCCGGCCACTTCGGAGAGATCGGTGAGCACGTATTCGAGGTTGCGCGCGGTGCAGTTGAAGATGTGATCCGGCGGCGTGTACTGCTCCATGTATTCGTCGAGCACTTCGAGCCAGTCCGGGTTGAGCGGGATTTTACGCTCCTTGTACACGTCGCGGGCGGTGCGGCGGCGCACGTGCAGGATGGAGCGCGCGCCTTCGCGGTGGATGTCGCCGGGGCGGATGTTCATGCACTCGCTCTTTTTGATCCCGGTGTCGAGCAGCAGGCGCACCAGCAGCTCCGGGCGCGCGTCGGGGTTCCTCTCGCTAAACCGGCGGCGCGCGGTTTCGTCAAGGAGCTTGTCAATCTCCTCTTCAATGAGGATAGTTGGCATCGGCGCGCCGATGGAGCGCTGCGGCACCGGGCGCGCGGGGTCGGCGGGGAGGACCTTCGTGTCGTGCAGCCACTTGAAGAACACCTTCAGCGTGGTGACGCGCCGGGCGTAGGATTTGGCGCTGCACGGGATGCCTTCGCCCTGGCCGTTTTCGACCCAGGCCATGTACGCTTGCAACTTCGTGGCGGTGAAGCTGCCGAGCCTGGCGTCCTCACCGAAGTAGCGCTGCATCAAGTTCAGGTCGCTGGTGAAGGACTTGAGCGTGTTGGCGGTCTTGCCCTCCTCGCGCAGGTAGGCCCGGAAGGGGCCAACGGCCTCGGCGAGCGCGCTCTCGCGGGTAAGGGCAGGGGCATAATCGGGAAGGAACGATGCTTGTCCGGTCGGCTGTTGGTCAGTCATGCTACCGCCTCGTTCGTGTAGTCAAGCTCACGCCAAAGGATATACGAAAATATGTTCGATGTCAAATCTCTTGCAGCTCCCAGGGAGCTGCCGCTTACCCTTATTCCCGCTTGTCCTCAAAGAGGGGACGTGCTACATTGCTACCTGTTGGCTTTTGTCGCGCGTATGGTGTGGACTCATGATCAAGCAATGTCCAGTGTGTGGCGGTTGCCTGAACGTCGAGGGGCGTTCGGGAGGCCTGTTCGGGCGGGGGCGGCGCGTGGTGCACTGCGATTCGTGCCGGTCGGTGCTGCGCGAGCGCGGGCGCAATCGCTGGCATTACGCCGTAGACCCCACCCGCAACCCCGCGATCTATCGGCTTTTCAACGGCAAGTACATCACCGAGGAGGAGCTTGAGGCGTTGCTCCTCGCGCCGCCGGGCGCGCCGGTGACGGCTGCCGAGACCGAACCGCCTGCGCCGGTTCCTGTAGATATGGAACCTGCCACAGAAGTGAAAACATGGGTTGAGGACGCGACACAGTTAGAGACGGCGCTTCCAGAGACCTCGGAAGAAACAGTGTCCGTTTCTGAAGAAGAGGAGTCGGCAGAGGTTCCTATCGAGTCGGAGTCTGTGCGGTCTTCAGAACTCAAGTCCCCGCTGGAAACTGCCATCGCCGAAGCCGAGCCGGAAGCGGAAGGCAGTCAGGTCGCGCCGCCCCCTGAACCGGACCTCACCCCCTCCGAGGTGGAACCGGTCCCCGAAGAACCGCTCTTTGAAGCGCCGCGCTTCATTGAGGACGACGATTGGGAGAACGACGATTGGCAAGACGAAACCTGAGTCACCTACTCCGGTGTGCCGACCGGCTCCGGGCGCTCAGGTGCGGACGTGGGAGTCGGCAGGAGCGCCGCGAGTTCGCGCTCTAAATCTTCCAGCGCGTCGGCGGGATCGACCTCCCCGGTGAGAGCCTGGTGCACGGCGGCGGCATAAGCGCCGGAAACCTGGTCGTATGCCGCCCCCGCGACCTTCGCCGGGCGCGGCACGGCGCCCGTGAAGACCGCCTTCAAGTCTGCAAGCCAGGGCGCGGCGCTGAGCATATCGGCGTCGTCGTACAGCGCGGCCAGGGTGGGGTTGGCGTCGGAATCCAGCGCGCGCCGCCTCTGCTCTTCCTCGCCGGCCAGGAAAACCGCCAGCGCCGCCGCCTGAACCGGGCGGCGCGAGTAGCTTGAGACCGCCAGCGCCCACCCGCGCAAACAGCCGCCGGATTGGCCGGAGTCGCCGGCGGGCAGCGGGCTGACAGTAAAGTCAAAAGTAGTTTCGTTACGCGCGACATAGGTCCAGTGGCGCATGAAGGCCGCGTAGCCGGCGCGCCAGAGCAGGCGCGTGTCCTCCTCAACCAGGGCGGTCACCGCCGGCGGGCTGATGAAGCCCGGCCACGCGGCGGCGCGCTCCAGCGCGGCGAGGGTCGCGGTGTTGTTCACCTGGGGCCGCCCGGCGTCGTCCAGGATGCGACCGCCGCCCTCCGCGTACTGCCATTCGAGCGCGTTGCAGGTCAGGCCCTCGTAGCGCTCGCCCTGCCACAGAAAACCCCAAAAGCCGGCGTTTCCCGCCTCGCGCTCGCCCTGCTGGATGGCCTGCGCCATCGCCTCAAGCGCATCCCATGTAGCCGGCGGCGCGGCGTAGCCGTACTTTTCCAGCAGATCAGCCCGGCTGTAGAGGACTCCCGCATCTACAATATAGGGGAGCGCGACAAGCCTGCCCTCGATGGTGCTTTCCCCAATGAGGGCCGGGAAGTAGCGGTCAACCGCGCCGTCGTCGAGGAACGGGCGCAGATCGGCCAGATGGCGCGCCAGCAGGCTCGGCCAGGTGATTTCGATGTCATAGAGGTCAACGTCCGGGGAGTGGGCATTCAGCGCTTGCTGGTAGAGCGCGAGTTGGCCGGTCGGCGCGCCGGGTGTGGAGAGAATGCGCACGGTCACGTCAGGGTTGGCGGCCATATAGCGCGCGACCGACGCCTCGAATAGCTCCGGCTGCCCGGTTGCCAGCGTCAGGGTGATTGGCTCCTGCCCCGCCTGAGAAGGGGGCGAAAATGCCTGAAGAGCCAGCAGGCAAAGCAGAATCGCGCCGGGTGTAGTCCTGTGCATCATTCGCGTCGCTCGCGCGCAACCCCGCGCGCCAGTTGCACCACGCCCCACCAGAAGCCCGCACCCCAGGTCAGGTGTAGGGTCGCAAAGGCGAGCGGCAGACGGGGTAGAAGCCGCCAGCCTCGCCTCACTGCGAGCCAGGTTGACGCGGCCAGGTTCGCCAGCGCGTAGCTGCCGGCGGCGAAGGCGAAGAGCCGGCCTCCCCAACGGCTGAGCGGACCGAGCGCAGCGCCGCCGGCCAGCGCGGCCACGAACGCCGGCGCGACCAGGTGGCGCGGGCGGATGGACGCCGGGTGTCGCGCAATCACACGCGCCTTCCACACGCCGTATTGGAAGTACTGCCGCGCCAGGGTAGGCAACGTCTGGCGGCCGTAGTAGGTCGAACGGATGTCGGGCGCGAAGTAAATCCTGCCGCCGCTGCGACGGATGCGGTAGTTTAACTCGTAGTCCTGGTTGCGGATCAGCGCCTCGTCGAAGCCGCCCACGCGCGCAAGCGCGGCGCGCGGCCACGCGCCCATGTAGACCGTATCCACGTAGCCGGGCCGGTTGCTGTGATGAAACCTCGTCGGGATGCCGAACGGTGAGCTGGTCGCGGCGGCGATAGCCTCGCCCATCGGCGTGAGGCCGGCGGGTTGCATCGGCCCGCCGACGTTATCCGCGCCGGTCTGCTGCAAGTGGTGCACGCACCGCGCCACGTAATCCGGCGCGATGGCGGTGTGCCCGTCCACGCGGACGATAACCTCTCCGTGCGCGGCGGCGATGCCGATATTCATCGCAGTGGGCACCACCCGCGCCGGGTTGTCGAGCAGGCGCACGCGCCCATCTGCGGCGGCGACCTCCGCGACGACCTGGCGCGTGTCATCGCTGGACATGCCGTCCACGACGAGCACTTCGAGGCGGTCGCGCGGGTAATCCTGCGCCAGCACTGCGCCCAGGCTGCGCCCGATGAAGTCCGCCTCGTTGCGGATGGGCATGACGACGGTGACGAACGGTAGGTTTTTGCTGTGATCCATTGAGCTTGCTTTTGCGGCAGCCACAAAAGGGCACTATAGTCACCGACTATAGCACGCTTCTCTGCCTAGAGGAAAACGCATGAAACGAATTCTATACGTCTACAATGGATATACGCAATTTGTCGCCCTTGACGAAGAAATCCTTCGGGCGCGGTACGATGTGCGAACGGCTTGCATCACCCGGCGTCATCCGACCTTGTTCTATGAGATGTGGCGTCATACCCGCGATGTTGATCTCGTCGTGGCGTGGTTTGCGAGTTGGCACAGCCTGCCGGTTTTCCTTACTGCGCGATTGCGCGGCATTCCGCGATTGCTTATCACCGGCGGCTACGATACCGCCGACGTGCCAGAGATTAATTATGGCTTGCGGCGCGGCGGATTGTTGCGTCTGGTCAGCGGGCAGGTATTCCGGCTGACAAGTCGTGCGCTGGCGATTTCGCAATACAGTTGCCAGGAAGCGCTATCAAACACACCACTGACGCCTGAAAAGACGGTCGTTGTGCCGCTCGGTGTGCCGGATGTTCCGGCCTTCGCGCAGCCGGTGGAAAAGGAACGTCTTGTCATCACGGTCGGGAACGTTGACGCGGTGAACGCCTATCGAAAAGGGATTCGCCCTTTTGCCGATGCCGCCAGGCTGCTGCCCGGCGTCCCGTTTGTGGTTGTCGGCAAAGCCCGCGACGATTACATTCACGAATTGCAGCGTATCGCCTCACCCAACGTTCGGTTCGCAGGTTATATCGAAGACGATGAGCTGATCGCGCTCCGGCGACGCGCAAAAGTCTATGTCCAGGCGTCGCAACATGAGGGTTTCGGCCTGGCGTTGGCCGAAAGTATGCTGGCGCGTTGCATACCGGTCACGACCCGGCGTGGTGCGCTTCCCGAGGTGGCAGGGGATGCGGGCGTCTTCGTCGATGATGTCGCTCCCGAAACCCTGGCCGCCGCTATCCGCGACGCTCTAGACAAAGCGGACGACACTGGCGAAGCAGCGCGGGCGCATATCCTCAGGCGCTTTTCATTCACAGCGCGCGCCCAGGCAATGTACGACGAGATCGACCGCCTGTGCTGATTGGTGCGACACGAGCCATCTTCGACCGGTCAGAAGCGCCAGGTCTCGCCTAAGACAGCCCGGTATGTGCGCACGCGCAAAGCCAGTTCGTTATCGCGCCGCCACAGCATTTGGATAAGCCGGGTCGCCATCTTGACCAGAAGCTCGACGGTGAAACCGACCTTAAGCATGAGCACCGCGCCCTCGCGGCCCCGCTTGCGGAAATAGTGCAACGGACTCAGGTGATGGCTGCGAATCTTGACCGAGGGGTAGCGCGAGACCGCGCTCGACTCGTGGTGGGTCACATTGGCGGTGGGGAGATAGCTGATACGCCACCCGGCATCGATGGCGCGAGCGCAGAAGTCGGCCTCCTCTGCGAAGAGGAAGAATCCTTCATCCAGCCCGCCGACCTGTTCATAAACTTCGCGGCGCAGCATCAGACATGAACCCTGCACCCAGCCGACATCGAAGGGAGCAAGCGCGTGTCGGCAGGCCGACCGATAATGCCCATAAACGCGGTTGGGGAACAGGCGATCCAGTCCCAGGTATTTCCATAAAACATTTGTCACACTGTAGGGGGTGCGCGCGGTGAGCGCGACTTGCCCCTCGCCGTCGAAAGTACGCGGCCCGACGATCCCCACGCCGGGATTGTCATTTAGGAACGACGCCATCTCGGCCAGTGCCCCCGGATGCACGATCACGTCCGGGTTGAGCAGCAACAGATAGCGCCCGCTCGCCAGTGCCATGCCTTGATTGCAGGCGGCTGCAAACCCCGGATTGTTTTCGTGAATGACGAGCCGCACCTGGGGGAAATGTTGCGCAATCTGCGCTGGCGTCCCGTCCTGGGAGGCGTTATCCACGACGATGACCTCGATAGGCGGGTCGTCGTTGCCGACCGGCAGGCTTCGCAGACAATCGAGCGCTACTTCGCCTGGGTTATAGGTGACAATGATGATGGACAGCGTGCACATAGGCGACTCAAATAAGCTGCAAGATCAGAGCGCGCCGTAACCCTGAATATAACATGAACTGGCGGCCTATATACATGAACTGATTCAAACTTACGCCAAGAGGTGGCCGTGCTAAGGTCTTTCTCTACCTCACCCCCGTCTCGCCTGCGG
>DAOTXU010000001.1:0-2535 GCA_034435135.1 Anaerolineae bacterium | reverse complement strand
GCTCGACACCCCCTCTCCGCTTGCGGCTATAGTCCGGCGTAGCCGGGAGAGGGGGACGGGGGGTGAGGTGTCCGCCAACACGACAAGCACCACACGCACCGCGGTCGTTGGCTCAAAAGCTTGAATCACTTCTGTGTCAGAACCGACTCCGTTTTTATGCCATTGCCCTGGTTCATCTTGGTAAAACGCTTCACCCATCGGTAGAATAAATGTCAGGCCGGTTCACTCCGGGACTTTTACCTCAGGCATTGTCTAGCATCTACAAAGAAGGCTTGGCCTATGGCTCTATTCCCGCGTTCGAGCGGCGTCTTGCTGCATCCTACCTCACTGCCCGGACGTTACGGCATTGGCGACCTGGGCGAATGGGCGTACCGCTTTGTCGATTGGTTGGAGGCCAACAGCCAGTCGGTGTGGCAGGTGCTCCCGCTCGGCCCGACCAGCTACGGCGACTCGCCCTATCAAACGCTCTCGGCTTTCGCCGGCAATCCCAATCTCATCAGCCTGGGCACGCTGATCGGCGAAGGCTGGCTGACGCGCGACGACCTCGCAGACGCGCCGGACTTTCCGGCGGATCGCGTGGACTATGGCTGGGTCATCGGCTATCACGACCGGATGCTCACCCTGGCCTACGAACGCTTCGCCGCACAGGGCAGCGCCGAACAGAAGGCCGCGTTCGGCGAGTGGTGCGCACAAAATGCGCACTGGCTGGATGACTTCGCACTCTTCGCTGCCCTCAAGGATCATCACGGCGGGCGGCCCTGGGTCGAGTGGCCCGAAGGCGAGGCGCTGCACGAAGAGTCGGCGCTGGCGCAGGCGCGGCAGACGCACGCCCGGCGCATCAATGAGCACCGCTTTCGCCAATGGGTCTTCCATACGCAATGGTGCGCGGTGAAGTCCTACGCCAATGCGAAGGGCATCCGCCTGTTCGGCGACATTCCTATCTTCGTGGCGCATGACAGTGCCGACGTGTGGGCCAACCACGACGAATACTACCTGGACGAGAAAGGCTACCCGACCGTCATCGCCGGCGTGCCGCCGGACTACTTCAGTCCCACCGGCCAGCGCTGGGGCAACCCGCTTTACCGTTGGGATGTGATGAAGGCGCGCGGCTATAGCTGGTGGATCAGCCGCTTCCAGGCCACGCTGAACGTGGTGGATTACCTGCGCATCGACCATTTCCGGGGCTTTGAAGCGTACTGGGAAATCCCCGCTGAGGAGGAAACGGCGGTCAATGGCCGGTGGGTGCCAGGGCCGGGCGAGGACTTTTTCAATGTGGTGCAGGGCGCGCTCGGCGAGTTGCCGATCATCGCGGAGGACCTGGGCGTCATCACCGAAGGCGTGGAAAAGCTACGCGACCATTTCAACCTGCCGGGCATGAAGGTGCTGCAATTCGCGTGGAGCGACCCCAAGAACCCGTTCTTGCCGCATAACCACGTCCCGAACTGCATCGTCTACAGCGGCACACACGACAACAACACCACTCTTGGTTGGTGGAACAACGAGGTTGACGACGACACGCGCCGGTTTATCGCCGAGTACCTGGGCCAGGACGTGCGCGACGCGGCTTTCACCTTGATGCAGGTGGGGATGCGGTCGGCGGCGCACACGTTTATCGCGCCATTGCAAGACGTGCTTGGCCTCGGCCCGGAAGCGCGGATGAACACTCCCGGCCAGCCCGCCGGCAACTGGACGTGGCGCTTCACGCCGGAGATGCTGAACGCGCACGCCAGCCAGCGCCTCGCGCACCTGACCTGGCTGTATCAGCGCCGCCCCGATCAGCAGGAAAAGGAATACGGCGACGTGGCGGTGAAGGGCGATGATTAGGCCCTGGCGCTTACAGCGGGCTTGAGGCGGGGCAGTTTCTCTGTAGAGTGTTAATGAGGTGATTCAGGATTGGTTTGCCCACGCGGGGTGGGGGCTAATCGACATGAGCCTGCGTGACTCCGCCATTGATCACGACCACCTCCGGGTTTAACGCGCCGATGGCTGCCAGCGCCTCGCGTGGCGAGGTGAAGGGGTAGAACGTCTTCTTGCCAAATCAAACGCCACCTGTGGGGGTTGCTTGTCCGCAAGCGCTACAGGTGGCGTTCTCTGAAGCGGGCGACGGGATTCGAACCCGTGACCTTCTCCTTGGCAAGGAGACGTTCTACCACTGAACCACGCCCGCACTGGACTCTAGTATACCGCTGATTCCCGGCGCGTGCAAACCAATCCGAGGCCTGGGTGCATTCCGTTTTGGGGGCGACATTCAGTGAGGCTTGCCTCTGCCGGTTTGACCCCACCCCGGCTTCGCCGGACTATAGCCCCCTGCCCCCTCGCCATTTATGGCGCGGGGGAGTCCGCGCACAGGTCAGTCCCCTCTCCATTCCTGGAGCGGGGACTGCGCTGCCTGCCCCGCGCAAGCCGGGCAGCGCGAGGGGTGAGGTCGCAGCGGCGCACCGCATGACCCCTGACTTGGAATGCACCCCCAATCGACCCTCGCCCCGCCGGCCCGCGCTTGACGACGCCTGGCGTGGCTGATACAATATCCTCGGC